>DATHPQ010000147.1:0-3137 GCA_035483735.1 Xanthobacteraceae bacterium | reverse complement strand
ACACCCAATAGAATACAGATAGGATGAGCAGAAGTACGAGAACAAGCACGACGCTCTTCAAGAGCGAAACGCTGCCCAATTGCGTATCAAGTAGCCGCGAAACCTGGCTGATGCCCCAGAGGCACCCGAACACAATCACGTCAACGAGCCAGCCGAATCCCTCCTTAAGCCACGCGCCAAACTCCCGAATCAGGTGTTCCATGGACAAGTCCGTCGTCTGTTCTCAACCACTAACGCGGCGGGAGCCAATGGGTTTCAAAACGCCCCGCTACTTGGCTTCCGGTGAAGCTTGATGCAGATTCCTTTCGACACCACGCAGATCCGGCGCGGCGCTTTGTTCTTCGCCGCTATCGGCGTGCCGGTGGTCTTTGCCGTCTTGCGCGGCGATCCGCAGCAGGCGCAGCTTGGCGCGGTGCTCGGGCTCACGCTTGCCTTTGCCGATAACGACAAGGATCTGCCGCGGCGGTTGCGGCTGGTCGTCGCCGACGGCGCCGGCATCGCGTTGGGCGCGGCGGCCGGTTTTTTGGTGCGCAATTTGGCCGCGGCGCTGTGGCCCTCGTTCATCGTGGTGGCTTTCGCCACCGGCCTGTCGGCGCGGCGCGGCCGCGAGACGCTGATCGTCGCGCGCAATGCCGCCATGGCCTTTGCCGTCGGCGGCACCATGCCGGCCTTCGATACGCAGCAGATCTGGTATCCGCTCGGCGTGCTGTCGGTGGTCGTCGCCGCGCGCGCGGTGGATCATTGGCTGTGCGGGCCGCTGCCGCTGGTGATCGTCGCGCCGACGCAGCGGCCGTCGGGCTATGGCGGCTGGCTGCGCTTTGCTTGCGCTTACGCGGTGGCTTCGACCATGGGGCTGTGGCTCGGCAGTTCGCTCGATCCGACGCACCGCTTCTGGATCGTCATCACTACACTTTTGGTGATGCTGCCGGACGCCAATGCCAGCTATCGCCGCATCGTCGAGCGTATCGCCGGCACGTTTGCCGGTGTCGTTGCCGCCTGGGCGATCACCGTCGGGACGGATTCGATGACCTTGATCAGTCTTGCGATCCTGATCGTCGCGCCGCTCATTCCGCATCACATCGGCGAGCGCTATTGGCTGCACACTGCGCTGATCGCGCTTGTGGTGATGCTGGCTTACGATCTCACCGCGCTCAGTCTGCAAGGCGTGAGCGCCGAAAGCATGGCCGATCTGTTGATGGAGCGCATGAAAGACATTCTCCTTGGCTGCGCCATGGCGCTGATCGGCACCGTGGTGGCGTTTCCGCGCGATCCCGCAATCGGCGGCGCCGGCGTGCCGCCGGAAATGCGATGAGGCGGTTTCGTCATTCCGGATTGCCGCCACGGCGACGCGCTGAAACGTCTCGCTCAAAGTGCAACAGCAAATAAAAACGAGACCGGCGAGGAGACAGACGCTTGTGACTCCCTCCCCTTGTGGGGAGGGAATGGGGTGGGGGTCGAGAGGCCGGTTCTCTGCGAAGACGTCCGCAGCGCACCCGTCCATGTCGGCGCGTCGCCTCCCGACCCCCACCCCTAACCCCTCAAGAGGGAGGGGAAAGCGTGCATCTTCGCTGCTCCAGTGCATGAAAATACCGTCTCTTTTTCATTGACATTGGTCACTATTTCAGTTACACCTCACGACTCGAATCTCGCTCATGAAGGACGCCTTTGGGAGGTAGACCTGAAGGCCGGAGCGAGTGCGGTGCCCGCGGGCGGCGTTACGACCCGCACCCGGGCGGCTTTGGGCATCATGCAGGCCGCCACTACGAGCGGCCGGTGGGGTGCTGCCACTGGACTGGGACAGGTTGGGGCGGGTAACGCCCGCACAAACTGCGTTTGGTTCTGCCTCCGGAAGGAGGAAGTGACAGACCAGCGCTCCGGCCACGTCCCAGGAAGCCTGGCCTGGAGCCGCACGCAACGGCGAAAGCCCGCGCGTCAGAACCGTCAGTGGAACGCCGACAGGCGAGCGCGCCCGCAGCGGCGGGTCGGCGCAAGCCGATCTCTCCGTGGCGCGCCCCGCACCCGCTGGTGCGGACATGAAACACTGCGTCTGTCGGCGTTCCGCTTCCTTCGATTGTTTCTTTCTTTCTTCCTTCGTCATTGCCGGGCATAGCCGTTCGAAGAACGGCGTCACTTCGTTCGCCTCTGACCCGGCAATCCATGCGGCAGCAAGGCGCGATCAAACCTTCCGGTCGGCTTCTGCAAGCCGCACGTCAGCATGGACCACCGGGTCAAGCCCGGTGGTGACGAGGAGAGTGCGCACGGGCGCGCGCATCGCGTCGCGGCAACGCCTTCGCATTGCTCGCTCATAGGCATTTTCCTATGGTGTTGATCGTAGCTGGGGACAGTGCGATGGCGGAAGAACCAAAGCGCCGCGAAGTCAAAATTCGCGTGCATGACGGCGTCGAGATCGCGGTGGCGCTCTATATGCCGGACGGCGATGGGCCGTTTCCCGTCGTGCTCGGAGCGGCGCCTTACCGCTACGACAACAACTCGCTGCCGGCGTCGCCGCAATTTCTGTGGCGCGAGACCGGGCCGATCAGCCTCTACGTCGCGCGCGGCTACGTCTATGCCCATATGGATGCGCGCGGCTGCGGCAAATCCGGCGGCGAATTCCGCTTTCTCGACCGTAACGAGCAGAAGGATCTCTACGACGTCGTCGAATGGCTCGGCCGCCAGCCGTGGTCGAGCGGCAAGGTCGGCGGCATCGGCCAATCCTATTTCTGCATGCTGCAATGGTGGATGGCGATCCAGCGGCCGCCGTCGCTTGCCTGCATTGCCGCGTTCGACGGGCTGAACGATCCATACCGCGCTTCGGTCTATCAGGGCGGCATGCTCAGCGACTTTTTCGGCAGCTATTGGTGGAACCAGAACCGCATCATCAACCGCCATTCCGCCAACGGCGAATTTCCGCGCGAGCAGCCTTACGATCTCAATCTGCATCTGCAGCAGCATCCGACCTATGACGAGTTCTGGCGCGAGCGCTGCGCCGCCGAGCACCTGCATCAGATCGAAGTGCCGCTCTATTCGGTCGGCGTCTGGGGCAAGGTCGATCTGCACACCCGCGGCAATATCGATGGCTTTCGCCGCGCCGGCGGGCCGAAGAAGCTGAAAATGATCGGGCCGGTGAACGCCTTCGT
>DATHPQ010000146.1:0-15422 GCA_035483735.1 Xanthobacteraceae bacterium | reverse complement strand
TATCTCGGCTGCGCGGTCATCCCGGTCAGCGGCGGCTTTACCGAGCGCCAGGTGCAGCTGATCTGCGATTTCGAGCCAGATATTATCGCCGTCACTCCGTCGTATCTGCTCGCCATCGCCGACGAGTTCGACCGGCAGGGCATCGATGCGCGCAAATCATCGCTGCGCATCGCCATGCTGGGCGCGGAGCCCTGGACCGAGACCATGCGCGCGGAGATCGAGCAGCGCTTGGGCCTCGATGCGGTGAATTCCTACGGGCTTTCCGAAGTGATCGGCCCCGGCGTCGCGCAAGAATATGCCGTGGTCAAGGACGGGCTGACGATCTGGGAGGATCATTTTTATCCCGAAATCATCGATCCGGAAACCGGCAAAGTGCTGCCGGACGGCGAGGAGGGCGAACTGGTCTTCACCTCGTTGACCAAGGAGGCGATGCCGGTGATCCGCTATCGCACGCGCGACCTCACGCGCCTTTTGCCCGGCGCCGGCCGCGGCATGCGCCGCATCGAGGGTATCAAGGGCCGCAGCGACGACATGCTGATCATCCGCGGCGTCAATGTCTTTCCGACCCAGATCGAAGCGGCGCTTGCCGGTGAGCGTCTGTTCGCGCCGCATTACATTCTCGAAGTGACGCGGCCCGGCCGGCTCGACGAACTCGAAGTGATTGTCGAAACGCGTGAGGCACTGCCGCCGGATGCGGCCATGGCGCTCGCCGAGCGCGGCGCGCATATGATCAAGGCCCAGGTCGGCGTGACCGCAACCGTACGCGCGGTGGCGCCCGGCGCGATCGAGCGCTCGCAGGGCAAGGCCAAACGCGTAATCGACAAAAGGCCGCGCAATTAGTTCAGGGAATAGAACAATGACAGTCGCAGAAGGCACTTTGCGCGGCGATGTTTTTGAGCAGGCCGGCCTGCCGCGCGAGGCGGTGGTGGATTGGAGCGGCAGCGAAGTCGCGGTGACTGGCGACTATCGGCGGGATGCCGAGGATTTTTCGCGGCAATGGCGCATCGGCACGGAAATGCTGATGCATCTGCCACCGAAAAACTCGCGCTCCGAAGCGCAAGCGGCCGCCGCTGCTGAAATCACCCGTCGCGATCGCGCGATGCGCCAAAAATTCCTTGGCGCCTATGTCGAAACCATCTATCGCCGGTTGACCGACAATCTCGCCAAATTTGTTCGTGTCGAGCATCTGGTCCGCGATGCGGCACTCGTCCTTCCGGGCCTGGTGCCAAACGACACGGTCCTGGCGCGTGAGAACACATTTCAGCAGCAGCACAAAGACGGTTTCGAAATCGACCAGGGCCTGTTGCTGTCTTCTGTTCTTGGCCATGCAGCCTGCGGCATGCATTTGTGCCACGCCATGCTGTTGCCGCGGCCGGAAGCGTTCGAACGGGCCAGGTATTTCGCCGAACGCGGCAAGCTCGAATTCGAAGGCGCGACGTTGGAACGTCACGGCAAGGCCGCCGTGGTCACGATGCGCCATCCGCGCTTCCTCAATTCCGAAGACGAGAGCACGGTGGACGGTCTTGAAACCGCGATTGATGTCGCCACGCTCGATCCCGCAGCCGACGTTGCCGTGTTGCGCGGCGATACGGTCGAGCACGCGAAATATCGCGGCCGTCGCCTGTTCTCGGCCGGCATCAACTTGACGCATCTCTATCACGGCAAGATTTCCTACGTTTGGTACATCAAGCGCGATATGGGGCTCGTCAATAAACTGTTTCGTGGCGTGGCGCGCGCGGATGCGAGCCCCGATGAGCTTGTCGGCGGTACGATCGAAAAACCGTGGGTCGGCGTGGTCGATGGCTTTGCCATCGGTGGCGGTTGTCAGCTTCTGCTGGCGCTCGACTATGTGCTGGCGGCGAGCGACGCCTATCTGACGCTGCCGGCGCGCAAGGAAGGCATTATTCCCGGTGCCGCTAATCTTCGGCTGTGGCGATTTACCGGCCACCGGATTGCGCGGCAAGCCATCCTTTATGGCCGTCGTCTGGATTGCGACACGCCGGAGGGACGGCTGATCTGCGATGAGATCGCGCCGCCAGCCTCGATCGATTCAGCGCTGGAAACGGTGATCGACGGCTTCACCAGTTCCGGCGTGGTCAGCGCCGCCGGCAACCGTCGTGCGATCCGCGTCAGCGAAGAGCCGCTCGATACGTTCCGCCGCTACATGGCGGTCTATGCACGCGAGCAGGCGTATTGCCATTTCAGTACGGCGCTGATCGCCAATCTGGAGCGGCATTGGAATGCGCAGAACCGCACGCCTTAGAGCATATCCTTAGCGTGACGCGAAATTCATCGCATCAAAACGGCTTTTTTGCTCGTCGCTCAGCTTGGTTTCGAAATCGGTGAGCGTGACCTGCATCGCCAAGACCGCGCGCCACGCTGCATCGAGCCGCGCCTCGATGGTTTCGAGGCGTCGCAGCGCGGTCGCGGGCGCCGAAGTCGGGCAGTGGGCGTCAAGATCAATCGCCGCGGCGTTGAACGATTGCTTGACGCTGGCAAGGTCGTCGCGCTGCGCGTCCGTCGGCTGTACCGAACGATTGATCTGGGCGATCGACCAGTCGATCGCGGTCGACGAGCCGCCGCAAGGCTGCACCAGATTGCCCGCCTGATTCTGCTCTCGCACCGTAGCTTGATCTTGCGCCGCGTCGGGCGGCGGAGTTCCATCGAAACGGGACCGCTGATCCGCGGTCAACGATTGCGAAAAGTCCTCGAGCGGCTGGCGGACGATGTCGATCGCCATGGCCAAGGCCTGGATCTGCGACTGCATCATTTGCAGCCGCGCCACCGGCTGCGCTGGAATGCCCTTCGGACAGGCCCTGGCGAGGTAGCCCGACGCCATGCCGAGCGCGCCGCCGAGCTTCTGCAACAGCGGCATCTGATCGGCGGTCGGGGAGACTTCCGCGCTGATGCGTCCGACCATGGCGTTGGGGTCGAGCGGTTGCTGGCAGAGGCGCTGGTCCTGGCCGGCGGGGATTTTGGCAAAGGCGGTTGTAAAGATGTTTTGATAGCCGAACGGCCATTGCGATGCGTTCGGCCAGAACACATTCTGGAAAATCGCCGGAAGCGCAAGGCTCGGATAGACCAGCGCCGGCGAAACCGTACCTTGCGGTACTATTTCCGTGGTTTCGGCGCGAGACGGTTCGCTGGATCGCGCCACCTCGTTCGGACTGGCGCGCATATAGAGCTGGCGATGGTGGTGGTGCCAACCAAACGGTAAGCCGATATGGAACGGCCCTATGCGAATACCGAAGGCCGCGGCCGGCGATGCAGAAACGATAACCGCGGCGATTCCGCCGATTGCAACAAGCGCGCCGATCTTTCGCATGATCGAGCACCAATATTATGTTGTCCCGAACGGGCCCTCGGGTTTGACTTTGGGCGTTTCGGTTATCGGAAAGCAGTTCGCTCAAACGTATAATTTTAACGCACGCATGAATCAACGCAAAGATGGTGCTGTCGGTTCCATCTCATCTCTGGCAGCGGCAGGCTCGCCTTGCGGCTTGTTGCCGAGGCGCAACAGTGGCACCAGAACGAAGGCAAAGGCGGTAAAGCCCGCCGAAATTACAATAAGCGGCGGCAATGTGCGTTCAAAGACATTGGCATAGAGATATGAACCGACATTGTCGCCAACCGAATTCGACAGATTGATCACCGACATCAGCACCGCGAAGGAAAATCCTTCGGCGCGGGGCGGACAATAGTCGGCAGCCAGCGTCACGGTCGCCACTGTAGCCAGCATCGCCGAGAGGCCGGCGCAGAAATTGATGATCGCCGCGGATACTTCGCTGTAAAGCAGCAAATAAGCCAGCGTGGTCAGCGTGCCGCAGACGATGCTCAGATAGAGCAGCCTCTTCATGCTGAGATCTTCGAGAAAGCGCCGGTAAAGCAGCGCGCCGACCACCCAGCCGCCGGCCGCGATCGACGACAGGATGCCGATATAGGCTTGCGAGAATTTCAGCTCGTCCGTCATGTGATAGTAGAGCGGCGTGGCGAGCCCGGGGCTGAAATAATAGAGAAAGATGAAAGCGGCGACGATGAGCAGCTCCCGCCGTTTGAAGGCGGCTATCAGGCCGCGCAAGGTCGCTTTCATGCCCTCGACGTTGACCGGCATTCGTTTCTCTTCGATCAGAAACAGCGTGCCGAAAATGACCATGAACGGCGCCATGCCGACGATGAGCGCCGCCGTGTGCAAAGCCTGCGCCGGCGCCAGATGCTCCACCAGTTCGCCGCCGAGAATGGCCGCGGCCATGGCGGCGATGTTGAACCACAACCATTGCTGATTGACGAAGGTGCCACTCTCGTGCAGCCGCTGGCCGTTCTCGACCAGCACCGCGCCGCACAACGTGCTCGATATCGCCATGGCGTAGGCGGTGAGCGACAGCGCGATCAGAAGATCGCCCGGCGCGGTAAGCCGCGTGACCCATAGATAGCCGCCGATGGCCAGCAGATTAGCGATGATCAGATAGCTTTTGCGCCGATAGCCGAACAGCGGCACGAAGTCGGAGACCAGGCCGTAAAGCGGTTTGATGATCCAGGGCAGGTTGAAAATGGTGATGAAGGCGGTGACCTGGAGCGGCGTCCAGCCTAGAGCCTGTTTGAGATAATAGTTGAGCGGCTGCGAAATCAGGCCGACGATCTGGCCCACGCCTTCGACGATATAGACCAGCGCAAAAAATATCAGGAGGCGGTGTATGGTTCGCTTGTCGTCGGGTGTCGCGGGCGCTGGCGACGAAAGCGAAGGCTCGTTCATCGGATCGATCGTTGTTCCTGCCGGACGCGCGATCGCTATAAGCGACTCGCCGCCGCGCTCGAAGCTTCGCCGATATTCAGTTCCGCGACAATTGTCTCAACGATTTCGCGCGGATGGGGAGCGATCGAGACTGTGATCGGCCGCTCGTCGGCAGTCGGCTCCTCGAGGGCGGCGAACTGGCTGTCGAGCAGTTGCGCCGGCATGAAATGATCGGCGCGCGCGGCGATGCGGCGGGCGATGAGATCCTGATCGCCCTTGAGATAGATCAGCCGGACGTCTTGGCGCTTGCCGATGAGAACGTCGCGATAGGCCCGCTTGAGTGCAGAGCAGGCGACGATGCCGCGGTTACCCGAGCGCCGCGTGGCGTCGATCCAATCGGCGATGGCATGCAGCCAGGGCCAGCGATCCTCATCGGTGAGCGGCTCGCCATGGTGCATCTTCTCGATGTTTCTTTTGGGGTGAAACCAGTCGCCGTCTTCGTAAAGCCAATGCAGACGGTGCGCGAGCATCGCGGCGATCGTGCTCTTGCCGGAACCGGAAACGCCCATCACGACCAGGACTGAAGCGCTGTGCGCCGCTGGATCGGCCTTCATGCTGTGGTCTCCGGCGCGGCAGCGCGGTCGATCAGCCACACCAGCTCGCCATTGGAATAGGCGCGATTGGCCGGCAGGTCCTCGCCGCCGAGGACACGAGCTAAAATGGGGCGCTTTTCGGCGCCGTCGACGAGAAACAGCATTTCCCGCGTCGAGGCGTGTGCGGGAAAGGTCAAGGTGACGCGAGGCACATAGGGCTCCATGCCGGCTTTGGCGATGCCGACAACCCAGCGGGTCTTTTCGGCGAGAGCAGGGGAGTTAGGAAATAGCGAGGCCGTGTGGCCGTCACCGCCCAATCCCATCAGGACGAGATCAAATAACGGACGCGCCGGATCAAGCCGGTCGGCGCCATAGAACTTTTTAAGCTCGTTCTCGTAGAGCTGCGCCGCCGTCTCGGGATCGGCGGCATTGGTCGCGATCGGATGGATATTCTGTGACGGCGCCACAGCTTCAAGGAACGCGGCACGCGCCGCGCCCATATTGCTGCGGGGATCGCTCTCCGGAACAAAGCGGTCGTCGCCCATGAACCAATGCACGCGGTCCCAAGGGACTTGGCTCCGCCACGGTTCGGTGGCCAGCAGGCGATAAAGGTCCTGAGGGCTCGATCCGCCGGTCAGGCACACGGCACTCCGTCCGCCGGTAGCGACACGCGCGATGAGCCGGCGTGCCGCCGCCGTCGCCAAGGCCGCGGCATCCGCAACTGCGATCACGTTGGCAGGTCTGTTGGCAGGTGCGTTGGTATCTGTCTTGAGCGCCATGTTGAAACTCGCGTCATCGCAACTCACATAATCGGACGCCAGCGCCGGCCGTCTCTGGCGAGAAGCTGATCAGCCTCGGAGGGGCCTTCGCTGCCAGCGCGGTAAGTCGCAAGCCCGTCCGCTCCCGCATCGCGCCAAGCGTCCAGGAACGGTTGCACGATGCGCCATCCCGCCTCGATGCCGTCGGCCCGCGGATAAAGGATGGCGTCGCCGATCATGCAGTCGTAGATCAGCGTTTCGTAGCCGGTGGACGGCGACGCCTCGAAATAGTCGCCATATTTGAAAGTCATCTCGACGCCGCCGATTGCGATCGAGGGGCCGGGAATCTTGGCGTTGAATTCAAGCCCAATGCACTCGTCCGGCTGGATACGGATCACCAGAAAATTCTCCGCCAAACGGTCGATCGGCGTTTCGCGGAACATTGCCACAGGCGCCTGACGAAATTTGATCGCCACTTCGGTCTGCTTGGCACGCAACGCCTTGCCGGTGCGCAGGTAGAACGGCACGCCGGCCCAGCGCCAATTGTCGATCATGAGCTTGAGAGCTACGTAGGTTTCCGTAATGCTGTCGGGCTTCACGTCTTTGGTCTTGCGATAGGCATCGACGGCGCGGTTGTCGATATAGCCGTCGCCGTATTGCGCGCGCACCGAATTGCGCAGTGCGTCGCCGTTCATCTGATACTGCACCGCATCGAGCACCTGCGCCTTTTCGGCGCGCACCGAGTCGGCGGCAAAGCGCGACGGCGGCTCCATGGCGATGAGCGACAGCAGCTGGATCAGATGATTGGGCACCATGTCGCGCAAAGCGCCGGTCGCGTCGTAGTAGTTGCCGCGCCGGCCGACGGTGAGCGATTCCGCGACCGTGATCTGTACGTGCTCGATATGGTGGCGATTCCAGATCGGCTCGAACAGGCCGTTGGCGAAACGCAGCACCATGATGTTCTGTACGGTTTCCTTGCCGAGATAATGGTCGATGCGGAAAATCTGATCTTCCTTGAGCACGCTGAGCAGTTTTTGATTGAGATCGCGCGCCGAGGCGAGGTCGGTGCCGAACGGCTTTTCGATCACGACCCGCCGCCATGCGCCGTTCTCTTCGCGCGCGAGGCCAGACTGCCCAAGATGACAGCCGATCGGCGTGAAGGCAGCCGGCGGCGTCGCCAGATAGAACAATCTATTGCCCTCGGTGGCGCGCTTGCTTTCGATGCCGGAAAGTTCGTGGGCGATTTTCTTATAGGTCGCTGCATCGTCCGGCTCGCCTTGCACATAGACGACACAGTCCAACAGCTTTTTGACGACTCGTTCGTCGATGTCACGGGTGGCGAATTTCGGCAGGCTTTTGGCCAGATCGTCGCGGAAGGCTTCGCTGGTGGATTCGCTCCGCGCCACGCCGATCAAGGCGAAGGCCTCAGGCAGCAATCCGGACACGGCGAGATTATAGAGCGCCGGCAGCAAGAGCCTGTGAGTGAGGTCGCCTGACGCACCGAAAATAATGAGGGTGCACGGATCGGCCGGCCGCGCCGACGTGGTCGCGGTCTTTCCGGTCATGGCGTTTTGGCCTTATGCGCCGATCCAGGTTCAACATGGTCGCCGAAGCCGCTGCGCATTGCCGACAGAATCTTCTCGGCAAAGGTGTGGTCCCGGCGCGAGCGAAAGCGGGTGTAGAGCGCAGCGGAGAGAACGTCGGCCGGCACGGCTTCTTCGATCGCCGCCATCACGGTCCAGCGGCCTTCGCCGGAATCCTCGACCACGCCTTTAAAGGCGTCGAGCTTCGGGTCCTTGGTCAGCGCGCTCGCCGTCAGATCGAGCAGCCAGGAGCTGATGACGCTGCCGCGCCGCCACACCTCAGCAATGTCGGTGAGATCGAGATCGAAGCGATAATCCTCAGGCAACGCGTCGCTTGAGGAGTTCTTCAAGATGTCGAAACCCTCGGCAAAAGCCTGCATCAGGCCGTATTCGATGCCGTTATGGATCATCTTGACGAAATGCCCGGCGCCGTTCGGCCCGGCATGGATATAGCCGTACTCGGCGCGCGGATCGCGGCCGTCGCGGCCCGGCGTGCGCTCCGCATTGCCGAGCCCGGGGGCTAGTGCCTTGAAGATCGGATTAAGACGGTCGACGACGGCTTTATCGCCGCCGATCATCAGGCAATAGCCGCGCTCGAGCCCCCACACGCCGCCGCTCGTGCCGACGTCGACGTGGTGGATGTTGCGCTGTTTCAGCATCTTGGCGCGGCGGATGTCGTCCTTCCAAAACGTGTTGCCGCCGTCGAGCACGATGTCGCCTGGATCGAGCAGCTTGCCGAGCTGCCCGATCGTGTCCTCCGTGATCTGACCCGCGGGCAGCATGACCCAGACCGGGCGCGGCGGCCGCAATTGCGCAATGAGCTTGTCGAGGCCTTCGGCGCTCTTCGCGCCGTCGCGGCTGACGGCGTCGATCGCCTTCGGATCGTGGTCATAGACGACCACCTCGTGACCGTTCTCCATCAGGCGGCGCGAAATATTGCCGCCCATGCGACCAAGACCGATTACGCCGATCTGCATGGGCAACGCTCCGTCAGGATACCGCGCGCTCGAACGCGGCGGCGAGTTCGGAAAGGCCTGCTTGCAAATCGCCGCCGAGATGAATGCGCAAAGCGCGCCGGCCGCGCTCGACCAAAACGCTGAAATCGCCGCGCGCCTGCGCCGCCTTGACCACACCGAAACTGGCGCGAAGGCCGGGAATGGGCAGATCCTGCGCGTCATCAGACGTGATCTGCAGGAACACGCCGCTATCCGGGCCGCCTTTATAAGCTTGACCGGTCGAATGCAGAAAGCGCGGTCCGAATTCGAGACAGGTCGCGACATGGCGGCGGTCGCGCATGGCCATGCGCAGTTTCTGCAAACTGTCTGCGTTGCTTCGGTCCCGTGCGAGATAGGCGAGCAGGGCAACATAGTCGCCACGCCCGATGCGACTGAAATGCGCCGTGAGCCAGCTTGCGACGCTGCCGTCGGCGCCGGCCTGACGCAGCGCCGCCGCATTCCTCTCATCGGTATAAAGCTTGAGTGATTTTTCCGCACAGACTGGCGTCTCCGCGGGCAGGGCGCCGGCCTTCTCGAAGGCCGAGGTCAATTCGCGTGTTTTCACCTTGCTGGCTTCGACGTCCGGCTGATCGAACGGGTTGATGCCGATCACCGCGCCGGCGATCGCGGTTGCAATCTCGAAGCGGAAGAATTCCTGACCGATATTTTCCGTCGATTGCTGCACGATGCGAATGACGGGATGGCCAGCTTTCTCGAGCGCAGCGAGTTTACCCTCGTGCGCGGCATCGGCACTATCGGCGGCGAGTTTCAGATCGATAAAGACGCGATCGCTGCCATAGACCTCCGGCGCACCAAGGGGCTCGCCGTCGATCGGAATGAGGCCTTTGCCGTTCTTGCCGGTCGATTCCGCGATCAGTTGCTCGGCCCAGGCGCCAAAGCTGGCGAGGCTTGGCGACGCCGCGATCGTCACTTTGTCGCGGCCCGCCGCGGCTGCGGCGCCAAGCGCGATGCCAAGCACAGCGCCTGGGTTTTCGGCCGGAGGAACATCCGCGCTGCAGCTGTACATCATCATGCGGGCGCGTCGCATGAGTTCGGCAATGTCGATCCCGGCCACGGCCGCCGGCACGAGGCCGAACGGCGACAACACGGAATAGCGGCCGCCGATGCTCGGCACGCCGTGGAACATATGGCGGAAGTTTTGCTCTTTCGCACGTTTCTCGAGCGACGATCCAGGATCGGTGATGGCGACGAAATGTTGTCCCGCCTGCGCCGCACCCACCTTGTCGCCGACGCGCTTGAAGAAATAATCGGTGAGAACGTTCGGTTCGGTGGTGCTGCCCGATTTGCTCGACACGATGAACAGCGTCTTGTTGAGATCGATCTGGTCCTCGATTGATTTGATCTGCGCCGGCACCGTCGAGTCGAGCACGCGCAAGCGCGGCCAACCGCTGCGGTGGCCGAATGTCGATGCCAGAACTTCGGGGCCAAGACTTGACCCGCCCATGCCGAGCAGGACGGCATCGGCGAAGCCGTCGCGCCTCATTTGCTCAGCGAGTGCCGTATAGCTCGCGATCTGCGCGTCATCGGTACTGTCGAGCCAGCCGAGCCAACGATCTTCGTCGGTGCCGGTCCACAGCGACTTGTCGCGCTGCCAGAGCTTGCGGATATTGCCGTGGACGCGCCAGTCTTCGGCGACGGCGTCGGTTTTTTTCTTTAGCGCATCGCCCAGCGCCAGCTCTTGCTTGTCCATTGCCTTGCCGAGGACATCGATGCGTTTCTTGGCGACGGCGGCAAGAAGCTTGTCGGCGGCATCGGCAAAGAGCCGCACACCGTCATCGAGAAGCTTGTCGGTCACGCTGTCGAGCGAAATGCCGGCGCGTCCAAGCTCGCTCAGCAGGCGTTGCGCCTGCGCTGGATCCTGCACCAGGCTGTCGCGCAACGTGCCGTGATCGCGAAAGGCGTCGATAGTCGCAAGCGGCATCGTATTGACGGTGTCGGGCCCGATCAGCTCTTCGACATAGAGCACGTCGCTATAGGCTTTGTTCTTGGTGCCGGTCGAAGCCCAAAGCAGCCGCTGCGGCTTGGCGCCGTGAGTCTTCAGCGCGTCCCAGCGCGCGCCGGCGAACAGCCGCAGATAGCGCTGATAGGCGAGCTTGGCATTGGCGATGGCGATCTTGCCCTTGAGCGCCGCAAGACGCTTCTTTTCGTCCGGGTCGTTGGCCTCCGCGATCTTTTCGTCGAGCAATTTATCGACCGCGGTATCGATGCGGCTGACGAAGAAGCTTGCAACGCTGGCGATGCGCGAGACATCGCCGCCTTTGACCGCCAGCGCTTCGAGGCCAGACAAATAAGCTTCGACGACCTGCTCATAGGCCTGTTGCGCGAACAGGAGCGTGATGTTGACGTTGATACCGCTGGCAATCAGGTCGTGGATGGCGGGCACCCCTTCGGGCGTTGCCGGCACTTTGATCATGAGGTTGTTGCGGTCGATCGACTGCCACAGCCGCTTGGCCTCCGCGATCGTGCCCGCGGTGTCCTTGGCGAGATAGGGCGAGACTTCGATGCTGACAAAGCCGTCGGCGCCTTTCGTTGCATCAAAGACCGGACGCAGCACATCGGTCGCGTCCTGAATGTCCTCGACCGCGATCTGTTCGAAAATTTCACCGGCCGGGCGGTCATGCTTCTTCAGGATTTGCGCAACAGCTTCGTCGTATTCATCGCCATGACCGATGGCTTGCTCGAAGATCGAGGGGTTCGAGGTCACGCCGCGCAGGCCATCCTCGTCGACGAGTTTCTTCAAGCCACCCTTGGCGATGAAGCCGCGCGACAGAAAATCAAGCCACACGGCTTGGCCATGGTCCGGCAGCGATTTCAAACTGGTCATCGTCCGCTCGTCCTTGCAATCCGGCGCGTGACATCCGGTCTTTGGCGGGTTTGCAATACCCTATCGGGAATGAAAGCGAATCTTTTCGTTAAACTGAGAAACATTGTGAGCGCGGTGCGCGTGGCGGCGCGGATGCAAACACCCTCTATACAGGAAAACGACACGGCGCGCCGCCGGTTCCAGGCAAGACGTGAGAGAAATAGCCGCGACGGCAGGCTGCGCCGCGGCGCAAACTAGGCGTTTATGCGATAGGCGCGCATGAAAGTGCGCACGGCCATGCCGACGACATGGCTGATCGCGTCCGCTTGCGGCGCACCGCCGAAGTTGAACAGCACCGGCATGAATAGCGTCGACTTGGATGAATCCAGGAACTGCGCCGCGGCAACAGTACAATCGTCGACCGCCAGCACGCCCGCCTCGTTCTGCGCCTTGAGATAGGCGGCCAGTTTGGCAATGCCGACCGCCGGGCCAGTCTCGTAAAACACCCGCCCGATCTCGGGCATGCGGTCGGCGATGGCGGCGACGGTGCGGAGCGCAGACGCCTTCTCGGCGGTGCAGAGAAAGCCGAGATAGGCGCTGCCGAGCCGGGTCAGTACCGCCTCGACGTCGTGATTGCCGTGGTCGAAGTCGAAAGCGCCTTCGGCGTGAACGAGGCACTCCTCATGGACGATGGCCTCGAACAACTGCTCCTTGTTCTCGAAATAGACGTAGAGCGTGCCCTTGGAGACGCCGGCGGCGCGGGCAATGTCGCTCATGCTGGCGGCGTCAAAACCCCTGGCGAGGAAGATCTCCCGCGCACCCTGAACGATCTGACGGCGCTTGGCGCTATCATCCGCTGCATTGGGCGTCGCCTTGAGCTGGGCCTGCGCGTTCATTGTCGTTGTCTCCCTGACACCGCGAGGCAGATTATCAAGCCTCACCAATGCCTTATCAGATAATCTTTAATTATTATTGACCGAACGGTTCGGTCATATTGACTTGCCGAACCACGCTTTATATAAAATGACCGAACGGTTCGGTCAATGACCGCTTAGTCGAAGACAATCTGAGCAAGCCTGAATGCGGAGTGCGCCATGTTTCGGGACCAAGATTCGTATCGCAGCCGGAAATCATATCACGGCGAGAGCGCAGAGGCCGAAACCCATCTCCCGGCGGTCGTGGAGGGCCAAAGCCAGATCATCGACGTTCCGCCGTTGAGCGCCCACGGCGATGATGACGATGTCGAGCCGGCGCCGCGCCGGGTGTCGCTGCGGCCGGTCTTTGATCGCCGTACGCTGATCGCGGCGGCCGCGGCCATTGCCATCATGATCGCCGGCGGGGTGGGCGCGCATTGGTGGATGTCCGGCCGTTACATGATTTCGACCGACGACGCCTATGTCGGCGCCCACAACACGACCCTTGCTTCGAAAATCTCCGGCTATGTTGCAAGCATTCCGGTCAACGACAATGCGACGGTGCATGCGGGCGACGTGATCGCCACCATCGACAATGGCGATTATCAGCTCGCGGTGGATGCGGCGCGGGAAAAGGCTGCGACCCAACAGGCCACTGTCGATCGCATCGGCCGCCAGGTCGTGGCGCAGCAGGCCAATGTCGACCAGACCAAAGCGCAGATGCTTTCGGCGCAGGCCGAAGCCAAAAAGACGCAGCTTGAGTTCGACCGGCAGCAGGCTCTGGCGGCGCAGAAATTCGCTAGCCAGCAGACGCTCGAACAGGCGGTTGCGAGCCGTGATCAGGCTGCCGCCGCGATCCAGAGCGCGCAGGCGATGATCGAGGCGGCAGAGGCCAATCTCGACGTGCTCAAGGCGCAGCAACAAGAAGCCTCGCGCACGTTTGATGAATTGCAGACCGCGCTGGCGAAGGCCGAACGCGATCTGTCGTTCACCATCATCCGCGCTCCGGTCGACGGCGTGTTCAGCAATCGCGCGGTCCAGACCGGCGACTACGTGCAAACCGGACAGCGCGTCGCGAGCCTCGTGCCGCTCAACGACGTCTATGTCGACGCCAATTTCAAGGAAACCCAACTCGCCCGGATCCATCCCGGCCAGCCGGTTTCGATCAGCGTCGATGCGCTGCCGGATCACGACATCACCGGGCGGGTGGCGTCGCTGTCGCCGGCTTCCGGCTCCGTGTTTTCGCTGCTGCCGCCGGACAATGCCACCGGCAATTTCACCAAGATCGTGCAGCGGCTGCCGGTGCGGATCGAAGTGCCAGCTGGCGTTACGGCGCAGCGCATGTTGCGGCCGGGCATGTCGGTCGTGGTCAGTGTCAACACCAAGCCAAATGCAATCAAGCAGGATGCGGCGCGTGATGCCGGCCTGACCTCGACAGCCAATGCCGCCGAGGCCGTTCCGAACTTGCAGTCCGATGCTCAATAGATCGCGGAGGAGATGCCGTGACCTCGATCTCCGCAACGCTTCCTTCTCGTAGAGTTCCCCGGCCAAGGTCCCAGGCCGAGCAACAGCCGCGCGCGGCGCTTGACCCGATCCCGCCGCGCCGGCTGTTCGCCTTTCTCGCCATGTGCTTCGGCATGTTCATGGCGTTCCTCGACATCCAGATCGTGTCGGCGTCGCTGTCCGAGATTCAGGCCGGCCTGTCCGCATCAGCCGACGAGATTCCCTGGGTGCAGACCGCCTATCTGATTGCCGAAGTCGTCGCGATCCCGTTGTCGGGATTCTTGTCGCGCGCCATCGGCACCCGCATCCTGTTCACGATCTCGGCTGGCGGCTTTACCATCGCCAGCGTCATGTGCGGCACGAGTACCTCGATCGACAGCATGATCGTGTGGCGCGCGGTGCAAGGTTTTATCGGCGGCGGCATGGTGCCGACGGTATTCGCCACGGCTTATTTGATCTTCCAAGGCCCGCGGCAAAAGTTCGTGGCCCCGGTGGTCGGGTTGATCGCGACATTGGCGCCGACTATCGGCCCGACCGTCGGCGGCTATCTGACCGATGCTTATTCGTGGCACTGGCTGTTTTTCATCAACGTCCCGCCCGGCATTGTCGTCACCATCGCGACCTATCTGCTGGTCGATTTCGATAAGCCGGATTTCGCGCTGCTGAAGAATTTCGACTGGTACGGTCTGCTCAGCATGGCCGGTTTTCTCGGCGCGCTCGAATATGTGCTCGAAGAGGGGCCGCGTTACGAATGGTTCGACGACGACACG
Source organism: Xanthobacteraceae bacterium (assembly GCA_035483735.1). Classification (GTDB taxonomy): domain Bacteria; phylum Pseudomonadota; class Alphaproteobacteria; order Rhizobiales; family Xanthobacteraceae; genus BOG-931. The sequence goes on along the minus strand of DATHPQ010000146.1, from coordinate 753 downwards.
ATTTTCGCCGTCGCCATCGTTTCAGCGTTGTCGGCCATTGTCTTCTTCGCCCGCGTGCTGACGGCGCGGGTGCCGATCGTCGATCTGCGCGCTTTCGCCAATCGCAATTTCGCCGTCGGCAGCCTGTTTTCCTTCGTGCTCGGCATCGGGCTTTACGGCTTGACCTATCTCTATCCGGTGTATCTGGCCCAAGTGCGCGGCTACGACTCGCTGATGATCGGCGAGACCATGTTCGTCTCCGGCCTGGTGATGTTCCTCACCGCGCCGATCGCCGGTCAACTCAACGAGAGGCTCGATCCGCGCTTTATCCTGGTGGCGGGCTTCGTGTTCTTCGCGGTCGGCACCTGGCAGATGACTTATGTCACTTCGGATTGGGATTTCTGGGAATTGCTGTGGCCGCAAATATTCCGCGGCGTCGGGCTGATGTTCGCGATCATTCCGGTGACCAATACCGCGCTTGGGACGCTTCCGCCCGAGCGCGTCAAGAACGCCTCGGGCTTGTTCAACTTGATGCGAAATCTCGGCGGCGCCATCGGGCTTGCCGCCATCAATACTTGGTTCAACGACCGGATGGATCTGCATCTGACGCGGCTGCACGAAGCGGTGAACCCGGCGAACATCTCGGCCAACGAGATGCTCGCCAATATGGCGGCGCGTTTTCAAGGCTCGGATGCGCAGATGCGGGCGCTGGCAAAACTGCAGGCGATCGTGCGCTTGCAGGCCTCCGTGCTGAGCTATGCCGACGTGTTCTTG
>DATHPQ010000145.1:0-16991 GCA_035483735.1 Xanthobacteraceae bacterium | reverse complement strand
CCGGCTGGCGCGGCCAGTTCTGGGCCATGGGCCTTCTCGCGCTGGCGCTGCCTTTGCCCATGATCTGGTTCCTGGTGCGCGACAAACCCGAGCAGCACCCGGCCGTCAACGCCGCTGAGATCAAAGTCGCGCAATCCGGCGCCATCGAGCAGAACAATGACGCGCCGGGCCGCATTCTCAAGGGCGTCAGCAGCGTCTGGCGCAATTATCGCTTCTGGCTGATGGTGCTTGCCATCTCGTGCAACGCGATCTTCTTCTGGGGCTGGTCGATCTGGCTGCCGACCTATCTGCGCACCGCGCGGCATTTTGCCTTCAGCACCTCCGGCTATCTGACATTCGTCATCTATGGCTTCGCGGTCGCGACCATCCTAGTCATCGGCCATGTCTCGGATCGTGTCTTTCGCCGTGCTCCGTTCGCCGGTCTCGGCTGGGCATCGGCCGCGGTGTTCCTGATGGCCGCGGCGCTTGCGCCCTCGACGACATGGAGCGTCATCCTGATGATCTGTGCGCTATGCGCGCAGCAAGTCGGCATATCGTGCGCCGAAATGCTGATGCACAGTGTTATCGGCACGGCCGACATGGGCAAGTCGCAAGGCGTGCGCGCACTCTTGACGCAAATGATGGGCGCGCTGTCGCCGGTGATGATCGGCTACATCCTCGCCTATTCGGGGGGCGGCTTTCTGGCGCCGTTCGCGGTGCTCTCGGTGGCCGTCGTGATCTCCGCCGGCTGCATGATCGCACTCACCAAAGAAGGATTTTGAAATGGCAATATCAGAAATGACGCGTTTGCCGAGCATGACCGTCGGCGGCGTGCAGGTGCACGGCTTGAGCGACGGCACGCTGCCGACCGCGCTCGACAAGGTCGTCGACATGGACCGCGCGCAGGCGCACAAGCTCGTCGGCGAGGCCGACGACACCGGCACTTTTCCAATTCCGGTGAACAATTTCGTCATCCGCCGCGGCGACAAGGTGATCATGATCGATGCCGGCGCCGGCAATACGATGTATCCGACGCTCGGGCGGCTGCCGGCCAATCTGCGCGCCGCGGGCATCGATCCAAAAGCTATCACCCATATCGTCATCACGCATTTGCACGGCGATCACGCCAACGGTCTGGTCGACGATGCCGGCAGTCCGCACTACCCCAATGCCGAGATCGTGGTGCACGAGACCGAAGCCGATTTCTGGATGGCGGTCGACCGCGCCGGCGATCTCGACAAGGTCAAGGCCAACCGCGCCCGCACCAAGATCAACCTCAGGCCCTATCTCGACCGCATCCACCGTGTCCGCGGCAGCGAGGACTATCTCGGTTTTGTGCCGGTGCTCGCGCCCGGCCACACGCCGGGCCATACCTGTTGGCTCCTGTCAGCGCCCGGCGGCGGCTTCATGGCGCTCGGCGACGTCATTCATGTGTCCGCCATCCAGATCTCGCATCCCGACGCCGGCATGATCTACGACCTCGACAAGGATCAGGCGGTCCGGTCACGCAAACGGATCCTCGACATGGCCGCGAGCGAACGCTTCGCCATCGCCGGCGCCCACGTCAACGCGCCCGGATTCGGCTACATCACGCGCAAGGGTGCGGCCTTCGCCTTCGAGCCCGCCGGCTAGAGCGGAAGAGATCGCGCTCAAACTAAAAATCCGGGCAGTGAAAATGACAGCGAACGGTTACGACTACATCATTGTCGGGGCAGGCTCGGCAGGCTGCGTACTGGCAAACCGGCTGAGCGAAGACGGCGACGCGAATGTCCTGCTCATCGAAGCCGGCGGCCGCGATTGGCATCCCTACATCCATATTCCGCTCGGCATGGGCCGCATGCACGACGCCGCCATGTTCGACTGGGGCTACGAGACCGATCCCGAGCCCAATCTCAACAATCGCCGTATCGAGGCGATGCGCGGCAAGGTCTTGGGCGGTTCGTCGTCGATCAATGTCATGGCCTACACCCGCGGCAATCGCGGCGACTACGACCGCTGGGCCCAAAAGGGCGCACGCGGTTGGTCCTATGCCGATGTGCTGCCGTACTTCCAACGCAACGAGACGTTCGAAAAGGGCGCCAATCCGTGGCGCGGCGGCAACGGGCCGCTCGGCACCGAGTTCGCCAGGACCCACGACCCGCTCTACGAGGCCTGGATCTCCGCGGGAGAAGCCGCCGGTTATCCGTTCAACCCGGACTATAACGGCAAGCAGCAGGAAGGTTTCGGCCGCAGCCAGTACACCATCCGCTACGGCCGGCGCTCGTCATCGGCAAATGCCTTCCTCAAGCCGGCGCGCGGACGCAAGAATCTCACCGTTGCGGTGAACGCCCAGACCACCCGCGTGACACTCGACGGCACGCGCGCCACCGGCGTCGATTATGTCCAGAACGGCGCGACTGTGCATGCGGCAGCGGGCCGCGAGGTGATCCTTGCCGCCGGCACTTTCAATTCGCCGCAGCTCCTGATGCTGTCCGGGATCGGGCCGGCCGCGCATCTGCGCGAATTCGGCATCAAGCCCGTGGCCGATCTGCCGGTCGGCCGTAATCTGCAAGACCATCTCGGCGCCTACATGACTTATCGCCGCAAACAGCCCGGCACATTCCACGGCGAGATGCGGTTCGACCGCATGGCGGTGAGTATGATCCGCGCCTACCTGTTCGGCAGCGGCCCGGGGACTGTCGTGCCGGGCGGCCTACACGCCTTCATCAAGACGCGGCCCGAGCTTGCAGTGCCCGACATCGAGTTCATGTTCCGCGGCACGGCGGCCAAGCCGCATCTATGGTTTCCGCTGGTTCGTCCCGCCTTTGTCGACGGCTTCGGTATCCGCCCGACGCTGCTGCACCCCGACAGCCGCGGCGAAGTATTGCTCGGCTCGGCCGATCCGCTGGCCCCGCCGCGCATCGTCTATCGTTTCTTCACGGCGCCGAACGATCTGCCGACGCTGCGCGAAGGGTTCAAACGCGCCCGTGAGGTCGCGTTCCAGAACGCGATGGATCCCTATCGCGACGAAGAGATCAATCCTGGGCTCGTGGTGAAGAGCGATGCCGAAATCGATGCCTGGATCAAAAAGACGGTTATCACCGCCCATCACCCCTGTGGCACCTGCGCGATCGGCCAAGATGGCGTTGTCGATTCCGATCTGAAAGTGCGCGGAATCGAAGGCTTGCGGGTCTGTGACGCTGCGGCAATGCCGGATCTCGTCTCCGCGCATATCAACGCCTGCGTGCTGATGATGGCGGAGAAAGGCGCTGACCTCATTCGCGGCCGCCCGGCGCTGCCGCAGGCCGAGGCCGCGTAGCGCGTCCTAGCCTTCTCGTCGCCGGCCCGGGCTATATCGCTTTTGTCACAAGCAGCGCCTGCACCCGCGACGGCGCTTTCGCACGCTCCCCGCTCAGCCATTTGTTCAGGCGGTCGAGATAAAGGTAGACAACGGGCGTCGTATAGAGCGTGAGATACTGGCTCACCACGAGGCCTCCGACGATGGCAAAGCCGAGCGGCCGGCGGATTTCCGCGCCGGTGCCGCCGCCGAGCATCAGCGGCAGGCCGCCCAGCAGCGCCGCCATCGTCGTCATCATGATCGGCCGGAAACGCAGCAGACACGCTTGATAGATCGCCTCCGCCGGCGACATGCCCTCTTCGCGCTCCGCGGCGAGCGCGAAATCGATCATCATGATGGCGTTTTTCTTCACGATGCCGATCAGGAGAATAATGCCGATGATGGCGATGATGCTCAGCTCGTAACCGCCGGCGCGCAGCACGATCAGCGCGCCGAGGCCGGCCGACGGCAGGGTCGACAGGATCGTGATCGGATGGATGTAGCTCTCATAGAGCATGCCGAGAATGATGTAGACGGCGACGATGGTGGCGAGGATCAGGAGCGGCTGCGTCGACAACGAAGCCTGGAAGGCCTGCGCAGTGCCCTGGAATGTCGCCTGGAGCGCGGCGGGTTTGTGCAATTCCCGTTCCGCGGTTTGAATCGCGGTGAGTGCATCGCTGAGCGCGACGCCACTGGCGAGATTGAACGAAATCGTCACTGCGGGAAATTGGCCTTGGTGGCTGATCGTGAGATAGGTCGACTTGCTGGTGTCGACTTTGACCAGGAGCGACAGCGGAATCGGCTGCCCGGTCGTGGGCGAGTTGATGTAGATGTGATCGAGCGCCGCCGGGTCGCTTTGCAGCATCGGATCGACCTCCATGACCACGTGATATTCGTTGAGCTGAGTGAAATATTGCGTCACCCAGCGCTGGCCGAAGGCGTCATAGAGCGTGTCGTCGATCACTTGCGGCTGAATGCCGAACCGCCCCGCGGTGTCGCGATCGATGGTGAGGGTGGCTGCGGTCGCATTGGACTGTTGGTCGGTGGCGACGTCGCGCAGCTCCGGGAGGCTCCGCAACTTGTCGAGCATCACCGGCGACCAGGCGCCGAGCTCGTCGAGATTGGCGTCCTGGAGCGTATATTGGAACTGCGAGCGCGCCGGCCGCCCACCCATGGTGACATCCTGCTGCGCCTGCAGATAGGCCGATATGCCCGGCACTTTGGCGAGCTGCGGCCGCAGCCGGCTGATGATCTGATCCGCCGACGCGGTGCGCTCGTTGCGCGGCTTCAAGTTGATCCAGAACCGGCCGTTATTGTTGGATTGCGAGCCGCCGGTGACGCCGACGACAAAAGCCACGTCGGCCACGCCCGGATCGCGCCCGATAATATCGGCGAGCGCGAACTGATGCTGCGTCATGGCGTCGAAGGAAATATCCTGCCGCGCTTCGGAGATACCCTGGACATAGCCGGTATCCTCCTGCGGGAAGAAGCCCTTGGGCATGACGACATAGAGATAGACGGTGGCGGCCATGGTGAAGAACAGGACGCCCATCATCACCCGCCGATGCGCCAGCGACCATTTCAGGCCGCGGTCATAAGCGCGCAACAGCCAATCGAAAAACGCTTCCGATTTCAGATACCACCAGCCGTGCGCGGCGTGCTTGTGGTCGGAGAGATAGCGCGCACACATCATCGGCGTCAGCGTCAGCGAAACGAAAGCCGACATCGCGATCGTGATCGTCACGACCACGGCGAATTCGCGCAGCAGCCTGCCGACAATGCCGGACATGAAAAGAACCGGAATGAAGACCGCGATCAGCGACACGCTGATCGAAACGATGGTGAAGCCGATCTCGCCCGCCCCTTTGAGCGCCGCCTGGAAGCGGTCCATGCCGGCCTCCATATGCCGATAGATGTTTTCCAGCATGACGATGGCATCGTCGACTACAAAGCCGACGGCAATCGTCAAACCCATCAGCGATAGATTGTCGATCGAGTAGCCGAGCGCATACATCAGCGCCAGCGTGCCGACGATCGACAGCGGCACGGTGACGCCCGGGATGACGGTGGCCCAGAGGTCGCGCAGGAACAGAAAGATGACGCCGACCACCAGGACGATGGTGAGCAGCATGGTGAACTTGACGTCCGCGATGGAAGCGCGGATCGGACCGGTACGATCGATCAGCACCGAAACGTCGATGCCGGGCGGCAGCGCCGCCTGCAGGCCCGGCAATGCCTTGCGCACGCCATCGACCGTCTCGATGATATTGGCGTTCGGCTGTTTGAAGACGACAAGCAGCACGCCCTGTTTGCCGTAGTGCCAGGCCGAGATCTTGGTGTTCTCCGCGGCGTCGACGGCCCTGCCGATATCGCGCACTTTGATCGGCGAACCGTTGCGGTAGGCGAGAATGAGATCGTTGTAGGGGGCCGCGTGCAGCAATTGGTCATTGTCGTAGATCGTAAAGCTCTGCGCCGGTCCGTCGAAATAGCCCTTCGGCGCATCGTTGGTCGCGGTCGACAACATGGCGCGAATGTCTTCCAGGCTGAGCCCCAACGAAGCGATCTTGGCCGGGTCCACTTGCACGCGTACCGATGGCTTCTGCTCGCCGTCGATATTGACCAGTGCGATGCCCGGTATTTGCGAGATCTGCTGCGCGAGAATGGTGTCGGTATAGTCGTCGACGACGGTCAAGGGATAGTCGTTCGATTGCACGAACAGATTCATGATCGGCGAATCCGCCGGATTGACCTTGCGGAACGTGGGCGGTGTCGGCAGATTTTTCGGCAGCACGCCCGACGATGCGTCGATCGCCGTCTGCACGTCCTGCGCGGCGCCGTCGATGCTACGGTTGAGATCGAACTGCAGCACGATCGAGGTCGTACCAAGACCGCTCGACGAGGTCATCTGCGTAATGCCGGGAATCTGGGCAAATTGCCGCTCGAGCGGCGTCGCCACCGCGGACGCCATGGTCTCGGGGCTCGCGCCTGAGAATGACGCGGTGACCTGAATGGTCGGGAATTCGACCTCAGGCAGCGCGCCGACCGGCAGCAACGGATAAGCGATCACGCCCAGGATCACGATGCCCGCCATCAACAAATAAGTCGCGACCGGGCGGCGAATGAAGCGTTCGGAAATGTTCATCGCGGCGGCACCTCGCGATTGGCGGTGCGTTCCACTTGCTGCGGTTCAGCGGGCGGCGTGGACACGGCGACCTTGGCACCCGGCTTCAGCTTGAATTGCCCATCGAGGACGACACGCTCGCCGGCGGCGAGACCCTTGTTGATCACGGCTGTGCCATCCTGCACCGGGCCGACCGTCACGCGCCGGCGCTCCACGGTGGAATCGGGCTTGATCACATAGACGTAGAGCTCGTTCGGGCCGCGTTGCAGGACTTCGGCGGGAACGGTGACGGCATTGCGCCGATCCTCGATTTCCAGATGCGCATGCACGAACTCGCCGGGCCATAAGGCATCGTCTTCATTGGGGAAGACCGCCTTGAGGCGAATTGTGCCGGTTGCGGCATCGATCTGATTATCGATCAAGACGAGTTTGCCGTCGGCGACTTTGCTCTTCTCGTCGCGGCTGAAGGCCGACACCTGCAGCGCGCCCTCTTTCATGGCGGACGCGATGTCTTGCAGATAATCCTGCGGCAGCGAGAACAGGACCGCGATCGGATGGACCTGGGTGATGACGACAAGGCCGTTGGGATCGTTGGCGTGGACGATATTGCCGCGATCGATCAGCCGCATGCCGGTCCGCCCGTCGAGCGGCGAGGTAATCGACGTATAGCTGAGCTGAGTCTGCGCGTTCTCGATCGCGGCCTCATCACCGCGAATTGTCGCCTCTAATTGCGCGATCAATGCCTGCTGCGTATCGACACTCTGTCGCGTGGCGTAATCCTTGGCGACCAGAGACGTGTAGCGCTCAAGATCGAGCTTGGCATTGGCCAATTGCGCTTCGTCATGCGCCTTGGTCGCCTCGGCCTGATCGAGCTGCGCCTGGAATGGACGCGGGTCGATTTGCGCCAATTGGTCGCCCTGTTTGACGTCCTGGCCCTCCGTGAACTTGATCGCTTCGAGCTCACCGTCGACACGCACGTGAACGGTTACACGATTGAATGCGGTGACGGTGCCGAGCCCGGTGAGATAGACCGGAACGTCCTCGCGGCGCGCGCTCACCGCGGTGACCGGAATTGGCGGAGTGGTCACAGGCTTCGCCGACTGAGCCTGCTCGCGGCTCTGATAAATGAAGCCGGCTGTGCCGAGTGCTAGAACACCCGTCGTCAAAAGCCAGTATCGCGTCTGAATCATCGATGATCCCCCGACTGAAAATCAGGTGAATGGCCGCGTTGACTCCCAGCCAACGGTGCAGCGAGCGATGCAGGAAGAATGGAATTACGCTGAGGGGGGAGCGCGAGCCTGAAATGACGGCGCAAATTTTACCGCCACGCCGCGCGACGCGATCTGAATCAACCAGACATGCTGGATTGGCGTCGGGACGATGATGACCGGCGGCAGTGACGGCATCGCCGTCGCAACCAGCACCATGCTGGCGCAGATCGCGCAATAATCGTCAGACGCGGGATGATGGTCCTGGTTCACCGGTGCAGATACCGCGCCGGAAACGATTTGGGTTGCGCCGGCGGGCAGCGCCGGCAGCCCGAGGTCGTCCGGATGCATGTGCCCGAATGACAGGACGAATTGCAGCGCCAGCGCTGCAAGCGCGAGCCGAGCGCCGCTTCTTTTGTGGCGATTGACCCATCCCATCGCCACGATGATTAGCGTTATAATGTTACATTAGGCAAGCACGATGAATCCGCGCCAAAAAATATCGTCAAATCAATCATGTGGTAGAAGGCGCGGACGCGCCGACCCCGGCGTGCAAAGCACAGTTTCCACTTTTTGGGACAACGCGGCAGTTGGAGTTGAAGGCTCGATCTAGCCCTTCTCGTCGCAGGCCCAGGCGCGGATGACGCAATCGTGGCCGCCATATTCGACGCAGCGGCGCACTGAGATGTTCTCAGCCTTGCCGAGATGGGAGTCGATGGCCCAGCCGAACGAGCCGCAGGGATTCTTGGCATCGACCGACATCGCGGCGCAGGCGCGATGCAAGGTGCCGACAATCCGGCATTTGCCGCTTGAGCATTTGCGCATCGCCGCGGTGCGCGCGCCGGCCTCTGTCGTATAATCGAAGCCATAACCGTAAGCGCCGCAGGCGCCGACCGCGAGCGCGCCGGCAGCGTCAGCGGCGCCGATCGCGCCTGTCAAAAAAGCAAGACTCATCGCCGCAACGGCGACGCTCCGCCCGATTTTCGGCATGTACTTCCCTTCCCCAAGGCCAGGCGAAAGCTAGCCGGGAAGGGTTTCGAGTTGGTGAATAAAGCAACGCCCGGTGCGGCTAGAGCGGAATTGTTTCAGATCGAATCAATCGTCGCTCTAGCATTTTGAGTGAGCATGATCTTTTCGGAAAACCGGTTTCCACTTTTCCGGATCATGCTCTAGGCGTCCGCGACCGCCCTAGTTTTTTCGAGCTCGGCCTTCACTGCTGCAAACGCTTCCGGCGTATCGACATCGGTGAGCGCCGCCGTACCGTCGACCGGCACTTCGGCGACAGCCTCGGCATAACGGCCGATCAGATAGCGGGCGCCGATATCGCCTTCGACCGTCATGAGGTCGGCAAAGAAGCGCCGCGACCACACCACGGGATTGCCGCGCTTGCCTTCGATCACCGGCACGGCGATGAGAGCGCCTTTGTCCGGATCGATGGCGCCGATCAGCCGGTCGATCAAGGCCGCATCGACCTGTGGCATGTCGCCGAGGCAGACGATGGTGCCGTCGATGTTCGGCTTGAGCGCGGCGATGCCGGCTTTCAGCGAGGTGCCGAGCCCGTCGGCAAAATGCGGATTGTGCACGAACTGAACCGGCAGGCCCGACAGCGCGGCTTCGACGCGTTCGCGCTGATGGCCGGTGACGACCAGCACCGGCCGCGCCCGCGAGGCGAGCGCCTGCTCGACCACCATGCGAATGAGCGGCTTGCCGTTGATTTCGGCGAGGAGCTTGTTGGGGCCGCCCATGCGGCTCGAACGGCCCGCGCCGAGCACGATGGCGGCAATCGCAAGACTGGAATCATGCCCGGAGGGTAGCGGCTCTTCGCGCGGCTGCGGCCGCGTCACGATTTCCATCAGCAAGCCGCCGACGCCGAGCCCGGTAATGTCCTCGCGCGGCACCGGCAGCCCGGCGAGAAGCCGCATCAGCACCCAATCAAAACCGTTTTCCTTCGGACTCCGCGCACAACCCGGCGCACCGATCACCGGGCGGCCGGCGGCGGCGCCGATCATCATCAGATTGCCGGGATCGACCGGCATGCCGAAATGCTCGACCGTGCCGCCGATTTCCTCAAGCGCCGCCGGGATGACGTCGCGACGGTCGGCGATCGCCGAGGCGCCGAATACAATGGCGAGCTCGGCGCCGGCTTTGAGCACGTCGTCGAGCGCCTTGGCGAGCGCCGCGCGATCATGCGGTACGCGCCGTTCGGCAATGATCGTGGCGCCGGCAGGAGCCAGCCGTTCGGCCGTGATTTTCAGCGTCTTGTCGATCACCTTGGCGGCGAGCCCCGGCAGCAGCGTCGACACCACGCCGACCTTGCGAATGCGATAAGGCGCAACCCGCAACAGCGGCGCCTTGGCGCCGGCGACCGCTGCGTCGCGCGCCGATTTGGCGACGCCGAACGGAATGATTTTCACCGTCGCGACCATCTCGCCGGCCACCACCGGCTTATAGGCCGATAGCGTCGCGAAGGTGATCGCTTCGTCGACGCGGTTGAGCCGATCGACGGCGTCCTTGTCGATGACGAGCACGCCCGCGGATTGCGCGAACAGATTGGCGCGGCCGGTGAAAGCCCTGTCGACATGCACGCCCTGCCCGGCCACCGCGTTGGCGATATCGGCGGCGGCGACGTCCTCGGAGACGTCGTCGGCTTCGAGCCGCGCGACGACAATCTCCTTGATGCCGGCGCCCTCAAGCGCCGCAGCTTCGGCCGGACCGATCAGCGTGCCTTTCTTGAGCACCACCGTTCCCTGGCGGATCGTGTGCACGGCGGTGGCGCCGACGGCGTTCTTGGGCGCGACCGCACCGAATTTCATGACGCGGCCTTCGCGAGCGACGGAGGAATTGCGAGGGGGTCCGCCTCTTCGCGCAGCCGCTCGGTGATCTGCGCCATGATCGCGACCGCGATCTCGGCCGGCGACACCGCGCCGATATCGAGCCCGATCGGCGCGTGGATTCGCGCGACATTGGCGTCGGACGCGCCTTGCTGCTTGAGCCGTTCGACACGCCGGGCATGGGTTTTGCGCGAACCGAGTGCGCCGATATAGAAGCAATCGCGCGCCAGCGCGTGCAGCAGCGCCGGATCGTCGATCTTCGGATCATGTGTGAGCGCGACAAAAGCCGTGTAGCGATCGACATTGAGCGGCGGCAGCGCCACGTCCGGCCACTCGGCGACAACTTTCACGTCGGGAAAACGCTCCGGCGAAGCAAACGCCGTGCGCGGGTCGACGATGGTCACGTCGTAATTGAGGAGCTTGCCGATCGGCGCCAGCGCCTGGCTGATATGCACGGCGCCGGTGATCACAAGCTGCGGCTCAGGCACATGGACGGTGAGAAAGACGCGGCCCTCGGCCGTCTCTTCCATGCCGCTTTTGCCGGTGCGCAGATGCTCGGCGACGACCGCGCGCAGCGCATCCTTGGGCGCGTCGGCCGCCTTGACGAGGCGCTGCTGGCCGCTCTCGACATTGGTGACGACGACGGCGGCGCGGCGCGCGGCGCGCTCGGTGTTCAACGCAGTGAGGATGTCGAGCTTCATGGCGGTGAACTTACTCCACCTTCTCGACGAAAACCCTAATCCTGCCGCCGCACGACAGGCCGACCTTCCAGGCGGTCTCGTCGGCGACGCCGAATTCCAGCATTTTTGGCTGGCCGCTTTCGATCACATCAAGTGCCTCGGTGACCACGGCGCCTTCGACGCAGCCGCCCGACACCGAGCCGAGAAAATTGCCTTCATCGTCGATGACGAGGTTCGAGCCGACCGGGCGCGGCGCCGAGCCCCAGGTCTCGACTACGGTCGCGAGCGCCACATCGCGGCCCTTTTTGCGCCAGTCCTCGGCGGCTTTGAGGATGTCGTTGTCGTTCGAGAGCATGATCTGCCTCCGTTTCCACCGCTATATCCCATCGGACATAGCGTTATATACCACCGAATATAATGCCAATATAAGCCGTCAGGCCACCTTTTGCATCCACGCTTTGGGGTCTGCCGCCCGGCCACCCGCCTGCAGGTCGGCGACCAGGGCGGCGATGGATTCCAGGTTATGGATCGGGCGGAATTCATCGACATAGGGCAGCATCGTTTTGATGCCCCGCGCGCGCGCCTCGAAGCCCTCGAAGCGCAACAGCGGGTTGAGCCAGACCAAGCTCCGGCAGGAGCGGTGCAGCCGGTCAATTTCAAACGCAAGTGTGTCGTCGGCGTCGCGTTCGAGCCCGTCGGTGATCAGAAGCACAATGGCGCCCTGGGTGAGCACGCGCCGTGCCCATAGCTTGTTGAAGGCGTGCAACGACGAGGCAATGCGCGTACCGCCCGACCAGTCGGCGACGCAGGCCGAACAGGCGGCAAGCGCGTCGTCGGGATCGCGCTCGCGCAAGGCGCGCGTCACATTGGTGAGCCGCGTACCGAACAAAAACGTACTCACGCGCCGCCGCTTTTCCGTCAGCGCGTGCAGGAAATGCAGGAAGATACGGCTGTATTGGCTCATCGAGCCTGATATATCGAGCAGCGCCACGATCGGCGGCGGCTTCAATTTCGGGCCGATGAAGCGCAGATCGATGAAATCGCCGCCGCCTTTCATACTGGCGCGCAAAGTGCGGCGGATATCGATCAGATGGCCGCGCGCATGCGGCTTGAGCCGCCGCGTGCGCACTTGCGCGAACGGCATCACGAGCTTCTTCATCGCTTCTTTTGCCGCAGCGATTTCGGTTGACGTCATCTGGGCGAAATCCTTGCGTTGCAGGATTTCGCGATCCGACACCGTCATGCGCGCATCGAGCTCGATCTCTTGTTCTTTCTTGAGCTTGTCGTCGAGGCCGGAGAACAGCGCCTCGTGCACGCGCGTGGCGCCGGCCTGCGGCGCATGCGGCTCGGTCGGCGGCGCCTGCGGCAGCATTATCGCCATCAGCTGATCGATATAGCCGCGGCGGCGGAAGAAGATGCGGAAGGCCTGGTCGAACAAAACCGAATGCTCGTGCCGTTTCACGAAGACCGCATGCAGCGTCCAGTAAAAATCGTCGCGCGTGCCGACGCCGGCCGCCTTCACCGCTTCGAGCGCATCGAGCACCGCGCCCGGCCCGACAGGAATGCCGGCAGCGCGCAACGCGCGCGCGAAATAGACGATGTTCTCGGCGAGGCGGCCGTTGCTCTCTGCCATTCGGTATCCTTACCGCTCGTCCCCGCGAAGGCGGAGACCCAGACTGGATTCCCGCTTGCCCGGGAATGAGCGGAGCTAAATCACTCCGCCGCGCGCAACTCCGACTTCACGTCGTCGAGCAGCTCCTTGACCTTGGAACCTTCGAGCTTGGCGATGTCGTCCTGGTATTTCAGGAGCACGCCGAGCGTGTCGGACACGGTCGCCGGATCGAGCGCGACGACGTCGAGCTCGGACAAAGCCCCGGCCCAATCCAGCGTCTCGGCGACGCCGGGCGACTTGAACAGATCCTGCTTGCGTAGCGCCTGCACGAAAGCCACCACCTGCTCGGAGAGTTTTTTGCTCACCCCCGGAACCTTGGCGCGCACGATGGCGAGCTCGCGCTCCGCTGTCGGATAGCCGACCCAGTGATAGAGACAGCGGCGCTTGAGCGCGTCATGCACTTCGCGGGTGCGGTTCGAGGTCATGACCACGATCGGCGGCTGCGCCGCTTTCACCGTGCCCATTTCCGGGATGGTGACCTGAAAGTCGGCGAGCACTTCGAGCAAGAAAGCTTCGAAGGCTTCATCGGTGCGGTCGATTTCATCGATCAGCAGCACCGGCGCGCCGGCGGTGTCAGGCTCGAGCGCCTGCAACAGCGGGCGCTTGATCAGAAACCGTTCCGAGAACACGTCGTGTTCGAGGCGCGTGCGATCGTGATCGCCTTCGGCCTCGGCGACGCGGATGGCGATCATCTGCGCGGCGTAATTCCATTCATAGACCGCGGCCGCGACATCGAGGCCCTCGTAACATTGCAGCCGGATGAGGCGGCGCCCGAGCGTCGAGGCCAGCACCTTGGCGATCTCGGTCTTACCTACTCCCGCCTCGCCTTCGAGGAAAATCGGCCGGCCCATTTTCAGCGCCAGAAACAGCACCGTGCCGAGCGAACGGTCGGCCAGATATTCGCCCTCGGCGAGGAGATCGACAGTGGCGTCAATGGAAGCGGGCAGCGGGCGGGGCGACGTTGTCATCGAAGACGTTGGGATGGCGGCCTTGGTCATGCCAGCAATGTAGTCATCGCCGCAGGATTTGTCCCGTCGTCCGGGCCAATCCTGCGGATATAGCAAACAAGCATTTCTGCCGCTTTTGGCCTATTTCCCGATTGCTTCCGCCACCGCCCGGCGAGCGAGTACGCCGACCAGATGGGCGCGGTATTCGGCGCTGCCATGGATGTCCGAGTTCATGCCGTCGGCCGGAATGGTCATGCCTTCGAGCGATTTCGGCGAGAAGCGTTTCTTCAGCGCCTCCTCGAACGCGGTCACGCGGAACACGCCGTTGGAGCCGGCGCCGGTGACGGCGACGCGGATCTCGCTGCCGCGCTTGGCGACGAACACGCCGACCAGCGCGAAGCGCGACGCCTGATTGCGGAATTTCTGATAGGCCGCCTTCTTCGGGATCGGGAAGCTCACCTTGGTGATGATCTCGGTGGGCTCCAAAGCAGTCGAGAACATGCCGGTGAAGAAATCGTCGGCCTTGATGCGGCGCTTGTTGGTGATGATGGTGGCGCCCAGACCGAGGCACGCCGCCGGATAATCGGCATTCGGATCGTTATTGGCGACCGAGCCGCCGATGGTGCCGCGATGGCGCACCGCCGGATCGCCGATCATGCCGGCGAGCTTCGCCAGCACCGGCACCTCTTGCTGCACGACCGGCGAGGCGTTCACTTCGTAATGCCGGGTCATGGCGCCGACGGTCAGCGAGCGGCCGCTCAGCTCGATGCCGCTCAAGCCCTCGATCAGCGTCATATCAACGATCTGCGGCGGGCCGGCGAGACGCAGCTTCATCGTCGGCAACAGCGTCTGGCCGCCGGCAAGAAGTTTCGCCTCCTCGTTCTTCGTCAATAGACCTGCCGCCTGCCGCACCGTCTGCGGCCGATGGAAAGTGAAAGCGTACATCGCAAGCCTCCGTTGATATCAAGCTCTCGCCGTCTCAAGCGAGAAGAATGTCCTCATGCCGCGTGCGGCATCTTGTTTAATTTCTGCAGCGCCGCCCACACCGTTTGCGGCGTGGCCGGCATGGCGAGCAGTTCGGTGCCGATGGCGTCGGTGATAGCGTTGATCACCGCGGCCGGCGCCGCGATCGCGCCAGCCTCGCCGCAGCCTTTGATGCCTAGCGGATTCGACGGGCATTTGGTCACGGTTGTATCGACCTTCAGCGACGGCAAATGATCGGCGCGCGGCATGCAATAGTCCATGAACGAGCCGGTCACGAGCTGGCCGTCCTTGTCGTAGATCGCGCCCTCGCACAAAGCCTGGCCGACGCCCTGTGCGATGCCGCCGTGGACCTGGCCCTCGACGATCATCGGATTGATGACGACGCCGAAATCGTCGACCGCAGTCCAGGCCACGATCTCGGTGGTGCCGGTGTCGGTATCGACCTCGACTTCGCAGATATGGCAGCCGGCCGGGAACGTGAAATTGGTCGGATCGTAGAACGCGCCCTCCTTCAGGCCCGGTTCGATCTCGCTCGTGGGAAACTTGTGCGCGACGTAAGCGCCGAGCGCGACCTCGCCCCAGGCGGCCGACTTGTCGGTGCCGGCGACGGTGAACTTGCCGTCCTTGAACTCGATGTCGGCGTCGGCGGCTTCGAGCAGATGGGCTGCGATCTTTTTCGCCTTGGCCTCGACCTTGTCGAGCGCTTTGACGATCGCCGACATGCCGACGGCGCCGGAGCGCGAGCCGTAGGTGCCCATGCCGAACTGCACCTTGTCGGTGTCGCCGTGGACGACCGAGACATTGTCGATCGGGATGCCAAGCCGCTCCGACACCAGTTGGGCGAACGTGGTCTCGTGGCCCTGGCCGTGCTGATGGCAGCCGGTGAGGAGCTCGACGGATCCGGTCGGATTGACCCGCACCTCGGCGGATTCCCATAAACCCACGCCGGCGCCGAGCTGGCCGACCAGCGAAGACGGCGCCACGCCGCAGGCTTCGATATAGGTCGCAAAGCCGATGCCGCGCAGCTTGCCATGGCGCTCGGATTCGCGCTTGCGCTTGCCGAACCCTTTGTAGTCGTGGATTTGCAGCGCCTTTTGCAGCGAAGCGTCGTAGTCGCCGGCATCGTAAAGCGACGCCACCGACGTCTGATAGGGAAACGTCTTGACGAAATTCTTCTTGCGCAGGTCGGCGGGATCCACACCGAGCTCACGCGCGCCCACTTCCACCAGCCGCTCGACGACGTAAGTCGCCTCCGGACGGCCGGCGCCGCGATAGGCATCGACCGGCACGGTGTTGGTATAGACCGCGTCGACCTCGCAATAGATGTGCGGGATCGCGTACTGGCCCGACAGCAAAGTGGCATAGAGGAAGGTCGGCACCGCCGACGAGAAGGTCGACATGTAGGCGCCGAGATTGGCGGTGGTGTGCACCTTCAATCCGGTGATCTTGCCGTCACCGTCGAACGCCATCTGCGCCTTGGTGACGTGATCGCGGCCGTGAGCGTCGGTTATGAAGCTCTCCGAGCGCTCGCAGGTCCATTTCACTGGCCGGTCGAGTTTTCTCGCGGCCCAGAGGCAGACCACTTCCTCGGGATAGATGAAGATCTTCGAGCCGAAACCGCCGCCGACATCCGGCGCGATGACACGGAGCTTATGCTCGGGCGCCATGCCGACGAAGGCGGCGATGACGAGGCGGGCGACGTGCGGGTTCTGCGTCGCGTTCCACAGCGTCAGATGCCCGCTCGCGGCATCGTATTCGGCCAGCGCCGCGCGCGGCTCCATGGCGTTCGGCACCAGCCGGTTGTTGATGAATTCGAGCTTTGTGACGTGCTTGGCGTTCTTGAACGCGGCCGCCGTCGCATCCGCGTCGCCGAGATGCCAGTTGTAGATGGTATTGTTCGGCGCGCTGTCGTGAATGAGCGGCGCGCCTTTTTGCGCGGCTTTGGTCGGATCGACCACGGCGGGCAGCGGCTCGTAATCGACCACGACTTTCTCGGCGGCATCTTTCGCCTGCGCCAAGGTATCGGCGATCACGACCGCGACCGCGTCGCCGACATAATTGGCCTTGCCGGCGGCAAGCGCCGCGTGCGGCGCCATTTTCATCGGCGAGCCGTCTTTCGACAGCACCGTCCAGCCGCAAATGAGATTGCCGAGCTTGTCTTGCGCGAACTGTTCGCCGGTGAACACGCCGGCGACGCCCGGCATTTTCGCCGCCGCCGCGGTGTCGATGCTTTTGATCTTGGCGTGGGCGTGC
>DATHPQ010000144.1:0-32642 GCA_035483735.1 Xanthobacteraceae bacterium | reverse complement strand
GCTTGCCGCAGACGGCGGCAAAGCAAGACGAGCAGCGCGAACTTTGCGATGGTGACAATCGCCAGCAGGAAGATCCATGGGACCGGATGCGGGATGGACATGCTCACGGCGAGACGTCCATAGCAAAGAGGCCGTCTCCTGAGACGGCCTCAAAGCAAATCGCGTTCACAAAAAGATCTGCGCTTAGTAACAGCGCACGCAGCGGCAGCAGCGATTGGGGCAGGCGCTGATCCAGCCCGGCGCGCAGCCGCAGCCGCCGGTGAAGCCGTTGCACGCGGCCTCGTGGATCGGCGTTGCATTTTGCAATTGCGCGTGCAGGCGTGCCGCGCCGCCATTCTGGTTCTGCGCGCTTGCGGCGAGCATCGAGCCCGCGAGCATGAGCGCTGTTGCCGCCAATGTAAGCGTTAGCTTTCTCATTAGACCTTCCTCCATGCTTTGGTGGGACCGCCGAAATAAGAAAACGCCGGCATTATATACGATCCGATGACAGCAGCGTGTTTTTTTCGTCGCTCACCGTCCGAATGCCGCGCGATTGTGCGCCGTGGAAGACGGACAGACAACCACACCCTGATGCCACTCACTGATGTGGTGAGAATTTTTCAGGCGGCGCACCTTTTGTGTTTATTGCACCGCAATACGCGGACCATCTGACGGCCACATCGCTTTGCGCCTTGCAGATCGCTCGGCCTGATTTGACGAAAATCGCTCGTGCCAAATGAACTGTTCGGCCGTTCGTGAATTGCTTCGTAAGGTAACGTTCGTGAGAAATGTAACGTTCGTGAGAAATGTATGATTCGATTTGCAGCACGAAGAAATTGTCGTGGACATGAATCGCACGCCGGCCACGAGGATCAATCCGTTTCTCTTGCCCACCTGCCCCGTCTGCGACGGCCCGGTGAACCTTTCCTATGTCGAGCCGGCCATCGACGATAACCCGGAGCGGCGCATCTATCGCTGCGCGCATTGCAATGCGGAGCAAGCGCTAGTCGTGGCCAAAAAATAGCGGGCCATCCCACAACGGCAGCGCCGCCAAGCCCTTACTCGGGCACCGATCCAGATGCCGGGACTTGGCGTATAAAGCAGGTCGGCCGGGCTGATTCCCCAGATCGGCGCTACGGTATTGCGCAGCGCGCTCCCGCGTTGTCGCCGCGCCGTAGCAGTCTTGCTCTATTCGAATTTTCGCCAAATCAAGGAGGAGAATTTCCATGCGCAAGCTCACTATGACATTGACGGCAGCCGTGCTGATGCTGGGCACGATGGCGGTTGCCGCCAGCGCGCAAAGCCAGGGCGCCGCGAGCCTTCACGCGCAGATCAAAAACGCGACACCGATCCACCAGGCGGCCTGCCGCGGCTTCGGCCCTTATTGCCCGCCGGGCTTTAGCCGGGTTTGTGGTCCGTATCGTTGCTGGTGCGCCCCCTGCTAGTGATTAGTCGCAGCTGACTATAGACGCGAAGAGGCCGCCGGTTTCGGCGGCCTCTTTTTTTGCCGGCAAGCGGAAAGCGCCCTGCCCGCGCCTGCTTGCACCCCGATGAAATAAACCGGCCCGCACGGCGTTCATAGGGGTGAGGCTTGTGAACATGAACCTGGAATGACCCTGAAGATGGACATGACACGCTCCGGCGCGGCGCCGCGCGCTCAAAGCCCGTTCCGGCAAACCGTCGTGAACGCCGGCAATCGCCGAGATCGGGAGGTTGAAATGCGGCTTCTGCCGGCGCTGATTGGATGCTGTGCCTCGATGATGGTGCTTGCCGCACTCGGCGCGCCCGCCACTGCACAAAACAATTTTCCATGGTGCGCGAATTTCGCCGACGGCGCCGGCATCAATTGCGGCTTTTCCAGTTACGAACAGTGCATGGCGACGGCTCGTGGTTCGGGCGGCTCTTGCAGCGAGAACGACATGTATGCGGGCCCGAAAGCCGCTCGATCGAACGCCGCGGCGCCGGCGCAGCGCCAGGCCCGCAAGCACCACGGCAAGAATTCGTGATTGCGGAGCTACCGCGGCAACACGTCAAAAACAGGAGAAAGCCATGAAGATCTCGTTTTCCGTGCTCAGCCTCCTTCTCGCAACGATCGCGCTTGCGCCAACTGCCCATGCGCAGAACTATCCCTGGTGCGCCCGCTACGGCACGCCCTATAGCGACACAAGCTGCGGCTTCACGAGCTATGAACAGTGCATGGCGAGCATCAGCGGCATTGGCGGCTTCTGCGAACGAAACGACACGTACAAGCCGCCGCTCGCAGCGCGACCACAAACCCATCGCCATCATTCAAAGAACTCTTGACCCGGACGCTTCGCAAAAGGAGGTCATCATGAAGATGCTGCTTCTCGGCCTCGGTCTTACGGCCGCAACGGTTGCGCTATCGCCACGCGCGCAAGCGCAGAGCAATTATCCATGGTGTTCCTATTACGGCTCGGGCTTCAGCGGCACCAATTGTGGCTTCACCAGCTTCGAACAGTGCCTGGAGAACGTCCGCGGCATCGGCGGCTTCTGCCAGAAGAACGACTGGTATCAGCCGTCGGCCGCGGCCCCGCAATCCGGCGCGCGCAAGCATCGGCATCCGCAGTCATAAAGTGCTTTTTAGTTGAGCATGATCTTTTCCGAAAACCGGCGACCACTTTTCGGGATCATGCTCTAGTCAAGCTCGACGACGGCGCCTTCGCGCAAGGTCACGCGGCGATCCATCTGCGCCGCGATTTCCATGTTGTGGGTGGCGATAATGGCGGCAAGCCCTGAGGCGCGCACCAATTGGCTGAACGTGGCGAAGACGCGTGCGGCGGTGTGCACATCGAGATTGCCGGTCGGCTCGTCGGCGAAAAGGATTCGCGGCGCATTGGCGACCGCGCGCGCGATCGCGACGCGCTGCTGCTCGCCGCCGGAGAGCTCCGCCGGCCGGTGCACAAGCCGGTCTTTCAGCCCGAGATAAGCCAAGAGTTCGGCAGCGCGCGCGGTGGCCTCGCGCCGTGACAGGCCGCGGATCATCTGCGGCAGAATGACATTCTCCAGCGCCGAGAACTCCGGCAGCAGATGATGGAATTGATAGACGAAACCGATCTCGGTGCGCCGGATCCGGGTGCGCTGCATATCGTTGAGCTGCGTGGTCGCCATTCCATCGATATAGACCTCGCCGGAGTTCGGATGTTCGAGCAAGCCGGCGATGTGGAGCAGCGTCGACTTGCCGGAGCCCGACGGCGCCACCAGCGCCACCGATTGCCCCGGCCAGACGGCGAGCTCGGCGTCCTTCAAGATATCAAGCCGCGCGTCTCCCTGGCTGAAGTGACGGCAAACGCCGTGCAGGAAGAGTATGGGTTGTTCCTCTTTGTCCCGGAGCGACGTAGCGGCCTCGCCTATCGTGGTGGTGTCGTCCATTGCGCTGATCACTCGTAACGCAGCGCTTCGACGGGATCGAGCCGCGCCGCGCGCCAGGACGGATAGAGCGTGGCGAGGAGCGATAGCCCAAGCGCCATGATCAGGACAGCTGTTGTCTCCTTGACGTTCATGTCAGCCGGAAGCTGCGAGAGGAAATAAAGCTCGGGCGAAAACAGTTCGGTATTGGTGAGCCATGACAGGAAGCGCCGGATCTCCTCGATATTGAGGCAGATCACGGTGCCGAGCAGAAAGCCGACCAGCGTGCCGACGACGCCGATCGAGGCGCCGGTGATGAGAAACACGCGCATGATGGCGCCCTGCGTCGCCCCCATGGTGCGCAGAATAGCGATGTCGCTCGATTTGTCTTTGACCAGCATGATCAGGCCGGAGACGATATTGAGCGCGGCCACGAGCACGATCAAGGTCAGGATCAGGAACATCACATTGCGCTCGACCTGGAGCGCGTTGAAGAAGGTGGCGTTGCGCTGGCGCCAATCGACCATGTAGATCGGCCGCGCCGCGGCCTCGGTGACGGCCCTGCGGAAATCGTCGATACGATCGGGATTGTCGGTATAGACCTCGATCGCGGTGACGTCGCCATTGCGGTTGAAATAGGCCTGCGCCTCGGTCAGCGGCATGAAGACGAAGGCGGAATCGTATTCGGACATACCGATTTCAAACACGGCCGCGATCTTATAGGCCTTGATCCGGGGCGTGGTCCCCATTGGCGTCACCGCGCCGCGCGGCGCCACCAGCGTCAGATTATCGCCGGCGCGCACCGACAGCTGCTCGGCGAGCCTCGCGCCGATGGCGATGGCCTGATTGTCGTCGAAGCCGTCGAGCGTGCCCTGTTTGATATGCTGGGAGACTTGGGTGAGCTTGGCGAGATCGGCGCCGCGCATGCCGCGAACGACGACGCCCGAGGCATTGAACGGCGACGAGGCCAGCGCCTGGCCTTCGACCAGCGGGGCCGCCAGATAGACGCCGTTCACTTTGGAAACGCGAGCCGCGACATCGGCGTAGTCGGTAAGCGGCTGCTCGAGCGGCTGGATCAGAAGATGGCCGTTGAGCCCGAGAATCTTCGACAACAGCTCCTGGCGGAAGCCGTTCATCACCGCCATGACGATGATCAGGGTGGCGACGCCGAGCATAATGCCGAGAAACGAGAAGCCGGCGATAACGGAAATGAAACCCTCTTTGCGCCGCGCCCGCAGATAGCGTAGCGACAACATCCATTCGAATGCCGAGAAAGGGTGGGTGCCGGTCGACTCGGCCATTTATGTCTGGTCCCCGCGATTACCCCGAGTTTCACACGATTCTGGCAGTTTCAAGCCTCGCTCATCGCGGCAAACCGCCGCCGCGCACAGGATCATTTGCGAACTCGTCACGAAACACGAGCAGAAACACGTGTTCGCACAGCGATTCACAGCGCGGCCACCGGCAATCACTGGGCGATTTTGGCGACCGCATCGGCGGGCGACATAAGCTCACGCTGCCCATCGGCGCGGCGTTTCACCTCGACCTTGCCCTCGGCAAGGCTGCGTGGACCGACCAGAACCTGCCAGGGCACCCCGATGAGATCGGCCGTGGCGAATTTCGGGCCGGGCCGCTCGTCGAGATCGTGATAGAGCGTGTCGATGCCCTTGCCGCGCAGTTGCGCATAAAGTTGCTCGCAGGCCGGATCGGTATCGGCGCCGCCCTGTTTGAGATTGAGGATCATGGCATTGAATGGCGCAACGCTGTGCGGCCATTTGATGCCGGCCTCGTCGTGAGAGGCCTCGATGATGGCGGCGACGAGGCGGCTCGGGCCAATGCCGTAGGACCCGCCATGGATCGGCCGGTCGGTGCCATCCGGGCCGGCGACGACAGCCTTCATCGGCTCGGAATATTTGGTGCCGAAATAGAAGATATGGCCGACCTCGATGCCGCGCGCGGACAGGCCCTTGCCCGGGCCGAGCTTGGCGAAGGCCGCCGGGTCGTGCTTTTCGGACGTCGCCGCATAGAGCGAGGTCCACTTATCCACAATGGCCTGCAACCGGCCGACATGGTCGAAATCCACGTCCGCACCCGGAACCTCGAAATTGAGATATTCGCTGTCGCAGAACACCTCGCTCTCGCCGGTGTCCGCGAGAATGATGAATTCGTGGGACAGGTTGCCGCCGATCGGCCCGCTTTCGGCGACCATCGGGATCGCGCGCAGGCCCATCCGGGCAAAGGTGCGCAGATAGGCGACGAACATCCGGTTATAGGAGTGCTTGGCGCCTTCGAAATCGAGATCGAAGGAATAGGCGTCCTTCATCAGAAACTCGCGCCCGCGCATCACGCCGAAGCGCGGCCGCACCTCGTCGCGGAACTTCCACTGGATGTGATAGAGATTGAGCGGCAGGTCTTTGTAGGACCGCACATAGCTGCGGAAGATCTCGGTGACCATTTCCTCGTTGGTCGGCCCGTAGAGCATGTCGCGCTCGTGCCGGTCCTTGATCCGCAGCATCTCCTTGCCATAGGCCTCGTAGCGGCCGCTTTCGCGCCAGAGGTCGGCCGGCTGGATGGTCGGCATCAAAAGCTCGATGGCCCCGGACCGGTCCTGTTCCTCACGGACGATGCGGCAGACCTTGTCGAGGACGCGCAGCCCGAGCGGCAGGAAGGCATAGATGCCGGCCGCCTCCTGGCGGATCATGCCAGCCCGCAGCATAAGCCGGTGGGACGCGATTTCCGCCTCTTTGGGCGTTTCGCGCAGAATGGGCAGGAAATAGCGGGAAAGGCGCATGGAATCTTCGGACGAGTCGGGAAGGATTGGGTGCACAACAGGCCGCAACCGGGACGGAATTACAAGAGCGGTAACCGGGGGCGGAACTGGGGCGCCTGGGCCGGGACGAAATCAGTTCCCGGAGGTAAGTCCATGAGAATTTTTTTACGCCCGGGGATGGTAACAGGATGACAAGCCATTGAATTTAGATTACGAATAATTTGCGACCCTGAAGCCGCGAAAAATCGCGGATAATTCAGGGCAGCGGTCCAAGTCTTGGGAGGATGACCCGCGAGCGGAAAGCGTCGCCAGCCACGTGTCAGCCGCATCTCAATAAAAGCGTGGGTTATGGGTCAGATGAGGTTTCTACGGCAGGGCTTTAGCCCTGCTTTTTCTTTTGGGGGCCTGCCCAACTTCTTCTCCGTTAGAGTTACGCACATAAGCGCATCTAGCAGATAAGAAAACATCCTTAAATCAATGAGATTTATTGGCTTTTCGCGTTGACGAACGGCGCCATCAGGCCGTCGATCGTCACCAGATGCTCGACATAAACGAGATAGCAAACGGCGTAGATCACGCTTGAGACCAGCGTGGTCCACAGAAGCTTGCGGCCGAGGCTGAAATGGGTGGGCGCGCCGGGATCGGTACCAGGCGCCATCGGCTCCGCATCGAGCCCCGCCTCGTGCTGGCCACGCACGCCCCAGGGCAGCACTGCGAACAGCACCACCCACCAGATCAGAAAGAAGATCGCGATCGCGGTGGTGACGCTCATGCCTGCTCGAGCTCAACCAAAGTGCCGGAGAAATCCTTGGGATGCAGGAACAGCACCGGCTTGCCATGCGCCCCGATCTTCGGCTCGCCGTCGCCGAGCACACGGGCGCCCGCGGCTTTGAGCGTATCGCGGGCAGCGCGGATATCGTCAACCTCGTAGCAGATATGGTGCATGCCGCCGTCGGGATTGCGCTCGAGGAATTTGGCGATGGGCGAGCCTTCTCCGAGCGGCTCCAAAAGCTCGATCTTGGTATTGGGCAGCGTGATAAAAACTGTGGTGACGCCATGGTCGGGCTGCGGCACGGCCGCCGAAACGTCGGCGCCGAGCGTGTCGCGATAGACCGCCGTCGCCTTGCCGATATCGCGCACCGCAATGGCGACGTGATTGAGCCTGCCGATCATATTTTTGCTCTCCCGCCCTGACCCGGCAGGCCCATTATAGCGCGCAGGAGCTAAACCGTCAGAACATGCACGTAGCAGATCGGCTTTTTCTTCCAACGCTCGGCGATCGCCGAACGCACGCCGCGGCGCACCGCTTCGGCGACTGCATCCGGATCACGGCGCCGTGGCTTGGGCAATGCGTCGAAGGCGATCTCAACAGCGTCGCGCGCGATCTCGGTCATCGAGGCGCCGCCGGCGTCGGTTTCAGGAAGCCCGATCAGTTCGACCTCCGGATCGGCGGCGAGCACGCCCTTCTCGCTCAGCGCCAGCGCCACCGTCACTATGCCGGCAAAGCTCAAACGCCGGCGGGCGGCAACTGTCTTGGACTCCGCGCTGACCAAAAGCGCACCGTCCTTGTATAGACGGCCTGACGGCACCTCGTCGATGATTTCGGGGCCGTCAGCGGCGAGCCGCACCAGGTCGCCGTTGCGGCAGATCAAGACATGCGGCACGCCGGCTTTGCGGGCGAGATCGGCATGTTCGGCGAGGTGCAGCGCCTCGCCATGCGCCGGGATAAGAATTTTCGGCCTGACCCAGCCGATCATGTCGCGCAATTCGTCGCGCCGCGGATGGCCTGAGACGTGAACGAGATGAGTGCGGTCGGTGATGACCTCGACGCCCTGCTCCACCAGACCGTTGATCACCCGCGAGATCGCCTTCTCGTTGCCGGGGATCGGCCGCGCCGAGAAGATCACCCGGTCGCCGCGCGACAGCGTCACGTCGGGATGCTCGTCCTGCGCGATGCGGGAGAGCGCGGCGCGCGGCTCGCCCTGGCTGCCGGTGCAGAGCGCCAGCACTTTGTCCGGCGGCAGATAGCCGTAACTTTCAACGCCGCGGAAATCCTGCACGCCTTGCAGATAGCCGGTCTCGCGCGCCACCTGCACCACGCGCTCCATGGCGCGGCCGACAACGACGACTTCGCGCTCTGCGGCGCGGGCTGCATCCGCAACGGCGCGCAGGCGGCCGACATGGGAGGCAAACGTCGTCACCGCGACTCGCCGCGGCGCGGTGCGGATCAGTTCAGCGAGAGTCTTCGCGACATCCGCTTCCGAGGGCGACCGGCCTTCGCGCACGGCATTGGTGGAATCGCCGATCAGCGCCAGCACCCCGGCATCGCCGAGCGCGGTCAGCCTTGCCGCATCGGTCGGGCCGCCGACAATCGGCGTCGGATCGATCTTCCAATCGCCGGTATGCACGACGGTGCCTGCCGGCGTGCGGATCGCAAGCGCATTCGATTCCGGGATCGAATGCGCAACATTGATGAAATCGATCTCGAATGGCCCGAGCGAGAGATGCCCGCCGGCCGGCACGACATTGGCCGGAATTTCCGGCGCGCCGGGCTCGGACGCGCGCCGCGCCTCGAAAAGAGCGGCCGAGAACGGCGTGGCATAGAACGGCACTTTCAGCCGCGGCCACAGATCCATGATCGCGCCCATATGATCTTCATGGGCGTGGGTGAGCACGAGGCCCAGAATATTTTTGCGCTCCTCGATGAGATAGGAGATGTCCGGCAAGATCAAATCGACGCCGGGCAAATGCTCTTCGGAGGCAAAGGAGACGCCGCAGTCGACGATGATCCATTGCCGGCGGCGGCTATCGCCGAAGCCATAGATCGAGAGGTTCATCCCGATCTCGCCGAAGCCGCCGAGCGGCGCGAAGACCAAGTCGCTGGGCATTATTCAGTTTGTCCTCTTCGTCGAGACAAGTCTTGTCGGCTGTTGTGCAAAAACTTCATGGCTCGCCTGTCTCTGCGAGCGGAAAGATATCGCCGGCGGTGATGGTTTGCAGCTTGCCGTCGGCAAGCCGCAGCAGTAACTGGCCGCTGTCGTCGAGGCCCTCGAAATAGCCATTGAGCTCGTGGCCAGGAAGCCGCACGGTCATTTCGCGGCCAAGCCCGGTTGCGTGAGCAAGCCAGTCGGCGCGGATCGCGGCAAAACCGGCGCCGCGGTTCCATTGCGCGAGCCGGCCCATCATGGTGCGCGACAAGGCGGAGAGCAGACTTTCCGGGGAGACACTCTTGCCGGCCTCAGCGAGGTCGGTCGCCGGAAACGAAGCCTGCGCCGGGTGGTGCAGGCAATTGATGCCGACACCGACAGCGACCGCGAGTTTCCTGGCCGACATTTCGCTCTCGATCAGAATGCCGGCGAGCTTTTTGTTGGCGTAGAGCAAGTCATTGGGCCATTTCAGCGCCAGTTCTTTAGCGAGCTCATCCGCACAGGCGACGATCGCGTCATGAACGGCGAGGCCCGTGACAAAGGCCAATTGCGGCGCGGCGTCGGCCGGCGCCGGATCGGCCAGAAGCAGCGTCGCATAAAGATTTCCCGGCGCCGAGATCCATTCGCGGCCGCGCCGGCCGCGGCCCGCGCTCTGTTCGCGCGCCACCACCCAGAGCCGACCCTCGTCGCCCTGCCGCGATTGCGCGAGCGCCTCCGAATTGGTCGATCCCAGAATGTCGTGCGCAAAGAGGCGAAAGCCCGCCGCGGCGGCGCTGGGATCAAGCTGCATCAGAACAAGGATTGTGCGGCCGCACTCGCCAATCCGACCAGCGGGCCCGGATAGACAAAGAACAGGATATTGAACAGGCCACAAAGCAGCAGCACGACACGCAGCTCATAGGGCATTTCGACAAAGGCTTCGGCCGGCTCGTCGAAATACATCGCCTTGATGATGGCGAGATAATAGTAGGCGCCCACCACGCTGGCGACCACGCCGATCACCGACAGGATGTAGAGGCCGGCTTTGATGGCGGCAAGGAATACGTAGAATTTGGCGAAGAAGCCGGCAAGCGGCGGAATGCCGGCCATGGAGAACAGCAGCATCGCCATAAAGAAGGCGGTCGTCGGATGGGTGCGGGCAAGGCCGGCGAGCTGATCGGTGGTTTCCACCATGCCCGTCGAGCGCCGCATCGACAGGATCACGGCGAACACGCCGAGCGTCATGGTGACATAGATCGCGATATAGACCAGCACGCCCTGCACGCCTTC
Organism: Xanthobacteraceae bacterium; assembly: GCA_035483735.1. Classification (GTDB taxonomy): domain Bacteria; phylum Pseudomonadota; class Alphaproteobacteria; order Rhizobiales; family Xanthobacteraceae; genus BOG-931. Next base: position 22,331 of record DATHPQ010000144.1, on the reverse strand, counting down.
GGCCGTGCCGGCGGCGAGCCCGATCAGCGCGAACCCCATATGGCCGATCGACGAATAAGCCATCAGGCGTTTGATGTTGCGCTGACCGATCGCGGCGAACGAGCCGAGCACCATGGAGGCTATGGAAACAAAGACAACGATCTGCTGCCATTGCGTGGCGATGCTCGGAAAAGCGACGACCGCGACGCGGACGAATATGGCAATGCCGGCGACTTTTGGCGCCGCAGCGAAGAACGCCGTCACCGGCGTCGGCGCGCCTTCATAGACGTCCGGCGTCCACATGTGGAACGGCACGGCGGAAACCTTGAAGCAGAAGCCGGCGAACAGAAAGACGATGCCGAAAATCAGCCCGGTACCGCCTTGCGCCGCAGCTTGTGCGATACCGGCGAAGCTCACGGTGCCGGTGAAACCGTAAACCAGTGACGCGCCGTAGAGCAGCATGCCCGAGGACAGCGCGCCAAGGACAAAATATTTAAGGCCGGCCTCGGTCGCGCGCAGCGAGTCACGATAGCTCGCGGCGGCGACATAAAGCGGCAGGCTCATCAATTCGAGCCCGAGATAGAGCGCGATCAGGTCGGATGCCGAAATCAGCATCAGCATGCCGAGCGTCGACAGCAGGATCAGCACCGAATATTCGAAACGCTGCTGGCGTTCCTTTTCGGCATAATCGAGCGACATCGCGATCGCCGCCGCCGAACCGACCAGCGCCAGTATTTTCAGGAAGCGGGCAAAATCGTCGACGACGAAACTGCCGCCGAAGGTCGTGAGCTTGCCGGGCGGCAACATGACCAGCGCGATGCCGGCGACGGCGAGAAGCACGATAGCGATGACATCGACGATGCGTCCACCGGGCTCGCCGCGAAACACGCCGAGCATCAACAGCGCCATAGCGCCGATGCCGAGCACGAACTCGGGAAGGAGCGGAACAAGCGTGGGGAGCTGAGCGGCGTTCATTCGCTTATCTTCACCTCAGCGCCCGAGTAACGCGGTCTGGCCACCCGTCTGCGCGGCGGCGAGCGCGTGCTGATAATTGTCGATCAGTTGCGTTACCGAGGCGGAAGAGAAATCCAGAATCGGCTTCGGATAGACACCGATGATGATGGTGAGGACGATCAGCGGCACGAAGATCGTGATTTCGCGCCAGCCGAGATCCTTGATGTTGAACAGGCTCGGCTTTTCAAGCTTGCCGAGAATGACCTTGCGATAGAGCCACAGCGCATAGGCCGCCGACAGGATGGTGCCGATAGTGGCCAAGGTCGCGACCCAGGTATTGATCCGGAACGTGCCGATTAAAGTGAGGAATTCGCCGACGAAGCCTGACGTGCCCGGCAGGCCGATATTGGCCAGCGTGAACACCATGAAGACGAAGGCATAGACCGGCATGCGATTGACGAGGCCGCCATAGGCCGCGATCTCGCGGGTATGCATGCGGTCGTAGACGACGCCGACGCAAAGGAACAGAGCGGCGGAGACGATGCCGTGCGAGATCATCTGGAAGATGCCGCCGGCAATGCCCTGCGCCGTCACCGCAAAAATGCCCATGGTGACAAAGCCCATATGCGCTACCGAGGAATAGGCGATGAGTTTCTTGACGTCCTCCTGCATCAGCGCGACCAGCGACGTATAGATGATCGCGATCACCGACAGCGCGTAGATCAGCGGCGCCAGATGCTGCGAGGCCTCCGGGAACATTGGCAGCGAGAAGCGCAGAAAGCCGTAGCCGCCGAGTTTCAAGAGGATCGCGGCAAGGATCACCGAGCCCGCGGTCGGGGCCTCAACGTGAGCGTCGGGCAGCCAGGTGTGCACCGGCCACATCGGCATTTTCACCGCGAAAGACGCGAGGAACGCGAACCACGCCCAGGTCTGCAGGCTGCGCGGGAAGGCGTGATGCAACAGCGTCGGGATATCGGTCGTGCCGGCATCCCAATACATCGCCATGATGGCGAGCAGCATCAGCACCGAACCAAGCAGCGTATAGAGGAAGAACTTAAAGCTCGCATAGACCCGGCGCGGGCCGCCCCAGACACCGATGATCAGGAACATCGGAATGAGGCCGCCCTCGAAGAACAGATAGAACAGCACTAGGTCGAGCGCGCAGAACGAGCCGACCATCAGCGTCTCGAGCACCAGGAAGGCGATCATATATTCGCGCACCCGGTACTGGATCGACGTCCAGCTCGCCAGGATCGCGATCGGCAGGATCGCCGTGGTCAGAATGACCAGCGGTAGCGAAATGCCGTCGACGCCCATCGCATAGTTGATGGCGCCGCCGAGCCAGGGCCGTTTTTCCACGAACTGGAAATCTGCTGACGACGGATCGAAGCGCCAGATCAAAAGCAGCGAAATGGCGAAAGTGAATAGCGTCGTCCACAACGCCGCCCAGCGCGCGTTGCGCATGCCGGAATCGTCGTCGTTGAGGCACAGCGCAATGAAGAGCGCGCCGGCGACCGGCAGGAAGGTGACGACGGACAGGATCGGCCAGCTTGTCATCAGCGCGCCCCCGCAAACATGAACCACGTGATGAAGCCGGCAACGCCGATCATCATCGCGAAGGCATAGTGGTAGAGATAGCCGGTCTGCAGCCGGACGACGTTCTTGGTGACGTCGAGCACCCACGCCGACACGCCGTCAGGCCCGAAGCCGTCGATGATGAAACCGTCCCCGCCCTTCCAGAGCAGCCGCCCGAGCCGCATCGTCGGACGCACAAAGAGGAAGTCGTAGAGCTCGTCGAAATACCACTTGTTGAGCAGGAACTCATAGAGCGGCTTCTGATCGCGCGCCAAGGCCGCCGGCAGATCCGGACGCCGGATATAGAACAGATAGGCGACCCCGAGGCCGATGAGCATCATCAGCGTCGGCGCGAGATCGATCGCAAGCGGCAAAGCTTCCATCTGCGAGAAAATCGTATCGGCCGATTTCAGTGCCAGCGACTCGCGGAAGAAACCGTCCGCGCCTTCGCCGGTGAAGATGTGCAGGAACGGATAACCGGCGAAGATCGCGCCGAAAGCGAGGACCGCCAGCGGAATAAGCATCACTTTCGGGCTCTCGCGCGCCGCGTCGTAGTGATGCTGGTCGTGCGGGGTTCCGTGGAAGGTTTTAAAGATCAGCCGCCACGAATAGAACGAGGTCAGCCCGGCGGCGAGCACCGTCATGATGAAGCCGTAGCTCGCGGCAAGACCTTGCACCGTGTCGTCGGCCTCGATGATCGCGTCCTTGGAGAAATAGCCCGCGGTGAAGGGAAATCCGGTCAGCGCCAAGGTCCCGATGATCATCATTGCGTAGGTGAACGGGATCTTGCGCCACAAACCGCCCATATTGCGCATGTCCTGCTCGTGATGCATCGCGAGGATGACGGAGCCGGAGCCAAGGAACAGCAGCGCCTTGAAAAAGGCATGAGTAAAAAGGTGAAACATGCCGATCGAATAGGCGCCCGAGCCCATGGCGACAAACATGTAGCCGAGCTGCGAACAGGTCGAATAGGCGATGACGCGCTTGATGTCGTTCTGAACAAGACCGATCGTGGCGGCGAACATCGCCGTGGTCGCGCCGATGAAGACGACGAAGTTCTTGGCATAGGGCGCGAGCTCGAACAAAGGCGACAACCGCGCCACCATGAACACACCGGCGGTCACCATGGTCGCGGCGTGGATCAAGGCGGAGACCGGCGTCGGGCCTTCCATGGCGTCCGGCAACCAGGTGTGCAGCAGGAACTGCGCCGACTTGCCCATCGCGCCCATGAACAGCAGAAGGCACATGGTGGTGAGCGCATCGACGTTCCAGCTCAGGAAATGGAAGCTCTTGCCGACGAGGTTGGGTGCCTGGGCGAACACCGTGTCGAAATCAATCGCGCCGGTGAGAAAAAAGGCCGTGAAAATGCCGAGCGAGAAGCCGAAATCGCCGACGCGGTTGACGATGAAGGCCTTGATCGCTGCCGCGTTGGCCTCGGGCTTGTAGTACCAGAAGCCGATCAGCAGATAGCTCGCGAGACCCACGCCTTCCCAACCGAAGAACAGCTGCAGGAGATTGTCGGCCGTCACCAGCATCAGCATGGCGAAGGTGAAGAACGACAAATAAGAGAAGAATCGCGGCTTATACGGATCCTCCTCCATATAGCCGATCGAATAGATGTGGACGAGCGACGACACCGTCGTCACGACGACCAGCATCACCACCGTCAGCGGATCGATACGCAGCGCCCAGTTCGAATGCAGGTCGGCGAAGCTGATGAAGGAGAACAAGGTGACGCGCGCGTCGTGATGCTCGAAGCCGACATCATAGAAGGCGTACCAGGACAGCACGCAGGAGATCACCAGGAAGGTCGAGGTGATGAGCTCGGCGCCGAGCGAGCCTGCGGCAGACGGCTCCTGCGCGCCGTGGCCATCCTCGCTATGCGTCTCATGCGCGGCGGCGTGGGTCGCGTCTGGGGACGGCAAACCGTGCACGTGATCCTCTGGCACAAGCGGCGCAGCATGATTGTCGTGCGGGGGCGGCGGGTCTTCGCCCGGAAAGCGGTTGCGCGCGCCGACCAGCGACACCGCGCCCGCAATAATGGCGCCCAGAAGCGGCAAGAGAACGATGGCTTCGTACATTAGCTCTTAATCCCGCCCGAATTGCTCAATGCACTCAGTCAACATTTTCGCTTGGCGCATGATCAGGTCCGAAAACCGGTATCCACCTTTCGGGATCATGCGACTAACCCTTCATAAGATTGATATCCTCAACCGCGATCGAACCGCGGTTGCGGTAATAGGCGACGAGAATGGCGAGCCCGATCGCAGCTTCTGCAGCGGCAACCGTCAGCACGATCAGCGCATAGACCTGACCGACGATGTCGCCGAGAAAGCTCGAGAACGAGACCAGATTGATGTTGACGGCGAGCAGAATGAGCTCGATCGACATCAGGATGACGATGACGTTTTTGCGATTAAGGAAAATTCCCATCACGCCGAGCGTGAACAGGATCGCGCCGACCGCGAGATAGTGACCAAGCCCGATTGTCATTGAAGTCCCAGGGTCATGACAGCCCCTGCCCCGACTTGACCTGGACGATTTCGATTGCCGCGGCCTTGGTGCGGGCGTTCTGCGCCGCGATGCTCTGCCGCTTCACATTGGTCTTGTGCTGCAAGGTCAGCACGATGGCGCCGATCATCGCCACCAGAAGGATGACGCCGGCTGCCTGGAAGAAATAGACGTAGCGCGTATAGAGCACGAGGCCGAGCGCCTGGGTATTGCTGATCTGGTCGGCCGCCGGGATCGGCGCCGTGATCGCTTTTCCGGCGTCCGGTCCGATCACATAAGCCAGCACGACGGACAGCAATTCGACGCAGAGAACGATACTGATAACACCGCCAATCGGCAGGTAATTGATGAAGCCCTGGCGCAGCTCGGCAAAATCCACATCGAGCATCATGACGACGAACAGGAACAGCACGGCGACCGCGCCGACATAGACGATGATCAGGATCCACGCCAAGAACTCGGCGCCGATCAGAACGAACAAACCCGCCGCGTTGACGAAAGCGAGAATGAGAAACAGCACCGAATGAACGGGGTTGCGCGAGAAGATCACCATGGCGGCCGAAGCCACGGTGACGGCCGCGAACAGATAAAAGAACAGCGCGTGGATAATCATCGAAGAACCGATCTCACCGATAAGGCGCGTCGAGCGCGATGTTTCTTGCGATCTCGCGTTCCCAGCGATCGCCGTTCGCCAGGAGGCGCTCCTTGTCGTAGTACAATTCCTCGCGGGTTTCGGTGGCGTATTCGAAATTCGGCCCTTCGACGATGGCGTCGACCGGGCAGGCCTCCTGGCACAGCCCGCAATAGATGCACTTCACCATGTCAATGTCGTAACGGGTGGTGCGGCGCGTGCCGTCGTTGCGGCGCGGGCCGGCTTCGATGGTGATGGCCTGCGCCGGACAGATCGCCTCACAGAGCTTGCAGGCGATGCAGCGCTCTTCGCCGTTGGGGTAACGGCGCAGCGCATGCTCGCCGCGGAACCGCGGCGACAGCCTGCCCTTCTCGAACGGATAGTTCAGCGTCGCCTTCGGCTTGAAGAAGTAGCGCATCGACAGGAAGAAGGCCTGAACGAATTCCTTCAGGAACAGCGAACGGGCGGCCGCATCCAAGCTCATATCAACCTCTCCCGCTGAACGTGGTGCCGAGCCAATAGCCCGCGACCGCCAAGATTGCGATATCGGCGCCGAGAATGAGCCGGCGCATGACCGAGAGCTTGTCCTCGAAGGCCTTGCGCTGTTCCAGCGTCATCGGGCCGCTTTGCGCGCGCTGCTGCTGCTCGAAGATGCGGATGCCCGGTATATAGATGGCGACCGCGATCATGGTCCCAATCAGCGCGCCGATCCAGGCCGGCAATAAAAAATCCACGTTGCCTGCCATGATGCCGTCCTCCCATCATTGCGGCACCCAGCCGGTGACTTGCAGCACCGCGGCCACGATCGCGACCATGGCGAGCGAGATCGGCAGGAACACTTTCCAGCCGAGCCGCATCAACTGGTCGTAGCGATAACGCGGCACGAAGGCCTTCACCATGGCGAACATGAAGAAGACGAAGAACGCCTTGAGCACGAACCAGATGATGCCCGGCACCCAGGTGAACGGCGGTAGCGCGATCGGCGGCAGCCAGCCACCCATGAACAGGATCACCGCCAGCGCGCACATGGTGCAGACGGCGACATATTCGCCGAGCATGAACATCATGTAGGGCGTGGAACCGTATTCGACCATGAAGCCGGCGACGAGCTCGGATTCCGCTTCGATCAGATCGAACGGCGGCCGGTTGGTCTCGGCGAGCGACGAGACGAAGAAGATCACCAGCATCGGCAACAGCGGCAGCCAATACCAATTCAGGATCGACAGCCACGGCACGCCGAGCATGGTGGCAAGGCCGTGGTCGCGCTGCGCCACGACAATGTCGGTGAGATTGAGCGAGCCGACGCAGAGCAGCACGGTGATGATGACAAAGCCGATCGAGACTTCGTAGGACACCATCTGGGCCGCCGAACGCAGTGCCGCCAGGAACGGATATTTCGAATTCGACGCCCAGCCCGCCATGATCACCCCGTACACGCCGAGCGAGGAGATGGCGAAGATATAGAGAATGCCGACATTGATATTGGAGATCACCCAGCCGGCATTGACCGGGATCACCGCCCAGCCGGCGAGCGCGAGAACGCAGGTGACAAGCGGCGCCAGCAGGAACACGCCCTTATTGGCGCCGGCCGGAATGACCGGCTCCTTGAGCACGAATTTGAGAAGGTCGGCGAAGGATTGAAACAGCCCCCAGGGCCCGACCACGTTGGGGCCGCGCCGGATCTGCACCGCGGCCCAGATCTTACGGTCGGCCAGGAGAACGTAGGCGACCGACAGCAGCAGCACGACGAGGAGCAACAGGCTCTCGGCGATCATGATCACCAGAGGCCACAGATAGGTCCACCAGAAGTCGGTCAGCGTCATGAGGCCCTCTATTCCGCCGCCGTCATGGTCGAGCGCCCGTGCGCAATCGCCGAACATTCCGCCATCACCGCCGAACTGCGCGCGATGGCATTGGTGAAGTAGTAGTCCTCGATGCCTGGACCGAACGGCGCCTTGTCGACAGTGCCGCCGAGCGCCGCCAGCTTTTGAATATCGGCCGCGTTCCCCGACGCGATCTGGCCGATGCGCATCATGTGCGGATAGGCTTTGTAGAGCGCCTGCCGCAACGCCGAGAGCGAGTCATAGGGCAGCTTGTTTTTCAGCACGTCGGACAGAGCGCGCAGGATCGCCCAGTCTTCCTTGGCGTCGCCCGGCGGGAACGAGGCGCGCGCCGCTAACTGCACGCGGCCCTCGGTGTTGACATAGATCGACGACTTTTCCGGATAGGCCGCGCCCGGCAGCACCACGTCGGCGCGCGAAGCGCCGCGATCGCCTTGGGTGCCGATATAAACGACGAAGGCACCCTGCGGGATATCGATCTCATCGGCACCGAGCAGGAACAGCAGATCGAGCGTGCCGAACGCCGCCATTTGCCGGGCGCTCAATCCGCCCTGCCCCGGCACGAAGCCGAGATCGAGCGCGCCGACGCGCGATGCCGCACTATGGAGCACGCAGTAACCGTTCCAGCCGTCCTTGACCGCGCCGAGATCGACCGCAGCCCTGGCCGCGAGCGAAGCGAGCGCAGCGCCATCGCCGCGCGTGAAGGCGCCGGCGCCGACAATCACCATCGGCCGCTCGGCCTTCTTCAGATTATCGGCGAAAGAGTGCCGCGTGATGTCGGCGAGCGTCTCAGGGCCGGCGCCGAGATAATCGTAGGTGTAGGACAGATCCGATTTCGCTCCGACGACGCCGATCGGGAATTTGCCGGCGCGCCAGCGCTTGCGGATGCGCGCATTGAGCACGGCTGCTTCTTTGCGCGGATTGGAGCCGACGATCAGCAGCGCATCGGCGGACTCGATGCCGGCAATACTCGCATTGAACAGATAGGTCGCGCGGCCCCAGGCCGGGTCGAGCGCGGAACCGTCCTGCCGGCAGTCGAGATTGGCGACGCCGAGCCGCGTCATCAGCTCCTTGAGCGCGAACGTCTCTTCGACGCCGGCGAGATCGCCGACGATGGCGCCGATACGCTTGGGACTGGTCTGCGCCACCTTGGCGGCGATGGCCTGGAACGCTTGCGACCACGTCGCCGGGCGCAACTGGCCGCCCTGGCGCACATAAGGCTGATCGAGGCGCTGCGTGCGCAAGCCGTCGACGACATGACGGGTCTTGTCTGAAATCCACTCTTCGTTGATGTCGTCGTTAATGCGCGGCAGAATGCGCATGACTTCGCTGCCGCGCGTGTCGATGCGGATCGCCGAACCGACGGCGTCCATCACGTCGATCGACTCGGTCTTGGTGAGCTCCCAAGGCCGCGCCGCGAAGGCGTAAGGCTTCGACGTCAGCGCGCCGACGGGACAAATATCGACGATATTGGCCTGCAGCTCGGAATGCAGCGCACTCTCAAGATAGCTCGTGATCTCCATGTCCTCGCCGCGGCCGATGGCGCCGAGCTCGGGCACGCCCGCCACTTCGGTGATGAAGCGCACGCAGCGGGTGCACTGGATGCAGCGGTTCATCGAGGTCTTGACCAGTGCGCCGAGATACTTGTCCTCGACCGCGCGTTTATTCTCGGCGAAGCGGCTCGCATCGACGCCATAGGCCATCGACTGGTCCTGCAGATCGCATTCGCCGCCCTGGTCGCAGATCGGACAATCGAGCGGGTGATTGATCAAGAGGAATTCCATGACGCCTTCGCGCGCCTTGCGCACCATCGGCGAGCGCGTCGACAGCACTTTGGGCGAACCGTCCTTGTTAGGCATCAGATCGCGCACCGCCATAGCGCAAGACGCCTGCGGTTTCGGCACGCCGACGACTTCGATCAGGCACATGCGGCAATTGCCGGCGATCGACAGCCGGTCGTGATAGCAGAAGCGCGGAATTTCCGCGCCCGCGGTCTCGCACGCCTGCAACAGCGTGTATTCCGGCGGAACGTCGATCTCGTGACCGTCGACGATGAGCTTGGTCATGTGCGCCTCACTCCGCCGCCATCGTGACCGGTGCGGGATGGGGATTCGCAGTGTATTGGTCGATCCGCCTCTCGATCTCCGGACGGAAGTGCCGCAGCAGACCCTGCACCGGCCAGGCGGCGCCGTCGCCGAAGGCGCAGATGGTGTGGCCTTCGATCTGGGTGGTGACTTCCCACAGCATGTCGATCTCGCGCTTCTGCGCCCGGCCTTCCGCCATGCGGTTGAGCACGCGCCACATCCAGCCCATGCCTTCACGGCACGGCGTACACTGGCCGCAGCTCTCATGCCGATAGAAATAGGAAATGCGCGCCATCGCTTTGACGATGTCGTCGGACTTGTCCATGACGATCACGGCGGCGGTGCCGAGCGCTGATTTCTTGTCGCGACAACCGTCGAAATCCATCAGCAGCGTGTCGGCCTGATCGGGACCGGCCGGAACGAGCGGCATCGAGGAGCCGCCGGGAATGACGGCCATGAGATTGTCCCAGCCGCCGCGCACGCCGCCGGCATGCCGCTCGATCAGTTCGCGCAGCGGAATGCCCATATTCTCTTCGACATTGCACGGCCGCTCGACATGGCCGGAAATGCAATAGAGCTTGGTGCCGGTATTGTTGGCGCGGCCGATGCTCGCGAACCACGCCGCCCCGCGGCGCATGATGTCGGGTACCTGGGCGATGGTCTCGACATTGTTGACGGTAGTCGGGCAGCCATAGAGGCCCATATTGGCCGGGAACGGTGGCTTTAGTCGCGGCTGGCCCTTCTTGCCTTCGAGGCTTTCCAGCAGCGCCGTCTCCTCGCCGCAGATATAGGCGCCGGCGCCGTGATGCACGACGATGTCGAAGTCCCAGCCATTGATATTGTTCTTGCCGATCAGTTTGGCGTCATAGGCCTGCTGGACCGCCGCTTCGACACGCTCACGCTCGCGGATGAACTCGCCGCGGATATAGATGAAGCAATGGTTCGCGGCCATGGCGCAGCCGGCGATCAGACAGCCCTCGATGAGAAGATGCGGATCGTGCCGCATGACCTCGCGGTCTTTGCAGGTGCCGGGCTCGGATTCGTCGGCGTTGATGACGAGATAATGCGGTCGCCCGTCGGACTGCTTGGGCATGAACGACCATTTCAGTCCGGTGGCAAAGCCGGCGCCGCCGCGGCCGCGCTGCCCCGACGCCTTGACCTCGTTGATGATGCCGTCGCGGCCTTTGGCGAGAATCTCTTTGGTGCCGTCCCAGGCGCCGCGGGCGCGAGCGGCCTCAAGGCCGAAGCCGTGATGGCCGTAGAGATTTTTGAAAATGCGGTCCTTGTCGGCGAGCATCAGGCGGGTCCCTGCTCGGATGAATCGGCGGAAGAAGCGGAGGCCGCTTTCGGTTCGTAGATCGATGGATCGGTCAGCGTCGTCGGTCCGCCGATCGGCGCGGAATTTTGCCGGTCGATCTGCGGGCCGGGCTTGGGCGTGCGGCCGGCTGAAAAATCGTTGATGATCCGCGTCAGAATGTCGGGCGTGAGGTCTTCATAGAAATCGGCATTGATCTGCACCATCGGCGCGTTGACACAGGCGCCGAGGCATTCGACCTCGATCCAGGAGAAGGCGCCATCCGAACTCACTTCGCCTTCGTGGCCGATCATGTGATGGCAGACCTTTTTCAGTTCCTCCGCGCCGCGCAACATGCACGGCGTCGTGCCGCAAAGCTGCACATGGAAGCGCCCAACCGGCGATAAATTGAACATCGTGTAGAAGGTCGCGACTTCGAGCACGCGGATTTTCGCCATGCCGAGCAGCTCGGCGGTCGCCTCAATTGCTTTTTGAGGAAGCCAGCCGCCGCATTGCTCCTGCGCCTTCCACAGGATCGGGATCACGGCGGATTGCTGCCGGCCTTCCGGATATTGCGCGACCTTGGCCTTTACCCATTCGAGATTTTCGGGCGTGAAAGCAAAGCTCGGCGGCTGCTTTTCGGCGAGACGGCGCACACTCATCGATCAACCTCGCCGAACACGATGTCGATTGAACCCAGGATCGCCGAAATGTCGGCAAGCATGTAGCCGCGGCAGAGGAAATCCATGGCCTGCAAGTGGGCAAAACCGGGCGCGCGGATCTTGCACTTGTAGGGCTTGTTGCTGCCGTCGGCGATCAGATAGACACCGAACTCGCCCTTGGGCGCTTCGACGGCGGCATAGACTTCGCCGGCCGGCACTTTGAAGCCTTCGGTGTAGAGCTTGAAGTGATGGATCAAAGATTCCATCGAGCGCTTCATCTCTTCGCGCTTCGGCGGCACGATCTTGTGATCGTCGACCGCTACACGGCCCTGCCCGTCCGGCGCGCGGAGCTTGGCGATACATTGCCTCATGATGCGGATCGACTGCCGCATCTCTTCCATGCGGATGCAGTAGCGATCGTAGTTGTCGCAATTCTTGCCGATCGGAATGTCGAATTCCATTTCGGTGTAGCACTCATAGGGCTGCGCCTTGCGCAAATCCCAGGCCGCGCCCGAGCCGCGCACCATGACGCCGGAGAAGCCGCGCGCCCAGGCGTCTTCGAGCGAGACGATGCCGATGTCGACATTGCGCTGCTTGAAAATGCGGTTGCCGGTCAATAGCGTTTCGAGATCGTCGCAAATCACCAGGAATGGATCACAAAACGCCTCGATATCGTCGATCAGTTGCGGCGGCAAATCCTGATGCACGCCGCCGACGCGAAAGTAAGCCGCATGCATGCGCGAGCCCGAGGCGCGCTCGTAGAAGCCCATCAGCTTCTCGCGCTCCTCGAAGCCCCACAGCGGCGGGGTCAGCGCGCCGACATCCATCGCCTGCGTCGTGACATTGAGCAAATGCGACAATAACCGGCCGATCTCACAATAGAGCACGCGGATCAATTGTCCGCGCCGCGGCACTTCGAGGCCGAGCAGCTTTTCCGCCGCCAGGCAGAACGCGTGCTCCTGATTGATCGGCGCGACATAATCCAGCCGGTCGAAATACGGGATCGCCTGCAGATAGGTCTTCTGTTCAATCAGCTTTTCGGTGCCGCGATGCAGCAGCCCGATATGCGGGTCAACGCGTTCGACCACTTCGCCGTCGAGCTCGAGCACAAGGCGCAGCACGCCATGCGCTGCAGGATGCTGCGGTCCGAAATTGATGGTGAAATTTCTGGTGGCTGCCGTTTCCGCCATCATGCCACCTCCGCCGCTTTCGCGGCCGTCATTCCCGGAACTTTGGCAGCCTTGGCCGCCAGGCGCGCATTGAACTTATCCCAAGCGACGACAAAACGTTCGTGCCGGCCCTCGCCGATCAAATCGATACCATCATGCGCTTTGACAGCGAAGGTCACGCGCTGGCCGGTGACGGCGAGACATTCGACATCCACTGTGACGGCCATGCCCGGCAGAGTCGCCGCGAGGTGGCTGACATCGACATGCACGCCGAGGCTGCCCTCGCCCGGGTCGAGATGCGGCGCCAGAAGCTGGGCGCACACCCATTCCATCAGCACGATCATATTGCCGGTCGCGAACACTTTCGGCATGACCGCGATTTCCGGCGCCTCGGGATAGGTGTAGGGCACCGTCTTGTTTTCCGGCACCGCGTAAGCGAAGCGGTGCGTCATGCCGGGTTTGAGGGTCTGTTTCACGTCACGACCCTTTACCGCCGGCCTTCTCGTCGCCCGGCAGCACATAGTCGGTGCCTTCCCAGGGTGAGAGAAAATCGAAATTGCGGAATTCTTGAGTGAGCCGCACCGGCTCATAGACGACGCGCTTGAGCTCGTCATCGTAACGCACTTCGACAAAGCCGGTGAGCGGGAAATCCTTGCGCAGCGGATGACCCTCGAAACCGTAGTCGGTGAGGATGCGCCGCATATCGGGATGGCCGATGAAGACGACGCCGTAAAGATCGTAAGTCTCGCGCTCGAACCACTCGGCGCCCGGAAACACATCGATGATCGATGGCACCGCAGTGTCTTCGTCGGTCGGCGTCTTGACTCGAACGCGCAGGTTAAGCTTCGGCGACAACAGATGGTAGACGACGTCGAAGCGCTGCTCGCGGCCTGGCCAGTCCACCGCGGTGACGTCGATGAAATTGATGAATTGGCAGCGCACGTCGTCGCGCAGAAAACGCATCACCGCGACGATGTCGCTCGCCCGCGCCGTCACGTTGAGTTCGTGATACGCGACTGTATAGCCGGCCACCGAAGCCGGCAGCGCGGCGGCGATCGTTTTGCCCAGCACATCAAGCGTCTCATCCAAGATCGCCGCCTCCATGGTCAGCGCTCGATCGTGGCGGTGCGGCGGATTTTCTTCTGCAACAGCAGCACGCCGTAGAGCAGAGCCTCCGCAGTCGGCGGGCAGCCCGGCACGTAGATATCGACCGGCACGATCCGGTCGCAGCCGCGCACCACCGAATAGGAATAGTGATAGTAGCCGCCGCCATTGGCGCAGGAGCCCATCGAGATCACGTAGCGCGGCTCGGGCATCTGGTCGTAGACCTTGCGCAGTGCCGGGGCCATCTTGTTGGTCAGCGTGCCGGCGACGATCATCACGTCGGACTGCCGCGGCGAGGCGCGCGGCGCGAAGCCGAAGCGCTCCACGTCGTAGCGGGGCATCGACACCTGCATCATTTCGACGGCGCAGCAGGCAAGTCCGAAGGTCATCCACATCAGCGAGCCGGTACGCGCCCAGGCGATGAGATCTTCGGCGGCCGTGACCAGGAAGCCCTTGTCGGCAAGCTCGCTGTTCACGTCGGTAAAGAACGCGTCATTGCTACCGGCTGGCCTGCCGGTATTTGGATCGATGATCTGCGGCCTTGCAGTTGCCAAAACGGGTTCGCTCAATCCCATTCAAGCGCTCCCTTCTTCCATTCATAGATGAAACCGATCGTGAGCACGCCGAGGAACAGCATCATCGACCAGAAGCCGAATACGCCGAGATGACCGAACGCGGTCGCCCACGGAAACAGGAAGCTCACTTCGAGATCGAAAATGATGAAAAGGATTGCGACGAGATAGAACCGGATATCGAACTTCATCCGCGCATCGTCGAAGGCGTTGAAGCCGCACTCATAGGCAGAGAGCTTTTCCGGGTCCGGCTGCTGGTAGGCGACGACGAAAGCGACCACCAGAAGGACAAGCCCGATCAGAGCTGCGACGCCGATAAAGACGATGAGCGGCAAATAGGCATAGAGCAGTTGAGCGAGAGATTGGCTCATCAGAGATCCTTCTGAGCGGCGGCAAAGACCACATTCCCTGGACAAGGAACATGCCCTCGGCGGCTCGGTTCCGAAAGTGAAGCGAGCGCGCCGATTTGCCCCAAAATCAAGCAGATTCGCGTCACGACAGGAACTTTGCGACCCTTAGCGCAGTGCACAAAAAGGTGCAAGACAAGCCTGTGTGTGGCCTGCGCGCGGGCGCAAAAGGTTGCGCCGATGTTACGTCGCCGTGACAATTTTGCCGAGATCGGCAGGCGCCCGCTCTCCACGACAGGCAGACGCGTTCAATATTGCACACCTGCCGCTTGGCCCGACGCCGAATTCCTGGCAGGGCATCGTCGCGTCGCCGGAATGCCCCCAAAATCCGCCGGCACGGCTTGGAAGGTAAAGACTTTGGAGTGAAATAGACATGATCGGAATCTCGCGCCGCTCCGCGCTGCTGACGTTTGCCGCGGCGCCGCTGGGGAGCACCCTGCCCAGCCTCTTGCCCGGCGCCGTCACCATTGCGCAGGCCGACGACTACCCGTCGCGGCCGGTCAAAGTCATCGTGCCATTCGGCGCCGGCGGGCCGACCGACGTCTATACCCGCGATATCGCCGCTGAACTGCAGCAGCTGCTGCGCCAGGCCTTCATCATGGAGAACCGGCCCGGCGCGGGAACCACGATCGGCACCGAATTTGTCGCCAATGCCACGCCGGACGGCTACACGCTGTTGATGGTTTCGGGCACCCAGACGGTCAACGAGACGCTCTACGAGACGAAATCCTATTCGCTGATGCGTGACCTCGCACCGATTTCCCCGCTGATGGATTCAGACCTGGTGCTTGTCGTGCACCCTTCGGTGCCGGCTAAAAACCTCGCCGAATTGATCGCGCTTGCCAAGGCCAAGCCGGGAACGCTGAATTACGGCTCGTCAGGTCCCGGCTCGAACTACCACATGGCCGGCGAGCTTTTGAAGAACATCACCGGCATCGACATCGTGCATGTGCCCTACAAAGGCTCGAGCGGCATGCGCACCGATATTCTCAGCGGCCAGATCCAGCTCCTGTTCGATTCCGTGCCGACCATGGCGCCGCTGATTAAATCCGACATGGTGCGCGCCATCGGCACCAGCGGCAAAGCGCGCTCGCCGATCCTGGCCGACGTACCGACGCTTGACGAAGCCGGCGCGCCCGGTTTTCAAGCTACGCTCTGGGTCGGCTTCATGGCGCCCAAGAATACGCCGCAGCCGATCATCGATCTGCTCAGCCGGACCATTACCTCGATCCTGCAACGGCCCGAGATCAAGAAGTCATGGGAGGACCAGGGCGCGACGCCGCTGGTCATGACCCAAGCGCAGTTCGCGGCCTTCATGCAGGCCGAAATCGTCAAATGGGCTAAGGTGATCAAGGACAATCATATTACGCTGATCGATTAGCGCGCGGCCCAAGCATTCCACAAACGTGAAACCCCAGGTGAACCATGAACGAGATGACCACGATTTCCGCCGCAGCGATCAAGGGCGAGGAGCATTGGACGACCAAAGACGGCGGCGTGAAGCTGTTCATGTTCGAGAAATGCGCCGGCGATCCGAAAAAGACCGCGGGCACGATCCTGTTCGTGCACGGCTCATCGATGGCGTCGCAGCCGACCTTCGATCTTCAAGTCGAAGGCCGGCCGGATTCGTCGGTCATGGATTGGTTCGCGCGCCGCGGCTTCGATTGCTGGTGTGTCGACATGGAAGGCTATGGCCGCTCGGAGAAGAGCCGCAACAACAATGCGCCGATCGCGCAAGGCGCCGATGATTGCTTTGCCGCTGCGACCTATATCGAGAAGCTGTGCGGCAAGCGCCCGCTCCTGGTTTACGGCATCTCGTCCGGCGCATTGCGCGCGGCGATGTTCGCGCAACGCCACCCGGATATGGTGAGCCGGCTGGCGCTCGACGCCATGGTCTGGACCGGCGAAGGCTCGCCGACGCTCGCCGAGCGCAAGAAGAAGCTGCCGGAATTTCGAACCAAGAACCGCCGGCCGATCGACAAGGCGTTCATCCATTCCATTTTCGACCGCGACCATCCCGGCACCGCCGAGGAGAAGGTCATCGACGCTTTCGCCGACGCCGTCACCGCGCTCGATGACTCGGTGCCGACCGGAACTTATGTCGATATGTGCTCAAACCTGCCGGTGATCGACCCGGAAAAGATCACGGTGCCGACCCTGATCATGCGCGGCCAATGGGACGGGATCGCCAGTTTCGAGGATCTGGTGGCCTTTTTCGCCAAGCTGCCCAACCCGGACAAGCACTTTGCCGTGATGCCCGGCATCTCGCATGCGAGTTTCCAACAGAAGAATTATGCGCTGGTTTACCACATCCTGGGGAGCTTCTTTGCCCAGCCGGCCCCGATCTATCGGGGGTAAGCGGCCCCGGATTCGTCCGCACCAAACAGGGTCACGCCGCGGCCCGAACGGGTCCGCGGGAGGGCCCATCCAATCTATGCAGAAATCGAGCTAAGTCTTTGAAATGGCGGGAGCGACGGGACTCGAACCCGCGACCTTCGGCGTGACAGGCCGACGCTCTAACCAACTGAGCTACGCCCCCGCGGGCGAGGCGTGGAATTAAGGCCGGCACGGCCGCAAGTCAAGGAATTTGGGCCATTCATCGGGCTTTCATGGCGCTTTCAAAGGCGTCATATCCTTGCCATGAAGCGCCCTCAAACACCCTCCTGATGCAGAAAACATCGGTGGAATCGGCAAAACAAGCGTGGTCAGCCGCAGCCGAATCGTTTAACTGCTTCGCACTGAGCGGCGCTTTTTTCACGCAAACCGCTTCATTGAGGAGGGTCTAATGGCAAGTAAGGCAACCGCGACTACCGTTACTTTGAAACATCTCGCCGCGAGCCTCGCGGAGGACAACGAGCTTTCGAAGAAGCAAGCTGAAGCGATCCTCGGCGGCTTTGTCGGCAATATCGTCAAGCATCTGAAGAAGGGCGAGCGCATCCGCATTGGCGGCCTCGGCATCCTTCAGGTGCGCAAGCGCGCCGCGCGCATGGGACGTAATCCCGCAACCGGCCAACCGATTCAGATCAAGGCTAGCAAAAAAGTGGCCTTCCGCGCTTCCAAGGAACTCAAAGAAGCCGTCTGATTGCTCGCTGTCGGCGGATTCGCCACGCGGATCCTCCGTGCGCCACTCACCGCCCGCGCGCCATTGCAGTCGGAGAACTGCGAGGCCGCGGGCGAGGTTTTTTGGCGTCCATAATTCGTCGGCCGATGCGACGCGCATCATCTGGCGAACATCGCATCGCGCGAAGTCAGCATCACGACACTACGGTGATGTTTCTATCGGAGCGCAGGACCCGGCTTGAGAAAGAGCTCGCTCGCCGAGCCGGAGCAAGCGTGAGAGCCCGCCTTCGCCTGAAGACAGGCTAGGTGCGGCAGCCTACGCGGCGCTTCGCTTGCATAGGCTGGTGGGCGATGACGGACTCGAACCGCCGACATTCTGCGTGTAAAGCAGACGCTCTACCAACTGAGCTAATCGCCCTTTAAAACCAGTCTTGCGGCGAGATGTATCGCCAGGGCCTGCACACAAGCAAGGGTGCCCGCGCGTGCGCGAGAAAGGCCAGTTGCGAGTGTGCCCACCAATATCCCAGCAAAGCTTTAAGGCGCCGGCACAGGCCGTGGTTGCGCGCGATTTGCTGCACTGCATTTTGCCGGCAAAAAAGTCTGCACAACCGTATTGGGAAACCACTTTGCCCTGTTCGTAGCCGCGACAGTGTCGATAAAGTGTGGGATAAAACGACGTCACGGCACGGGCTTAAAGCCCGAAAGGGAGGACCATGTTGCGCATATCCTGCTTGATCGTTGCCGCTTCACTCGCCGCCGGTGCGGCTGCTTCCGCTCAGAACCTGCCGCCGCAGCCGCCGCCGGTGCCCGGCGGCATGGGGCAAGGCAACGAGCAGGAACGCGCGGCCTGCCATCCGGATGTGATCAAGTTTTGCCAGGTGCAATTGCAGGTGAACCCGAACGACGTGCTCGGCATTCTCGGCTGCCTGCAAGCCAATCGTGGAAAGATCAGCAAGACTTGCCAGACCGTCCTCGCAAGCCACGGTCAGTGACGGTCACGACCATGACAATCACGATCACTGACAGTCGCGGCCGATAAGAGCCGCGGCCGATTGAGGTCCAATCATTACCGCTGAGAGAGCGAACTCAGGCCGGCTATGCCGGCCGGCCTGAGCCAGCGACGAAAGGCTGTACGATCGCGCCCGCTAGGAAGCGTAGACTTCTCCTTCCTCCTCAGGCGGCTCGTCTTGAAGTGCGGCATCCGTCTCAATACGTGAGACGTGCTCGGCAAGCTTGACCCACGACTGCGCCAAGGCAAGCCACAACGCCTTGTCGCCGTTATCGTCAGACAACCGCGCCATCGCAACGCACTCTTCCGCACTTCTGCGGTGATCAAAAGCGGTCCCCATGGGAATCTCCCCCGACGCAAACTTTGACACCGAGGCGGATTGCAGCCTGCAAAAGCGGCGCATAAAGGATCAACGGCGGGCGGAACTCGGGCAAACAGCGCATCAAAGACGGCAATTGGAACAATTTTTACCGTGATTTGAGCGTTTTGCCGCCCCGCGTACCGTCGAAGAGCCCTCACCACCCTGGTAATGCGTCATCCACATGACAATTGCTGGTTTTATTCAGCTTTTTCTCACCACATCTCACAAATTTACCACAGGTCTTTAGAGATCGTTGCTGTCTATATGCGATAGCCGCGTAGCTGCACTGCAGCAGAATTATTTTGCGATGCACCATCGATGCCTATATTCAGTTCCGATTCTGGTGCCGGCCCACGGGGTCGACGCTCAAAAAAGGAAGGAACAAGAACATGTTGTTGTCCATCATCGGCTTCTTCAAGTCCTGGAAGCGCTATGGCGTTGCCGTGGACGAACTGTCCCATCTCAGCGACCGTGAGCTTGCCGATATCGGCATTACTCGCGGCGACATTCCGCGGATCGCTTGGGAACAGGCGAAGCACTAAAGCGGCCAAAGTCCATCCGGCCGCAATCTGCGGTCGGCCAATCAGCGCCCGGCCTCGCCGGGCGCTGTTTTTTTGCGACCTAGGATGCCGGCTCCATCCCCTTGGCCTTGATGATCGGCAAGGCGTGCGAGCCGGACAGGAAGCGGACGAAGTCCCTGGCCGCGGCGGCGTCTTTGGCTGCCGCGCCGACACCCGCGGCATAGGTGGTGTAATTCTGGATGTCGGCCGGCAGCGGGCCGACCAGGGTCACACCGGCAACCGGCAGGATCTCGCTGATCTGGTGGACGCCGATTTCAGCTTCGCCATCGGCGACGTGATCGGCGACCGCCCCGCCCTGCACCAGGACCGCTTTAGTCTGGATCGCGTCGGCAATGCCCAGCCGCTTGAGCAGGCCGTCGACATAGATGCCGCTCGAGCCGCCGGCCTTGGGATCGATATAGGCGACCGATTTGGCCGATAACAGCGCGCGCTTGAACGCCTCGTCGGTCGAGATGTCCGGCAGCGTCGCGCCGGATTTGACCACGACACCGACGCCGACCTTGGCGAGGTCGGCGCGCGTGCCCGGCACGACCTTGCCGTCCTTGGCAAGCCCGTCGATCGCCTCCGGCGTCAGCACGGCGACGTCGAATTCTTCCTTGCCGTCCTTGATCAGCGCCACGTGCTGCCCGACCGTCTGGTAGGTCACGGCAACCTTGTTGCCGGTCTCCTTCTCGTACTGCGCGACAAGAGCGGACAGCACCTGTTTGAAGGCACCACCGCTGACGACGTTGATGTCGGCGGCCGTTGCCGCCCGCGAAGTGGCCATATGGGACATGATCAGCGTCAGCGTTGTTGCGAGAACAGATGAGATGAACCGCATGCGAGCTCCCGGACAGAATTATACCGCAAATGCCTTGCCCTTTTCCGGCACGACGACTTTGGTCGAGTGCCCCTTCATCTCGGCGAGAAATTTATCCGCGTTGGGCTCGATGAACGGAAACGAGCCATAATGGCACGGCACGACGGTTTCGACTTTGAGGAAGCGCTTCACCGCCAGCGCCGCCGTTGCCGGACTCATGGTGAAGCGATCGCCGATCGGTACAAAAGCGATTTTCGGCTGATGGATCTCGGCGATCAGCGCCATGTCGGAGAAGATGTCGGTGTCGCCAAGGTGATAGACCGTGGGCTCGCCCTTGGCCTTGATGATGACGCCGCACGGATTGCCGAGATAGATCGGCATGCCGTTGGTGATGTCTCCGGAGGAATGGTCGGCGCGCACCAAGGTGACAGTAAAGGCGCCGAGATCGGTGGTGCCGCCGGTATTCATCGGGTTGAGCTTTTCCAGCCCCTTTGACATGAGCCACATGCCGAGGTCGTAGTTCGTGGTGACGGTGGCGCCGTTGCTTTTGGCGATATCGAGCGTATCGCCGACGTGATCGCCGTGGCCGTGCGTGAGGACAATATGCGTGACCCCCTTGATCGCGGCAGCCTTGTCGGAGACGAAGGCGGGGTTGCCGGTGAAGAACGGATCGATCAGAACCGCAAGGCCGGCGAAATCGAGACGAAAAGCGGAATGGCCATACCAGGTGATCTGCATGACGGACCTTGTGGGTGACCGGAATTCGCGCGACGGCAATGCGCGTTGTGGACACAAGATACGCGCGGCCGCGTCGATCGAAAAGGCCGCTTTAGGAAAGGTCGCGAATGCCGGTTCTCGCGCTCACTGACGCCGCTGCGCTGTTGCCGCAACGTGGCGCACTCATCGGCCTCGATCTCGGCACCAAGACCATCGGTGTCGCGGCGAGCGATCCGGATCGGCGGGTCGCAGCGCCCGTCGAAACCATCGCCCGCGTGCGCTTTCAACCCGATGCCAAGCGTATTCTCGAACTCGCCGCCGAGCGCAAAGCCGTGGCGCTGGTGCTCGGTCTGCCGATCAATATGGACGGCAGCGAAGGGCCGCGCGCGCAATCGACGCGCGCCTTTGCCCGCAATCTTGCGCAACTCACCGAACTGCCGATCGCGCTGTGGGACGAACGACTGTCGACGGCCGCCGTCGAGCGCGCGCTGATCGAAGCCGACGCGAGCCGAGCCAAGCGCAAGGCCGTGATCGACCAGCATGCCGCGACCTTCATTCTGCAGGGCGCGCTCGATCGCCTCACGCGCGGACCGATTGAGGCGCCGTGAGCTCGCGCTCCGGCGCCTCAAATTTCGATCAACCTTGTGGCTGCGTCAGCAGTGGAAGCCGCCGCAGCTTGCCGGATCGGGCGGACCATAGCCGCCCGGCGCCACGAGCACAGGATCGGTGCGCCGCCCAAGCTGACCGGCCGTCAGTCCGGGAGCGTCGATCTGGGCCGGCACATAATTATAGTAGGCCGGTGTTCGTGGCTGTGCCGCGCGAACCACGTGACGCGTTGCGGCAGAGCCGGAAGCCGTGGCTGCGAGCGAAGCCGCAACAGCGATCGCCGCCATCACACCGCCTTTGAAAATTCGGCCCGAGTGAATTTTCGACATTTATATTGTTCCCTTCTTCGAGGAGAGCGAAGCGCAGTCTTTGCTGCGGCTGTGAGATAGTCTTTTAAATCATACGCGGCGAGTGA
>DATHPQ010000143.1:0-16300 GCA_035483735.1 Xanthobacteraceae bacterium | reverse complement strand
TGTCGCGCACCAGATGCTGATGCAGCCATGCGCCGCATGCTGCGTGAGCGTCTCCTGCTCGAACGGATCGAAGCTCACCGCCGGTCGCCGGCGCGCGTCGTACACTTCGGCCTGTTCGCCGCCGAATGTCAGCGCCGGCAGCGAAATGAAAATGCCGTTGCTGTAGCGCGAGAAGCCCTGCGCCTCGATGATCGGCCAGGTATGCGGCGCCGCGGATACGTTGGTATAGGTCACTTCTTTGTGACGCAGCGCCTGCGAGACCAGCATCGGCGCATAGGAACGGAACGCCGGATCGACATACCAGCTCGACAGATTGCATCGCGGCGCGAAAGTCTCGCCGGCGGGCATCGCCGAGCAGATCAGAAGGATGACGCCGACCGGCCTGCCATTGGTTTCTAGAAGGTAACCATATTTCGGCAAGCCATCCGGCGGCTCGCGCCGGGTGAGCTGATCGAGTGCATGGCGCCAGAATTCGCCGCCGCGGCTCGGAAAGCCGCGCGTGAGCAGATCGGCGACGGCGGCGGCGTCGCTTTTCTCGATCTGTCGGCAGCGGACGTCGGACTGGGCAGCGCTCATCGAAATTGACCACGACCGTGTCGTGAACTTGATTGTAATCGTTGCGCGAATATACGGGTGCCAAGTGAACAAACGGTAGGTTCGGCATCCATGTCGATAAAGTTAACCATAATGGACCAGATGACGCAGATCGCGCGCGAGCACGGCAAACATCTCGCGCCGCTCTCCGACGATCTCGCGCTGCTCGACTCCGGTCTCGACTCGCTCGGTTTCGCCGTGCTGGTCGCCCGGCTCGAGGACAAGCTCGGCATCGATCCGTTCACGGCCTCCGAGGACGCGGTGTTTCCGGTCACGCTCGGCGATTTCGTGAAGGTCTACGAACATGGCGCACGCTGAGGCGCAGTCTCTGCGTCGACGGCTTGGCTCGGCGGAACGGTTCTTCTGGGATCGCGCCGCGTGCGCCTGCTATACGTTTCTTGCGCGCGGGACATGTCTCGGCGGCCGGCTCGGTGAATTGGCCGGCAGATCGGTGCTGCTCGCGACCGGCAGCCAGCTCACCGCGGCTTTGGCGCTGATCGAGCTCGACGGTGTCGCGCGCCGTATCACTATTCTGCCGCCGGACACTGCGCCCGAGCATTTCGCGGCGCTGATTACCGGCGCTGAGGTTAATGCCGTCGTCATTGATGCAAGCTCGCCATCCGAATTCTTCGACATCCCGCTTCGCGTTGCTTGCGCGCCGACGATCGGCGCCAGCGAACTTCCGCCTGCACGGTTGTCGACCGAATGGGTGATGCTGACCTCTGGCACGACCGGCGTGCCAAAAATGGTCGCGCACAGCCTTGCCGGCCTGACCGCGTCGTTTGCGGCCAAAGCGCCAGACTCGAGCGTGACGTGGGCGACGTTCTATGACATCCGCCGCTATGGCGGCTTGCAAATCTTTCTCCGCGCGGTACTGGGCGGCACGTCGCTCCTGCTGTCGAGCGCGGGCGAGCCGGTCGCCGATCATCTTGCGCGTATGGCGGCGCATGGGATCACTCACGTCTTGGGCACGCCGACGCATTGGCGGCGTGCGCTGATGTCGCCCGTAATCAAGAAAATCGCGCCGCTTTATGTCCGGCTGTCCGGAGAGATCGCCGATCAGGCGATCCTCGATGCTTTGCGCGGCACTTTTCCTAAAGCGGCTGTCAGTCACGCCTTCGCTTCAACCGAAGCCGGCGTCGCTTTCGAAGTCAGCGATGGACTTGAGGGCTTTCCGGTTTCCTATGTCGAGCAGGTCCGCAACGGCGTCGAAATGAAAATCGAGGATGGCTCCTTGCGCATTCGCTCGCCGCGCACGGCTTCGCGTTATGTCGGCACCGCTACGTCGCTCGCCGACAAAGACGGCTTTGTTGACAACGGCGACATGGTGGAGCGGCGCGGCGATCGTTACGTTTTCACCGGCCGCCGCGGCGGCATCATCAATATCGGCGGGCAGAAGGTTCATCCCGAAGAGATCGAAGCGGTCATCAACCGGCATCCGCAAGTGCGCATGTCTCTGGTGCGCGGCAAGCGCAGTCCGATCACCGGCGCAATCGTGACCGCCGACGTCGTGCTGGAATCGGGCGGCGGGAGCGGCGGGGTCGACCGGGTCAAGGACGATATCCTCACGCTCTGTCGCGACGCGCTGCCGCTGTACAAAGTCCCGGCTTCGATCAGCATCGTGCCGGCGCTCGACGTCGCGGCCTCCGGCAAATTGGTGCGGCGGCAAGGTTGAGATGGCATGGCTAAGCCCGGCAGGAAGACGGCGAAGAAAGTTTCGCGCACCGTTCTGATCACTGGCGCGAGCCGCGGGCTTGGGCTCGGTATTGCGCGCAAGCTCGTGGCCGATGGCTACGATGTGATCGGGATAGCGCGCAAGGAAACCAAGGAGATCAACGCCGCCATCGCTGACGCCAAGCGTGCCAAGAACGGCGCGCTGCACTTTGTGCCGTTCGACCTCGGCGAAATCGAAAAAATCCCGGACCTGGTGCGCGATCTGCGCAAGGAATTCGGCCCGTTGTTCGGCTTGGTCAACAATGCCGCGCTCGGCCTCGATGGTGCGCTGTCGTTGATGCACAATTCGCAAATCGAACAACTTGTCCGGGTCAACACGCTGTCGCCGATCGTACTCACCAAATATGTGGTGCGCGCGATGATGTCGGAAGGCAAAGGCCGCATCATCAATGTGGCCTCGATCATCGGCTTCACCGGCTATAGCGGGCTTTCGGTCTATGGCGCGACCAAGGCTTCGATGCTGGGCTTTACCCGATCCCTGGCGAGAGAGGTCGGCCGGCTCGGCATTACCGTCAATGCTGTGGCGCCGGGTTTCCTCGATACCGAGATGACCCATGGGCTTGCCGGCGAGCAGCGTGAGCGGGTGATGCGACGGAGCGCGCTGCGCAAGCTCGCCGGCGTCGACGATGTCGCCAACGCCGTCGAATATCTGCTCAGCGATAAGGCGGGCAGCATATCCGGCACGGTGCTGACGGTAGATGCTGGCGCGACGGCTTAAGAAAACGAAGCTACGGGGTTACGGGCAAGGGCGCCACGGCGCACCACTATAATCGCAGCTTGCCGGCACAGATGCGCGCGTGGAGCGCTGGATCAAGCCGTACATAGGCCTGCTGCGCCGGATCGTTAAAATAGATCGCGTCCGGCGTTGCCTTTGGATCGAAGCCCTCGCGGATGAGATCGGATTTCTTGTGCTTGAACGTTCCGGTGACGTCGATCCCGTCCTTGAGACGCAGGAAGAGCGGCAGCGCATAAGGCGGCAGCCGTTGCGTCAGACGCTGGCGCAAGTCCGGCAAACTCAAATTGCCGTCGCCGACCAGCACCGCCATCCCGGCGGCGCCTTCGGTTCCGGGAACGGCAACGCCGTAAACCGTCGTCTCGACGATGCCGGGACAGGCCATGATTGCGTCGGCGACTTCGGAGGTCGCGACGTTCTCGCCTTTCCAGCGAAACGTATCGCCGATACGGTCGACGAAATAATAGAAGCCGCTCGCGTCCATCCACATCAGATCGCCGGTGCGATACCAGGCGTCGCCTGGCTCGAACACGTCGCGCAGGATCTTGCGCTCGGTGTCTTCGGCGCTGGTATAGCCCTCGAAGTCGCCGCCGCTCTGCGATGCGCCGCGAATTCTGCCGAGCGCTTCGCCCGCTTCGCCGGTGACGCAGCGCAGGCAGCGTCCGTGGCTGTCGCGCACCGGCGCACCCGTCACATCGTCGAATTTGACCAGCACCAGCGGAAAGCGATGCTTGAGAAATGGCGGCACGCGGCCGATAGCGCCGGCTTTGCCCTCGACATTGTAGAGCGAGACGTTGCCTTCGGTCGCCGCATAGAATTCCAAAATCCTGGGAATCCGAAACCGCGACTGGAAGCGCTCCCATATGTCGGCGCGCAGTCCGTTGCCGGCGCACAGTCGCAGCCGATGTGCGCGCTCACGCGGGTGCGGCGGCGCGTTGACGAGATAGCGGCACAATTCGCCAATATATTGGAACAGCGTGCAGTCCCATTGGACGATATCGTCCCAGAAACGCTGCACCGAGAATTTTTCGGCGATCACGACCGCACCACCGCTGACCAGGAACGCACCGGTCGCCACGACGCCGCCGACCGAGTGATAGAGCGGCAGGCAGTCATAGATGCGATCGTCCGGCCCGGCCTTCATCAATCCGGCAAACCACAAGCTCCATTGCAGCAGCCGGTGGTGGCTGACATTGGCGGCCTTCGGCAGTCCGGTGGTACCGGACGTGTAGATCGTCAGCGCGCGGTCGGCGATGCTCACGCCGCGGCGTTCTACAGGGCTCAGCGGCACGCCGGAAAACTTTTCGATCTCCTGATCGATGCGGTCGAAGCCGCCGCCATGCGACCAGACTTGAGGAGCGCTTGCGATCGCCGCCGTGCTGTAGGCTTCGGCCAATTCACCGGCGACGATCACGTGCCGCGGCGCGACGATGTCGATGCAATGCGCCAGCGACGGACCGCGCAATTGCGTGTTGAGAAGAGAGACCACCCCGCCGACACTGGCAATGCCGAGCCAGATCGCGAGATAGTCGGGCCGGTTCGGCATCAACAGGCAGGTGGTTTCGCCCTTGCCGAGATTTTGCTTCAGCGCCCAGCGTGCGTAACGATTGGCGCGTTCGGTGAGTGCCTGATAGGTCAGCGTCTCACGCTCCGAGATCAGCGCGGGCCTGTCACCATGCGTCCGTGCTATGCCGGCGATGACATCGGACAACAGCCGTTGCGGCTGTTTGGCGATCGGCGCGGTCGCTTCCAGCGCGCGCACCCAGGCGTCGAGCGCACTGTCGCCGCCGCTGCGGCGCGTTGTTTCCATGTCGGCAAAGGGCATGTCAGCCAAAGTCATCCAGGAACATCGCCCAACAAAGTGAATCTTTCGCTTCAAGATTGGATAAAATTTGAAGGAGTTCGGAGCCGCGCCGGCGACAAAAATCCGCGCACAGCGCATTTGCGTCGGCGTGATGGCAAACAATTAAAGTTAACCGCTCTAATTCGCCGCGCTTACGTTGTCCTGCCTCTACAGCCACGGATAAGAAAGGCAATCTCCCTAGTATTGCGCCCAACAAGCGCGGACAAAAATTGCGTGATTTCGGGCAGGCGATGGGACGTATGAAACGCGAAACGGTGGCCGTCCACGGCGGCTATGAAACCGATCCGACGACAAAAGCCGTCGCGGTGCCGATCTATCAGACGGTGGCGTATGAATTCGACAGCGCCGACCACGGCGCAGCTTTGTTCAATCTCGAAGTCGAAGGTCATCGGTACGGCCGCATCAGTAATCCGACCACCGCCGTGCTCGAGCGCCGCGTTGCCGAGCTCGAAGGCGGCGTTGGCGCACTCTGCGTTGCCACCGGCCAGGCGGCGCTGACCTATGCGGTGTCAAATCTCACCAGCTTGGGCACCAACGTGGTTTCGGTGCCGCAGCTTTACGGCACGACCTATACGCTGTTCGGCCACGTCCTGCCGAGCCAAGGCGTCGCCGTGCGCTTCGCCGAGACCGACAGCGCCGAGGCGATCGAGAAGCTCATCGACGACAAGACGCGCGCCATTTTCTGCGAAAGCGTCGGCAACCCGGCCGGCAATATTTGCGACATCGAGGCGCTGGCCGCGGTCGCCGATCGCCATGGCGTGCCGCTGGTCGTCGACAATACGGTGGCGACGCCGATCCTGCTGCGTCCCATCGATTACGGCGCCCACATCGTCGTGCATTCGCTGACCAAGTTCATGGGCGGCCACGGCACTACGCTCGGCGGCGCCATTGTCGATTCCGGCCGTTTCGATTGGAAGAAACATGCCACACGCTTCCCGATGTTCAACGTGCCGGACGCGTCCTATCACGGGCTGATCTATGCCGATCACTTCGGCGAAGCCGCCTATATCGCGCGCTGCCGCAGCGTCTTTTTGCGCACCACCGGCGCCATCCTGCCGGCAATGTCCTCGTTCCTGCTGCTGCAGGGTATCGAGACGGTGGCGCTGCGGGTCGAACGCCATGTCGAGAACGCGCGCCGCGTCGCCGAATTCCTGCGCGACGATCCGCGCGTCGAATGGCTCAATTATGCCGGCTTCGCCGATCATCCCCATTACAACCTCGCGCAAAAATATCTCGGCGGCCAAGCCTGTTCGCTGTTGACCTTTGGCGTCTTCGGCGGGCTCGAAGCGGGCAAGGCCTTCTATGACGCACTGAAACTGTTCAAGCGGCTGGTCAATATGGGTGACGCCAAATCGCTCGCCTGCCATCCGGCGTCAACCACGCACCGGCAAATGTCGGCGCAAGAGCAGAGCAAAGCCGGCGTGAAACCGGAAATGATCCGGCTGTCCGTCGGCATCGAGCATATCGACGACATCATCGCCGATCTCGATCAGGCGCTCAGCGCCTCGCAGTCGCCGCGTTCGCTGCTCGCGGCGGAGTAGGGCGAGGCCGGAGTAAAACCATGCCGTTGTTCCTCGACACCGGCCGATCCCCCACCGAACTCAACGCCGCGAATTGCGTCACCGTCGGGCTGATCAACAACATGCCCGATGCCGCGTTCGAAGCGACTGAGCGGCAATTCGCCGAACTGATCCGCGAAGCCGCGCCGTCGCGCGTCGTGCTCCTGAAATTGTTCGTGATTCCGGAAGTGCCACGCGGCGAAGACATGCGCCGGGCGCTGGCTGGAAAATATCGCGATATTGCCGAACTCTGGGACACGCCGCTCGACGGCTTGATCGTCACCGGCACCGAGCCGCGCGCCAAGAATCTCAAGGACGAGCCGTATTGGCAGAACCTGAGCGCGGTCGTCGACTGGGCGCGCGATTATACCGCCTCGACGATCTGGTCGTGCCTCGCCGCGCATGGGGCCGTGCTGCACGCGGACGGCATCGAGCGCCGCGCGCTCCCGAAGAAGCAATTCGGCGTATTCGATTGCCGGCTCGCTGCCGACCATCCAATGACGCAGCATTTTCCCGAGCCGCTCTGGGTGCCGCATTCGCGCTACAACGATTTGCCGGAAGAGGCGCTGCTATCGGCGGGCTACAGGATCCTCACGCGGTCGGCAGTCGCCGGCGTCGACGCCTTTGCCAAACAGGACGGCAGCTTCTTTCTCTATTTCCAGGGCCACCCGGAATACGACGGCGATTCCCTGTTTCGCGAATACCGCCGCGATGTGACGCGCTTCTTGAACGGTGAGCGCGAAAGCTATCCCGGCTTGCCGGAAAATTACTTCGATGACGTGGCGACTGCGCTTGCCGAGACCTTCGAGGAGCGCGCCATCGCCCATCGGCGCGGCGAATTCGCGGCGGAGTTTCCCAACCAGGCGCTCGAGACCGGGCTGCAAAATTCGTGGCGCCCGGCGGCGCTCGGCGTTTACGAAAAGTGGGTGGAGTTCTTGAGCGCGCGCAAGGTGGAGCGGCGGACGGCAAGCATCGCGATCAAGCCGCAACGGCTGCGCCGGACCTGGCGCGATTGGCCGCTGCCGCTGCGGCAACCGGCGGGCGGTTCCGCGCGCTAGAGCGGGATGATGGTTCGCTGAATCAAGATCCCGCTCTAGCTTTTTGATTGCGCATGATCTTTTCGGAAAACCGGTTTCCGGTTTTCCGGATCATGCTCGAGCGCAGGCATTTTTGCCGATCGGTTTACGGTTTTTTGGGCAGTCAGGCCTTTAATGCCCTGTCCTTTTCTTTGGAGGTCTGCGGTGTCGAATCCCGTGATTTTTGCCGCCCCGGCGGATGTCGATCTCGATCCGGCGCCGATCCCCGCGGATTGGATCATCGAAGGCAATCCGCAGGCGCGTTCGAGGCGGCTCGCGTCGAGCGCCGACGGCACCTCGACGATCATGGCCTGGTCGTGCACGGCCGGCCGCTTCAAATGGCATTACACTGTCGATGAGACCATCCACCTGATCTCGGGCGAAGTCTTCGTCACCGACGAGAAGGACAGTGTCCGCCGTGTCGGCCCGGGCGACATGGTGTTCTTTCCCGCGGGCTCGGTGAGCACCTGGTACATTCCCGATCACGTGCGCAAATTCGCCGTGTGCCGGCACAGCATGCCCCGCATCGCCGGCTTCGCGCTGCGTGCTTTCAACAAAATTATCGGCATCGTCACCGGCTCCGACGGCGGCAGCGCGCTCGAGAGCGTGGCGCAATCGGACGCCGTTTCCGGACAGGCCCGCGCCAAAACGGCGTAGCTATAAAGACGGCCTAGTTATATCTCGACGAGTCGATCCATGGTCACGTGCGCCGGCGCGAGTGCGCTGGTGAGTGCGGGCAATTGTGCGCGGTCGCAGAAGGCGGGGACCACGGTCCTGGCCTGCACGGATTTCGCAAGCTCAATCGTGTCGGCAAGGCGCGGATGCACATTCCAGCGCATGGTCTGCGCGCGGCCGTTTTTGGTCAGCCGCTCCGCGGGCGTGTTGGGATTGACGTAGCCGGTGAACAGGATCGTCACTTCGGCTTTGTCCTCGCATTGCCCCAGCAATTTCGCCGTGGCGCCCGAGGCGCCGTCGGCCGAGCCCGCGAGCATGACGCCCTGCGCGCCGTCGATCGGTTTGACGATTTGAACAAGGCGCTCGATCTCGTCGCGCAGGCCGGTGCGCAGCGAAACTTGATCGCTGCCGGCAAGGCGCTGCAAGGCGTTCCGCATCGCGTCGTCGACATGGATATCGTCAAAGCCGTGCCGCATCAGTTCGAGCGCGATCTCCGGGCCGCGGCCATTGGCCGGTGTCGGGAGGAGGAGTGGCCCGCGCCCGACGAATTGCGCCAGGATGCGCCAGCATTCCGCGAGCGGCTTTTGATAGTCGCCGTAAGAACAGTCGATCAGCGCCGTCGCGGCGGCCCTCGCCGGCGGATCGTATTCGTAGAGCAACGACTCCATGCAGATGTCGCCGGTATAGAGGAAGCCGCCGCCGCCGCGAAAATGCAGCCAGATGCCGCCCGGCGCGTGACCGTTGCGCCCGGTCTCGACGGCAATGCCGAGCACGTCGGTTTCGCCGCCGATCGGCAGTCGACGCGCGGCGACGGTTTTGGGCAAGGTCCGCGCGACGGGTTCGGTGGCATAGACCGGCGGATTGCCGAGTTCCGGCAAAAGGGTGAGCCCGCCGACGTGGTCCTTGTGGCCGTGGCTCAGGATGACCGCGTCCACCGGAGGGAGCCCCGCGACGTCCGGGAACTTGCCGGGCGGAGGGCCTTCGCCAATGTCGAGCAGAAGCCGCTTGCCGTCGGTTTCGAGGAGGAAACAGGCCGGGCCCTTGCTTCCGACCCCCGAAATCAGCCGTAACGCCCCTGAATTCATCGCATTTCCACCCTATCTCACAGTCCAACAGCGCAACATTGACAATGCGGGCCCGCGTCCTTAATCAACCGGCCCAGACCAGGGAATAAAGCAATGAAAGTCCGCAATTCGTTGAAATCGCTGCGGGGCCGGCACCGCGACAACCGTATCGTGCGTCGCAAGGGCCGAGTCTACGTCATCAACAAGACCCAGCGCCGCTTCAAGGCCCGCCAGGGCTAGCTGGCGAAAGGAAACCGGGCGGCAAGCGCTGCCCATTTCCGCCGCATTCACCGCCCGAATGAGCACTTTTCCGGCTTGCCGCAATGCGGCGAGGTAATAGACTTGTGCGCATGAGGTTTCGATTCCCGACAGCTTGTGCTGTTGCCGCCATTGGCGTTTGGCTGGCGGCAGCGGCTCTGTCTCCGGCCTTCGCACAAGATCCCGAGCAATGGCTGTCGCCGCCGAACGACTTGGCGCGCGCCGGTCGCGGAGAAACCTATAGTCTCGACACGCTGTTCGCGGCGCTGAAAATTGCGCCCGATGAGACAAGCGCCAAGGCGATCGAGGATCGCATCTGGTCGCTGTGGCTGGTGTCGGGCAGCGACACCTGCACCTTGCTGATGACGCGCGTGAAGGATGCGACCGACGACAAGAATTACGACCTTGCCATAAAACTTCTCGACGCCGTGATTGCGATCAAGCCGAATTACGTCGAAGCCTGGAACCGGCGCGCCACCGTCTATTATCTCAAGCAAGACTACGGCCACTCGCTCGCCGATCTGCGCGAGGTCTTGGCGAAGGAGCCGCGGCACTTCGGGGCGCTGTCCGGCCTCGGCCTTATTCTGCAAGACATCGGCGACGACAAGGACGCGCTCGAAGCCTATCGCAAGGCGCTCGCCATCGACCCGCACCTCGAAAACATCCCCGAGGTTGTGAAGACGCTGACCGAAAAAGTCGAAGGCCGCCCCATCTAGCCCCGCTTGCTCTCCCCACGGTCCGGATTGCGTTGTGCGCAATCCGGGAATGCTGCGCATCTGCGCCGCCACATCCGAATTTCGCTTTGTGTAATCCGGGCTACACTGGCTGCGCTCGCAACGACGAATAGTTCGGGGGGAAATGCATGGACGCCGATAAACTGACGATCCGGGAGCTCGTGGAAAACTGGGCGGTGTGGCGCGACGCACGACTGTGGGACCGCTTCCGCACCGTCTGGCATCCGGAAGGCCGCATGATGGCGACCTGGTTCCAGGGCACATTCGAAGAGTTCATCAAGGGCAACGACGAGGGTTGGAAGCGCGGCGTGCGCATCCTGCACTTTCTCGGCGGCTCTTCGATCGACGTCGCGGGCGATCGTGCCATCGCGCAGACCAAGATGACGATCTCGCAGCGCGCGCCGGTCGACGGTGTCATGTGCGACGTGGTCTGCACCGGCCGGTTCTACGATTTCTTCGAGAAGCGGGCGGGCCGCTGGGGGCTCGTGCTCAAGCGGCTGGTCTATGAAAAAGACCGCCTCGACCCGGTCGATCCGTCGGCTGAGCTTTCGCTCGATCAGGATCTGCTCAAGAGCTTTCCGGAAGGCTATCGGCATCTCGCTTATCTGCAGAGCAAGATCGGTTACAACGTGAAGAAGGATATGGCGGGCCTCGAAGGTCCCGATCTCGACGCGCTCTATGCCCAAGGGGCACGCTGGCTCGCGGGTGGGGCGCTGTAATTCGATCGCTTGCGTGGCAGCGGTCGTTCGCCGCCGTTAGAACTCGATCTTCCAACATTGCCGATCATTTCCGGCTTTACGGCAAGGCTGGCTTGAAGGCAGCGCCGCCACACGCTTAAGTAGCGCGGAGCTGCTGTTTCGATCGGGAAACTTTTACAGGCACAGGGGGCTGGAATGAGTGTCGGGACGCAGGTTGCGGCCAATCCGAAACTGCCGCTGTGGAATACGATCTGCCGCGCATATTCGACTTACTTCAATCATCCTCTGGATGTGCTGCGCATATCCTGGCTGTGGCTCGCTGTCGCGGCGCTATCTAGCTGGATGCAGCGGTCCTGGGTGAGCGATCTGCTTGCGGTCGCAAAACCAGGAATGCGCCCGCAAATGCCGGCTGGAGCGTCGGCGCTTCTTGGCGTGGGCAATCTTCTCTTGCTGCTCGGTCTGGTGAGCATCGCTGTTGCATGGCACCGGCGCGTGATCCTCGACGAGCTGCCCTGGCTCAGCGGCAGCAACATCATCACCAAAAGCCTATGGCGGTACATCGGTGTGGGAATTCTGATCAGCCTGACCGCCGTGTTGCCTGTTGTGCTGTTCCTCCTCGTCCTGTTCGTTTTCTTGCTTCCTTTCACGTCAGGTGGAGCTTCTGCTCACTCCGGCGTGGCGGCCATTATCCTGGTCCCAACGATGCTTCTGGTCTATCTGGCGTCCATGGCGGTCATGCTGCGCTTGAGCCCGCTGCTGCCGGCACGCGCGGTCGGGGACTTCGGCCGAACGTTCAAGGAGACGTGGCGTCAGACGCGCGGGAATACTTGGCGGATATTTTGGGGTCTTCTGGCCTGCACGCTGCCGGTGATGATCGTCGTTCAAATCGCAATATGGCGCGTGATCGGATTTCCCAATCCGCAAATGCTCGCCGATGGAAACCTTGGCCCTCGCTTGGCCCTTATCAACACCGTTGGCATGTTCTGTTACCTGCTCATGTGGCCCATTGCGATCGGCTTTCTGTCTCTGTCATACCAATTTTTCTTCCAGCGCGAACAGGTTGGCGTCTTCGATTAAGACAAACGCGGCTCGCGGTTGTCGCACCTGCGGCTTGCGCTATCCTTCTCTCACCAGGCGGATCGAGCAAGGGTTTTGCTGTACATGCAGGCGGGTGTTGCAGTCGTCCTCGTCCTCGTCATCGGCGCCGTCGTCACCCGCATCGGGGCGGTGCTGATCGGGCGGGCGCATCCGCCGCGCGGGCGTTTCGTGGATGTCGGCGGATTGCGACAGCACCTGGTCGAAGTTGGCACAAATGCACCCGGTCAAAACGTGCCGCTCGTTCTCATTCACGGCGCCGGCTGCAATCTCGAGGACATGCGGCTGGCGCTCGGCGAGCGCCTTGCCGGTCGTCGGCTGATATTGATAGACCGGCCGGGACATGGTTGGAGCGAGCGGCGCGGCGCGGAAGGAAGCTCGCCGGAATATCAGGCGGCGATAGTGCGTGACGTCTTGGACCGGCTCGCCGTCACACGCGCCATCGTCATCGGCCATTCCTGGGGCGGGGCGCTCGCGGTACGGCTCGCACTCGATCATCCGCAATATGTCGCCGGTCTCATCCTGCTGGCGCCGCCGCTTTATCCGTTCCCGCGTGGCATGACATGGTTCTACGACATCATGGCAACGCCAGTGCTAGGCTGGCTCATCGCTTACACGATGCTGTTGCCGGTCGGCGCACTCTTCATCGGTATCGGATTCTGGGGTGCGTTTCTGCCGCAAATGCCGCCGCCGCGTTATATCGAGCGCGCCGGTACGCTGTTGTCGTTGCGGCCTAAGACATTTCTTGCGAACTCGCGCGACATTGCGCGTCTGCAGAAAAATCTACCGCCGCAAGCCGCGCGTTACGGCACGCTGGCAGTTCCGACTGTCGTGATCTCCGGCGACCGCGACTTGATCGTCGCGCCGCGGCAGCATGCGATGGCCTTTGCCGAGGCCGTGCCGGCCGCCAAGCTTGTGGTGCTGCCGGGCATTGGCCACATGCTGCACCACACGGCAGCAGAACGTATTGCCGCGGAGATGGATGCGCTAACGCCCAGCAACGGCTAGCGAGCTACTCACTGGTCTTCTCCTCGCCGACATAGGCGACGCGCATGAAGTTTGTCGCGCCCGGCGTGCCGAGCGGGACGCCGGCGACGATGATGACGCGCTGGCCGGATTTGGCGAAGCGCTCGCTAAAGGCGATGCGGCAGGCGCGCTCCACCATGTCGTCCTGGTCGTGGGCGTCTTCGTCGATGACACAGTGAATGCCCCAGACGACAGAGAGCTTCCGTCCCGTCCCATCGATCGGCGAGATCGCGATGATCGGGCAGTTCGGCCGCTCGCGCGACACGCGCATGCCGGTCGAGCCGGACGAGGTCCAGCACACGATCGCCGGCAGATCGAGCGTCTCGGCGACTTGACGGGCGGCCGCCGCAATGGCGTCGGCACCTGTCGGCTCAGGCTCGGTGTGCAACAAATGTACCGACGGCAGATAGGCGCTGTCGTCCTCGACTTCCTCGGCGATGCGGTTCATCGTCGCGACAGCTTCGACGGGATATTGGCCGGATGCCGATTCCGCCGACAGCATGATGGCGTCGGCGCCATCGAAGATCGCGGTGGCGACATCGGACACCTCGGCGCGCGTCGGCACCGGGCTTGCGATCATCGACTCGAGCATTTGCGTTGCGACCACGACCGGCTTGCCGGCGCGGCGGCAGGCGCGCGTCATTTCCTTCTGCACGCCGGGGACTTTCTCGAGCGGCATTTCGACCCCGAGATCGCCGCGCGCCACCATCAGCGCGTCGGCGAGCTCCAGAATATCGCTGAGCCGCGCCACGGCTTGCGGCTTCTCGATCTTGGCCATCACCGCCGCGCGCCCGCGCGTCAGCTTCTTCGCTTCGGCGATATCCTCGGGCCGCTGAATGAACGAGAGCGCGATCCAGTCGACCCCGATGGCAAGCGCCGCTTCGAGGTCGGCGATGTCTTTGGCCGTCAGCGCGGCGAGCGGGATCACGGTGTCGGGAAGGCTCACGCCTTTGCGGTTCGAGACTTTGCCGCCGATTTCGACTAGCGCGACGATGCGTTGCGGCGTCACCTCGGTCGCAACCAGGCGCAACTTGCCGTCGTCGATGAGGAGCGCGTCGCCGGCTTTGATCGCGGCGAAAATCTCCGGATGCGGCAATTGCACGCGCTTGCTGTCGCCCGGCGCCGGATCGGCGTCGAGAATGAAAGACTGCCCCTTGTCGATCATTGCCGCGCCGTCGGCGAAGGTGCCGAGCCGCAGCTTCGGCCCCTGCAGATCGACCAGGATCCCGATCGGGCGATCATGGTCGGCTTCGACCGCGCGGATCGAAGTGACCAGCTCGCGCAGCCGCTCATGATTGGTGTGGCTCATATTGATGCGAAACACATCGGCGCCGGCTTCGAACAGCTTGCCGATCATTTCGCGGGTTCCTGAGGCCGGGCCGAGCGTGGCCACGACCTTCGTCCGCCGCTGGCGCCTCATTGCGTCTGGCCCCGCGGCAACTTGAGGGTCGGCTGCGCGGAGGTGCCACCGGAAGAGGGTGCTACCGCGGGCGTGGCGCTTGCGGGAGGCGGTGTACTCACCGAGTTGCTGCTCGTGGAATTCATCGGCGGTGGCTGCTGCGCCGGCTGCTCGGCGGATTCGGTGAGTTGCACGGTCCAGGCCCGCTGCTCGCCGGTATCGACCTCGAAAAAGCCGGTGCGGTCATAGCCGCGCGCCAGACAATCGCCGATGCCGCGTATCGTAAATTCCTTGTCCCGCGTGCACATATAGGCCTGCCCCATCCATTCGCCGCCGCGGTCATAATCAATGGCGTAAACGTAATAATATCTTGCGACAAGATTGCCCTTGAGGATGGTCTCGCAGGTGCGCGCCGGCAAATTCCACCAGCCTTCGGTGGTCCAGCCGTCGGCATCCTTGTAGCCGATGGCGATGCCGATGCGGCCGGCGGTGTTATTGCAGAGCCGGAAATCGGCCGCGGCCGGGCGAGTGGATGAGACAAGGACGAGCACGACAAGCGTGCTCAACAGCGCAGCCCCCGCTGCCAGTCTTGGTAGAATCGCCTGCCTCATTTCCCGTTCAAATTCCCCGTCACGACACCGGAGTGTCAACGACGATGGCGCGGAAATCAGTGACGTTCGTAAACGTCGGACCAGGCACGAAGAGATCGCCGATGCCGTTGAAAAACCCCGTGGAATTGTTGTCGGCGAGAAAGGCGGCGGGATCGAGGCCGGCGGTTCTGGCCCGTATTAGGGTGGTTTCGTCGATAAAGGCGCCGGCCGGGTCATCCGGGCGGCCGCGGCCGCCGTCGGTTCCGTCGGTATCGGCGGCCATGGCCGCGATTCCCTTGGCGCCGTCGAGATGGATGGCGAGCGCCAGTGCATATTCCTGGTTGGGGCCGCCCTGGCCGTTGCCGCGCAGCGTCACGGTCAGTTCGCCGCCGGAGAGGATGACGATACGGCGGCTTTGCGCCGCATAGTCGCGGGCGAGCCGGGCATGTGCGGCTGCCACCTCGCGGGCCTCGCCCTGCAGCCGGTCGCCGAGGATGACGCAGTCGTAGCCGGCCTCCTGGGCGCGCGCCTGTGCCGCCGCGAGCGCGTCGGCTGGCCGGGCGAGAATGCGGTATTCGGTCTTGGCGAAAGCCGCGTCGCCGGGCTTTGGCGATTCATTGCCCGGATTGTCGAGCGCGTGGATCACGGCTTGCGGCAGATCGAGCCGGTATTTGGCGACGACGGCGCGGGCATCGGCAAGCGTCGTCGGATCCGGCACCGTCGGGCCCGAACCGATCACGGCGGGGTCGTCGCCAGGTACGTCGGAAATGGCAAGGGTAACAACCTTGGCCGGGTGGGCGTGCTTGGTGAGGCGGCCGCCCTTGATGCGCGAGAGGTGTTTGCGCACGCAATTGAACTCACCGATATTGGCGCCGCTTCTGAGGATAGCTCGCGTCGCCGCCTGTTTGTCGGCGAAACTAATGCCGGGGGCGGGTGCGATCAGATTGGCCGAAGCGCCGCCCGAGAGCAGCACCAATACGAGGTCGTCAGCGCCGGCGGCGTCGGCGATCGTCAGCATCTTTTCGGCGCCGGCGAGGCCGGCCTCGTCGGGAACCGGATGGCCGGCCTCGACCACCGGGATGAGCTTGGTCGGCCGGCCGTAGCCGTGGCGGGTGACCGCAATACCGGAAAGTCGATCTTGCGGCAGGCGGGCGAGATAATGCGCTTCGGCCACTTCCGTGAGCGAACCGGCGGCCTTGCC
>DATHPQ010000142.1:0-2753 GCA_035483735.1 Xanthobacteraceae bacterium | reverse complement strand
CGCGATCTTTTCGGCCGCCGCCCGGCCCCGGAATTCGAGGCCTGGCTGAAGCGGCAGGGATTTATCGACATTGCGGATCGCATTCGCCCGCGCGAACTGCCGAAAAATTTCCGCGCATTGCTCACGCATGATCCCGAAAAGTGGGAACCGATTTTCGGAAAAGATCATGTGTAAACAAAAGTCATGAAGCGTGAAAATGACATTTGGGCAGACTTGCGCCGTCTCACCGCGGCGCGCATCGGCTTGGGTCGCGCCGGCGCGGCGCTCGCGACGCGTGACATGCTGGATTTTCAGCTCGCGCATGCCCGCGCCCGCGACGCGGTGCATGCGCCGCTTGATGCAGCGAAATTGGCGGCGGACCTGTCCGGGCTCGGCATACCGGTCATTTGCCTCGCCAGCGCCGCCGCGGATCGGCAGACATATTTGATGCGGCCCGATCTCGGCCGTCGCTTGAATGCGGCAGCCGATGCGGCGCTGACGCCGTATCGCGGTGACTACGATGTTGCTTTCGTTATTGCCGACGGCTTGTCGGCGCGGGCTGTCGAGCGTCACGCCGCACCCGTTCTCTGTCGCGCCGTGCCGGCGCTGCGCGCCGAAGGCTTCAAAATCGCGCCGCTTGTCATCGTCCGCCACGGCCGGGTCGCCGCCGGCGATTCCGTCGCCACAGCGCTTGCCGCGCGATGCGTCGCGGTTCTGATCGGCGAACGTCCCGGGCTTTCGGCGCCCGACAGCATGGGTGCTTATTTGACCTGGCGACCGAACGGCCAAACCACCGATGCCGGGCGCAATTGCATTTCCAATATCCGCCCGGAGGGCGTCGGCTACGACGCGGCGGCTTTCAAGCTGACGCACCTGCTCCGCGCCATGCGCGCGCGAAAACTGTCCGGTGTGGCGCTCAAGGACGACTCGGATCAGTTGTCGGATCGGCTGCTGTCCAATCGATAACGGGCCATCCGTCGAACTGTTATCGCATGGTTGTATTTCTGATACTATAAATCCGAAGTCGCAAATGGCCGGACGCCAAGCGCCGGTCCGCCTGATCCTTCCTCATGACGCAGCTGAACGCCGTTTCTTCGCAAGCGCTTTTGGAGGAATTTGCATGACACGCAGACCGCAGCCGCGCAGGCCAAAACCGGCACCCAAGACTCCGCCGATCGATAATACGAGCGCGACCGATATCGGTCATCCGCTCTTCGCCCAACCGCAGCCGACGCCTGACCCCACCAAGTTCAAAGTCAGGCATCCCTCCGACAATCCGGCCTATAAACAGATTGACCAGCTCAACGCGGCGCACAAGCTCAAGGCGCTGCCGTTTCCGGCGCCGCGCGACCTGCCCGAGCCGCAACTGTCGCTCGCCGACATATTGGGTGCGAGTGCGGACGCCATAAATCATCTGGTCAAGCAAAAAGGCCAGCTCGTGTTTCACGCCGCCGGCGATACCGGAAATACCCGCGGCCCAGGGGATCAGAACCTGGTTGCGGATAAGATGATCAGCGACTTCAGCGACGATGAAGTGCACAAGCCGCTGTTCTTCTTTCACCTTGGCGATGTCATCTACAGCTTCGGCGAGGGACAATATTATTACGATCAGTTTTATGAACCCTACCGCAATTATCCGGCGCCGATCGTCGCGCTCGCCGGCAACCATGACGGCATGGTCGCGCCCGGTACGAATGCGTCAACATTGACCGCCTTCCTCGAGAATTTT
This sequence comes from Xanthobacteraceae bacterium, assembly GCA_035483735.1. Lineage (GTDB taxonomy): Bacteria > Pseudomonadota > Alphaproteobacteria > Rhizobiales > Xanthobacteraceae > BOG-931. The sequence goes on along the minus strand of DATHPQ010000142.1, from coordinate 1,045 downwards.
TGCTCGGAGCGTTTCGACGTCGCGCCCGAGGCCGGCGGCCTTTCGCGCACCACGCAAATTCAGCCGGGCGTATTCTATACCTTCGAAGCGCCGCTGCTCCGCATCTTGGCGCTGTACAGCAACACGCTGGAAGATCCGGGCGTGATTGCCGATGACGATATCGGCCAATCACAGATCGCCTATTTGCAGGCGGCGTTGGGGCGGGTGAAAAGCGATAAGTTCAACGGCGCGATCATCATCGCGCATCATCATCCGGCTTATACTGCGGGCAGCATGCATGGCTGGAGCACGGACATGCTCAAGCAGATCGATGCGGCATGTGACAAATCCGGCGTATGGCCGCACGCGGTATTGTCGGGCCATGCCCATAACTACCAGCGCTTCACGCGCACCCACGGCCAGAGCCAGATTCCCTATATCGTTTGCGGCAATGGCGGCCATGGACTTGCCAAACTGACGCGCAAGGGCGGCGGCGCGCTGCGTACGCCGCAATCCATGGAAGTTCCGAAGGGGAGCGATCAGGTCATACTCGAAAATTACGACGATCAGGATTCCGGCTATTTGCGCGTGATCGTCACACCGACGCAATTCCGCGTCGAGTATCATTCGGCGAGCGACGGCACCGAGGCCAAAAGCCCGGATGACTTCGTCACCGTGGATTTGGCAACGCGGAAGCTCGTGCACTTCACCGGGATATAGAACCACGCATCCGGCGGCGGCGTTCGCCGTCACCCCTTTGCAAGCTCAGCGATCTGCTATGCTTGTCAGGACAAGCAAGGCAGCCGGCATGCAGATCGATTTCGTCACCGTCGACGTCTTCACCACAGCCAAATTCGGCGGCAACCCGCTCGCCGTCGTGCTCGACGCGCGCGGACTTGCGAGCGCGCAGATGCAGGCCATTGCAGCCGAGTTCAACCTCGCCGAGACGACTTTTGTGCTGCCGCCGCAAGACCCGGCAAATACGGCGCAAGTGCGGATTTTCACCCCGCGCGCGGAAATGCCTTTTGCCGGGCACCCCAATGTCGGCACCGCCTTTGTGCTCGCG
>DATHPQ010000141.1:0-42279 GCA_035483735.1 Xanthobacteraceae bacterium | reverse complement strand
AGAGCTTGGCGACTTGTTCGCGCAGCATCGCCTGCCGCCACCGCGGCTCACGCTCCGCAGCCAGTCGGCGCTGACCTTGATGATCGCGCTTGCCCATAGCGATCTCTTGGCCATGGTGCCGGTGCAGTGGACGGATTTCTCCGAAACCAGCGATACGCTTAAGCCGATCCCGGTACGGGAAGTTTTGCCTGCGGCGCCGATCGTGACCGTACGCCGCTCAGGCCTGCCGCTCACGCCGGCGGCCGAGTTTTTGCTCGACCTGTTGCGGCGAAATCTACCGCGGCATGCGATCAAAGCGAAGGCGAGTAAGAGTCCCCGTCGCAGCTGATTCCGGTCAAAGCGATCTGCTTGATCTGCCCAATGCCGGCGTGAATTTCATGGCGACGCCGTCAGGCGGAGCAGCTTAGCGGATACAGATACGCGCGCTCGGTCACGAAATCGGGAGTAGTGCGGCCGTAAATGAATAGCGGCGCACGAGACGGCCGAAGAAGCCAAGCAGCACGTTGCCGTTCGTTTCGGGCGCGAGCGATTCGTCGTCCTTTATGAGTTCCACCGTTTCGTCGGACACTCTGAAGATCAAACGAATGCCTTCGGGAATGCGGCGCCATCCGAACCAGCCACGTGCCATTGCGTTTGCAAGAAACCCCTTCGCGGAAAGATCGCCCGCAGCTGAAGCCTGTTCAAGCAACGTAAGAGCCTCGCCGCGCTTTTGCCGCCAATCGGGAGATTTCGAATAGACCCAGGCTAAACGGAGCATTGCCGGCGCGCAGCCACGTTCAACGCCTATCCGGAAAACCTCTTCCGCTTTCGCGTATTGGTGCGAGTTGGCGTAAAGCTGACCGAGCCAAATAAGGCCGTAGTTCGAGCCGCCCTCATAGGCGCGCCGGTACCATTTTTCCGCCTGTGTCAAATCTGCCGGCGTGCCTATCCCGCGTTGGAAGAGCGTCCCTACGTTAGCCATGCCCCAAACCGAACCCTGCTCGGCCAGCGCCAGATATTCTTTGAACGCGTGGATCGGATCGGTCGTCAGGAGACTGTGCGCATGGCTTATGCGCTCCTGGTCCGTCTCCCGCTCCCAGATGGCGACACTGTTCATGTGCTTATTCAACCAGGCCCGGAGCCTGGCATCGACAGCCGCATGAGCGGTCTCGCACATCTTGCACAGGATGCACTTCATGATGCCACCTAGTCCCCGCTGACGCGTTCTTCCAAAAGCGCGTCGGAATGGAATACTTCGATGGAAAATTGTAGACGAAAACGGGCACCGCGCGGGCGTTAAGCCTCAGCTTGGTTTACGCTGCATCACCACAATCACATACTTGCGGCTAAGGTTGGAGAGCGCCGCGGAGGCGTGCTTTTTAGCTCGATCCGTTCGGCGACGGATTGAATTTCAGCGCCACGCCGTTCATGCAATAGCGCAGGCCGGTGGGTTTCGGGCCGTCATTGAAGACATGGCCGAGATGGCCGCCGCAACGGTGGCACGACACGGCGGTGCGCGTCATGCCGAAGGCGCGATCTTCGGCTTCGTCGACCGCATTATCGAGCGGCGCCCAGAAGCTCGGCCAACCGGTGCCGCTCTCGAATTTGGTCTTGGAGGAATAGACCGGCAGGTCGCAGCCGGCGCAGGCGAAGGTGCCGTTGCGATGCTCGTCGAGGAGCGGACTGGTGAACGGCCGTTCGGTGCCTTCCTGCCGCAGCACGTCGTATTGCGCCGGCGTCAGGAGTTTGCGCCACTCATCGTCGGTATGGCTAACTTCGTAGCTGTGGGTCGGCGCCGTCGCGGCATGCGGCCGCGCCAGGCGGACAAAGGCGAGCGCCAGTCCTGCGCCACCGGCGTAAAGCATGTGTCGGCGTGTGACCATTGGGTCTTCTCCCGGGACCGAATAACAATGAATGTTCGTCGGCTGTCTTTTACCGCAAATCCTTTCGCAAGTGATGCGCGCGCACGCTATTTGATTGCCGCGCACGGAAAACTCACACAGAGTTGATGGCGGAAGGCCCGAAGCGGCTAGCGAGGGGCCCAGAGCAGAGGAGGCCGCGTGGCGCCGGACATCGAGATCAAGGTCATCAGCACGACCGCCATGAAAATGGTGTTCGAGGAGATCGCGCCCCGTTTCGAACGCGGAACCGGCCACCGGCTTGCCGTCGAGCTCGGCCCGTCATTGCGGCTAGAAACCCGGCTCGCCGGCGGCGAGGCAGCCGATGTCGCGATCGTCACGCGCGGCGGTATCACGGACCTTATCGGCGGCGGCAGGATCATAGCCGGAAGTCTCGTCGATGTGGCGCGCTCCGCTATCGGCATCTGCGTCGCCAAAGGAGTGCCCAAGCCTGATATCTCCTCGGCCGACGCCTTCAAGCGTACGATGCTTGCGGCAAAGTCCGTGGCGCTGAGTAAGCCGGTCGGCGGCGGCGCGAGCGGTGCGCATATGGCCAAGGTGTTCGAGCAGCTTGGCATCACGCCGGCCATGGCGGCCAAATCGCATTACGGCGCCGGCGGCGCTGCCGGTTTGGCGGGTCTTGTGGTGCTGCGTGGCGAAGCCGAGATCGGCATTCAGCAGATGTCGGAACTGATGGCGGTCTCCGGCATCGACGTCGTTGGCCCGTTGCCTGTGGAGCTGCAGAGCGTGACGACCTTCACCGGCGGAATTCCGACAGGCTCGCGCCATGCCGGCGCCGGGCGCGCTTTGCTGCAATTCCTGACAACGCCTGCGGTGAGGGGCGTGATTGCGGTGGCAGGGCTGGAGCCGGCGTAACTACGCGAAATCGGCTATGTCCGTGAGATAATGGCCAAGGACGACAGGCCACAGCGCGCCAGATCGGCGGTAGAAGGCCATCAGCAAGACGCCTATGGCGCTTGCCTCGACTATTTCTCCGACGCCCGCCCACCAATGATAGGCTCCGAACAAAAGTGAGGTCGCGACAACCAGTCGACGGCCGCTGGCATAATTCTGGAACGCATACTGCGCGCAGCGTCGAAACAGCATCTCCTCGCTAAAAGCAACGAGTGCGAGGCCGAACACGATATCGACAGCGTAGAGCCAGCCGCTTGGTCGCGGGTAAGCGCCTAGCACCGTTGCGGGCAATGCGGCGTTCAGCGTGCGCCGCATTGAACCGCCCAGATAATGATCGGCGGCAAGAATGCCGACGATCCACAGGGCGACTTGCCACAGCCGCAGTTGCAGCCGATCACGCCGGAATGCGACGCGCCGTGCGGAGGGGATAGCAGCTAGCACTGCGAGCCCCGCTAGGCGTCCGATATAGTCCCAAAACAACCAAGCCCCTGGATCCCTTTGCTGCAGGCGTACGATCTGCGATGCCAAGATTGGGACGAGAGCAGCAGCAAACCAGATCGGCGGCGGAATGGCGCAACGGAGAGCTTTGGCCGCCTCCTTCACCGCTCAAAATCCTTATCGCTTACCATGCAACACCTCGGTATTGATCACGTTGGTCGGCGCGCCCGCCGCGTAAGCCGTGATCTGATCGAAAATATCGGTGAACTGGGTTTCGTATTCGTCGCGCGTCACGTAGCCGAGATGTGGCGTGCAGATGACGTTCGGCATTTTCAGAAGCGTATAGTTCGGATCACTCACCGGCTCCTGTTCATAAACGTCGACCGCGGCGAAGCCGGGCCGGCCCTTCTGCAGAGCCTCGAGCAAGGCCCCCGGGGCGATCAGCGGCGCGCGGCTGGTATTGACCAGAAGTGCGGTCGGCTTCATGCGCGCGAGGTCGTCGGCGGTAACGATGTGGCGCGTCGCCTCGACGAGCCGCATATGCAGCGTCATCACATCGCAGGTTTCAAAGAAGGCTTCCTTGCTCGGCGCTGCCGTAACGCCGTCGGCGCGCGCCTTTTCCAGCGATGCCGGGCGGGCCCAGGCAATGACGTTCATGCCGAAGGCGCGGCCATAGGAGGCGACCACGGCGCCGATCCGGCCATAGCCATAGATGCCGAGCGTCTTGCGCCGCAGCGTCGTGCCGACGCCGATCTGCCATTTGCCTTCTTTCATTGCCGCCGCCTGCTGCGGGATCTGCCGCATGGCCGCGAGCACCAGCGCCCAGGTGAATTCCGCCGTCGCATGCGAGGGCGTGCCTGGATGCTGGCTCGACGATAGGATGATGCCAAGCCGGGTGCAGGCATCGACATCGATATGCGGATAGACGCTGCGCTGGCTGATGAGCTTCAGCTTGGGCAGCCGCTCGAGCAGCGGCGCGCGGATCTGGGTACGCTCGCGGATCAGCACCAGGACTTCAGTGTCGGCGAGGCGTTCGGTGAGCCTGTCGACGTCCTGCACATGATCGTTCCAGATCGTGACATCGCGGCCCTTGAGCTTGCTGAAGCACGGCAGCGTACGAACGGTGTCGTGGTAGTCGTCGAGGATGGAGATTTTCACAAGCTGACCCTTACTGAATTCCGGCTGATCCGCCCACTTCTACGCCGCTGTCGACGGCGTGCGCCAGCAAAACCGGGAAACCGCGTAAATGACAAATGGCCAGCGCTGCACTCGAAAGCACCGGATCCCGAACGGCCGATTATTGTTCGCGATGGAGAAACACCAATGACGCGCGGCGCGACAAATAAGGCCGGCGCGCGGATCAGCAGATAAAAGAAAACCGGGCCCTTGCGGGCCCGGTTCAGTACGCCGGCGTGGGGGCGCCAGCGACACCTTCCAGAGGGGAACAGCTGCCTGCACTTCGGTTGCCTATCTGGGAGGATGGCGGCAGCCGAATGCACAGCAGCACAATCGCAGTATGCGATTCTCGACCCAGTCACACAACGCGAAGGGGAACATGTCAGCCATGCGGTCATCGCAAAGTGCTACTGAGGCACACTTTGACGCAAGGCGCTACGGCAGCGCTATTGCTCCGCAAGATTGTCCTAAAAAGGTGTGATGCCACACGATCTTGCTGCGGCAAATCAGCGCCAGCGCAGCATTTTCACCCGCATGTCACATGCCATATGGGCAGGCGCCTTTAGAAATTCCAGCGTTGCGCATTGGCGACCAGAAAGTCGCGAAATGCCTGCACGCGGGCGACGGATTTGAGCTCTTCAGGATAGACGAAATAGGCGTCGAGCGCGATTGCATCGGCCTCGCCGAACAGCTGCACCAGCCCGCCGTTTTCTTCGACGAGATAGTCAGGCAGCATGGCAATGCCGAGCCCACGCTGGCAGGCGCGCAAGATGCCGAGAATGTTGTTGATAACTAGAAGCGGCGTGCGCGGCCCCTTGCCGTCGCGAGCCACTTCGACGAGCCAGCGCGAGCGCTGCAGATAGGCCGGCACATTGCCGCCGCCAAGCACCAGCACGCGGTGGGCATCGAGGTCTTCGAAGGTCCGCGGCGTGCCAAATTTCTTCAGATATTCCGGCGACGCGTAGACGTGGAAATGCACCGAGAACAGCTTGCGCTGAATGAGGTCGGGCTGGGTCGGCTGGCGCAGCCGGATGGCGACATCGGCCTCGCGCATGGCGAGGTCGAGTTCCTCGTCGGTGGTCAGAAGCGTGATGTGGACCTCGGGAAACAGGTCGACGAATTCGCCGAGCCGCGGCGTCAGCCAATGCACGCCGATGCCCGGCGTCGTCGTCACCCGCAGATCGCCGTTCGGCCGTTCGCGGCTGTCGGTGAGCTTGGCGCGCGCCGCCTCAAGCTTCATGAACACGTCGTGCGCCGTGCGATAGAGCATCTCGCCCTGCTCGGTGAGGATCAGGCCGCGGGCATGGCGGTGAAACAGCGAGACCGTCAGTTCCTGCTCGAGCGCGCTCACTTGGCGCGATACCGCCGATTGCGACAGCCCAAGTTGTTCGCCGGCGTGCGTGAAACTGCCGGCCTCAGCGGCGGCGTGGAAGACTTTCAGCTTATCCCAATCCATTGCCTGACCTTTTCCCTCTGCTAAAGAGCGAGAGGGAGTTCACTATTCCGCCGCGGCGCGGTGCGCTGCTTTTGCGGCCAGGAAGCGTTCGGCTTCCAGCGCGGCCATGCACCCGAGCCCTGCGGCGGTGACGGCCTGTCGATAGATATCGTCGGCGACGTCGCCCGCGGCGAACAGCCCGGGTACGGAAGTCGCGGTCGAATGCGGTGCGGTCTTGATATAGCCGGAAGCTTTGGTCTCGACCTGTCCGGCGACAAGCTCGGTCGAGGGCGAATGGCCGATGGCGATGAAAATACCGTCGACCGCGCGTTCGGTGATGGCGCCGGTCTTGACGTTTCTCAGATGCGCATTGGTGACCTTGAGCGGGTCGTTCTGGCCGCTGATATCGTGCAGTTCGCTGTCCCAGACGATCTCGATCTTGGGATGCTTGAACAGGCGCTCCTGCAGGATCTTCTCCGCGCGCAGCGAGTCGCGGCGATGCACCAGCGTCACCTTGGAGGCGAAATTGGTCAGGAACAGAGCTTCCTCGACCGCGGTATTGCCGCCGCCGATCACCAGCACCTGCTTGTTGCGATAGAAGAAGCCGTCGCAGGTGGCGCAGGCAGAGACGCCGTAGCCGCGGAACTTCTGCTCGCACGGCAGATCGAGCCAGCGCGCCTGCGCGCCGGTCGCGAGAATCACCGCTTCGGCGAAATAGACGTCGCCGGAATCGCATTCGAGCCGGAACGGGCGCTGCTTCGTATCGAGCTTGATAACATGATCGGTGACGAGCTTGGTGCCGACATGTTCGGCCTGCTTCTGCATCTGCTCCATGAGCCAGGGGCCCTGGATCACGTCGGCAAAGCCCGGATAGTTCTCCACATCGGTCGTGGTGGTGAGCTGGCCGCCGGCGGCGATACCCTGGATCAGGATCGGATCGAGCATGGCGCGAGCTGCATAGATCGCCGCCGTATAGCCGGCCGGACCGGACCCAATAATCACGACTTTGGCGTGGGTAGCGTTCGACACCGGCTTATCTCGATCGTTACGGTGGGCGGCTCCCGAACAAGGGGCGCTCGACCCGCCCGGAGCCCCGCGAGGACAGCATCTCTATGTAAGGATTCCTGCGAGCTATGCAAGTTACGCAACCCCCCATGTACACAAAGGTTGGGAACTTGACTCTGCAACCGTACGGCGCACTCCCGACAGGATCGGCTTGCGCAAACGGCGATGCCCGCGACGAGCGCGGGCATTACGGCTTTAAATCTCAGTAGCGTCAGTGAAAAGCGGCGGCGCAAACGCGGTGCTATTTCCACTCCACTTTCGTCACCTCATAGGCCTTGGCGCCGCCGGGCGTGACGACCTCGACCTGGGCGCCCTTCTTCTTACCGACCAGCGCACGGGCGAGCGGCGAGGTGATGGAAATCTTGCCCTTCTTGGCGTCAGCCTCCGGCTCGCCGACGATCTGCCACACCGCTTTTTTCTCGGTATCCTCGTCGATCAGCGTCACGGTCGCGCCGAACGTGATGGTGTCTCCGGAAAGTTTAGAGACGTCAATTACTTCGGCGCGCGCAAGCTTGTCTTCCAACTCGGCGATGCGGCCCTCGTTGAGCGACTGCGATTCCTTGGCGGCGTGATATTCGGCGTTCTCCGAGAGATCGCCATGGGTGCGCGCGTCGGCAATCTGCTGGATGATGCGCGGCCGTTGGGTCTGCTGGCAATGTTTCAGCTCGGTCTCAAGGGCTGAATAGCCCGCCGCCGTCATCGGGATCTTGTCCATCGCCTAAAACCTCCTTGCCCACGTGCATCCGGTTGCGACGAGCCTCAAAATCGCAAACAAGCGGACGCATCTCCTCACTATCAATGCGGTTAGTGGATCTGCCAGGCCCAAATGGCCTTAGTCGCAACTGAAACTTTGGCGACTGCAAACCCGCCGCATCAGAGACAAAAAACCAACCGCGGACCGAAGCCTTGTTCGGCCACGCGATTGGGAACCCTGTCTCTACACGGACCGCCGCTGCGGCCGCTCCGACGCTGGATCAGACCCGGCCCCGAAATAGCTCTGCAGCGCACACACCTCGAGGTCGCCCCCGAGATAAGCCCTGATGCCCTGCGCTGCGGCGACGGCCCCTGAGAGAGTGGTGTAGTACGGCACTTTATGCAAGAGGGCCGCCCGGCGTAGCGAGCGACTGTCGTTGAGCGCGGTTGCCCCCTCGGTGGTGTTGAAAACCAGATGAACTTCGCCGTTTTTTATGGAATCGACGATGTGCGGCCGGCCTTCGGCGACCTTGTTGATGCGGATCGCGGCCACGCCGTTCTCCGTGAGATAACGCTGGGTTCCCGAGGTCGCCATGATCCGGAAGCCGAGCTCAGCGAGGAGCCTCATCGCCTCCAGGATGCGCGACTTGTCGGCATCCTTGACCGAGACGAAAACGGTGCCGGTCTTCGGCAGTCGCGATCCGCCGCCGAGCTGGCTTTTGACGAAGGCGACATTGTAGTCGCGGTCGATGCCCATGACTTCGCCGGTCGATTTCATTTCCGGGCCGAGCACGGTGTCGACGGCGGAGCCGAAACGCGCGAACGGGAATACCGATTCCTTCACACCGATATGTTTGGCGTTGCCGGGCGTGAAATCCTGCGGCTTGAGCCTGAAGCTCGAAAGCGATTCGCCGGCCATGATGCGCGCTGCGATTTTCGCCGCCGCAATGCCGACCACTTTGGCGACGAAAGGCACCGTGCGCGAGGCGCGCGGATTGACCTCGAGAACGTAGATGTCGCCGTCCTTGATGGCATATTGCACGTTCATGAGCCCGCCGACCTTGAGCGCCAGCGCGAGCTCGCGCGTTTGCCGCTCGAGTTCGGCAATGGTCTTTTGGTCGAGCGAATGCGGCGGCAGCGAGCAGGCGGAGTCGCCGGAATGAATGCCGGCCTCCTCGATATGCTCCATGATGCCGGCGATATAACTGTCCTTGCCGTCGGCAAGACAATCGACGTCGACCTCGACGGCGTCAGTCAGGTAACGGTCGATCAAGAGCGGCCGCTTGTCGGAGACCGCGATCTCCGACGGTCCTTCGAGCGTCGAGGCGAGCCGCGCCACATAGCGGTCGAGCTGATGGCCGTCATGCACGATTTCCATGGCGCGGCCGCCGAGCACATAGGACGGACGGATCACGATCGGATAGCCGATCGAATCGGCGATGGCGCGCGCCTTTTGCGGGCTCGTCGCGATACCGCTCTTGGGCTGACGCAGCTTGAGCTGCTCGAGCAATTGCTTGAAGCGGTCGCGATCCTCGGCGAGATCGATGGCGTCGGGCGAGGTGCCCAGAATCGGCACTTTCGCTTTCTCCAGCGCCTCGGCGAGTTTCAGCGGGGTCTGGCCGCCGAACTGCACGATGACGCCATGTAAGGTGCCGTTGCTGCGCTCGGTGTCGATGATCTCGATGACGTCTTCGGCGGTGAGCGGCTCGAAATAGAGCCGGTCCGAGGTGTCGTAATCCGTCGACACCGTCTCCGGATTGCAGTTCACCATGATCGTTTCGTAGCCGACGTCTTTCAGCGCGAAACAAGCATGGCAGCAGCAATAGTCGAATTCGATGCCTTGGCCGATGCGGTTCGGACCGCCGCCGAGAATGACGACCTTCCTCTTGTCCGAGGGTGCCGCCTCATCGACGACGCGGCCGGCGAACGGCACTTCATAGGTCGAATACATATAAGCCGTCGGCGAAGCGAATTCGGCGGCGCAGGTATCGATGCGCTTGAAGATCGGCCGCACGCCGAGCGCGCGGCGGCGTTGCGAGACTTCCTCGGTGGTAAGCCCGGTGAGCCGGCCGAGCCGCGCGTCGGAGAAGCCCATGGCCTTCAAACGGCGCAATGCGCTCGCTGTTGTCGGCAGGCCTTTGGCGCGGATCGCGGCTTCCATGTCGATAATGTCGCGGATCTGTTCGAGGAACCACGGATCGATCCGGCAGGCGGTGTGAATGTCGGCGTCGCTCATGCCAAGCCGCATCGCCTGCGCGACATTCAACAGGCGGTCGGGCGACGGTGTGCCCAAAGCGGCGCGGATCGCATTCTTGTCGTCGCCCTGATCGAGGCCGGGGATGACAATTTCATCGAGACCGGTAAGCCCGGTTTCGAGCGAGCGCAGCGCCTTCTGCAGGCTCTCCTGGAAAGTGCGGCCGATGGCCATGGCCTCGCCGACCGATTTCATCGACGTGGTCAGCACCTGTTCGGCGCCGGGGAATTTCTCGAAGGCAAAGCGCGGCACTTTCGTGACGACGTAATCGATGGTCGGCTCGAACGAGGCCGGCGTCGCGCCGCCCGTTATATCATTGGCGATCTCGTCGAGCGTGTAGCCGACGGCGAGCTTGGCCGCGACCTTGGCGATCGGGAAGCCGGTCGCCTTCGATGCCAGCGCCGAGGAGCGCGACACCCGCGGATTCATCTCGATAATGACCAGCCGTCCGTCGGCCGGATTGACGGCGAATTGCACATTGGAGCCGCCGGTCTCCACCCCGATTTCGCGCAGCACCGCGATCGAGGCGTCGCGCATGATCTGATATTCCTTGTCGGTCAAGGTCAGCGCCGGCGCCACCGTGATCGAGTCGCCGGTATGCACGCCCATCGGATCGATGTTCTCGATCGAGCAGATAATGATGCAATTGTCGTTCTTATCGCGCACCACCTCCATCTCGTACTCTTTCCAGCCGAGCACGGATTCCTCGATCAGCACTTCGGAGGTAGGCGAGGCGTCGATGCCGCCTTCGACGATCTCGATGAACTCGGCCTTGTTGTAAGCGATGCCGCCGCCGGTGCCGCCGAGCGTGAACGACGGCCGGATGATCGCCGGCAGCCCGATATCGTCGAGCGCTTCCAGCGCCTGGATCAAAGTCTTGATCTGATGCGAGCGCGGCGTCGACAGACCGATCTTGGTCATCGCCTCGCGAAACAGCTTTCTGTCTTCCGCCTTGTCGATGGCGTCGGCGGTGGCGCCGATCATGGTCACGTCGTATTTGTCGAGCACGTCCATCTTGCGCAGCGACAACGCCGTGTTCAGCGCGGTTTGCCCACCCATGGTGGGCAACAGCGCGAAGCCGCCGGGTAGGACGTTGCGTTCTTTGGCGATGATCTTGGCGACGATCTCCGGCGTGATCGGCTCGATATAGGTCGCATCCGCCAATTCCGGATCGGTCATGATCGTGGCCGGATTGGAATTGACCAGGACGACGCGATAGCCTTCTTCCTTGAGCGCCTTGCAGGCCTGCGTGCCGGAATAGTCGAATTCGCAGGCCTGGCCGATGACAATCGGCCCCGCACCAATGATCAGGATCGAGGAAATGTCGGTCCGCTTCGGCATCGCACTCTGGGTGTCAGATACAAAAATAGCGCCTCAGAAGGCGCGCTGGCGCTGAGCCTCGGCCCGCGCGAGGGGGTCTTAGACCAGATTCGACGGCGAGGGAAGGGCGCCCGCCCCACCGGTAAACAGCCGCGCTGGCTGGCATTTCTGCGATGTCGCCGCGGCCGTTGACATCTCGCCTTCTTCGTCGAGAGTTGGGTGCGAGATCGATAAAAACAAGACCGATAAAGTCCAAGACGAAAAACCAGGGAGCGTCACGCCATGAACGTTCGCGCCAATGTCAGTGCGTCAAAGCCCGTGGCCAAGCCGCCATTCCGTGCTGAGCATATCGGCAGCCTGCTGCGGCCGGCCGAACTGATGGCGGCACGCGCTGGCTTCGCGCGCGGCGAGATCGATCAGGCGGAGCTCACAGCAGCCGAAGACAGAGCTATCCGCGGCGCCATCGCGCTGCAGGAAGAGCTCGGCTTCAAATTCGTCACCGACGGCGAATTCCGCCGCCGCTCCTATCACAGCTTCTTTTATCGCGAGCTCGGCGATCTCTCGATCGATACGATCGGCGGGACCGATGCCAAAGGCGCGGAAGGCGGCAAAGGCAGCCGCGGCGCGCAGCCGATGGCGCTGATCAAGAGCCGCGTGCACTGGACCCATCCGATCAATGGCGGCGATGTCGCGTTTCTGAAGGCGAATTCAAATAGCGTGCCGAAGATCACCATTCCCGGCCCCTGTGCGCTGCATTTCCGCGGTGGCAATGCCGCGGTCCTCGCCAGCGCCTACAAGGATATGGACCAGTTCTGGTCCGACACGGTGGATGCGTTCACCAAGGAGCTTCGGGCGCTGGCGGATGCCGGCTGCCATTATGTGCAGATCGACGAGACGGCCTTTGCCAAATTCGGCGATCCCGACGTCCAGGCCATGCTTGCTGCGCGCTGCGACGACTGGAGCAAGCTGATCGACACCTATATCGCTGTCACCAACCGCGTTTTGCGCGCGGCGCCCGCGGAAATGCGCGTCGGCATGCATCTATGCCGCGGCAATCGCGGCGGTCATTGGCACTCCGAAGGCAGCTACGAGGACGTCGCGGAGCGGCTGTTCAATGCGCTCGACATTTCGTTTTACTTCCTCGAATACGACAGCCCGAGAGCGGGCAATTTTACGCCGCTTCGCTTTGTGCCGAATCACAAGATGGTGGTGCTCGGGCTCGTCTCGACCAAAGTGCCGCAGCTTGAGGACAAGGCCGCGCTGCGCCAGCGGCTCGACGACGCGACAAAGTTTGTCGCCGTGGAGCGGCTCGCTGTCAGCCCGCAATGCGGCTTCGCCAGCGTCGATACCGGCAATCCGGTGACCCCGGAGGCGCAGCGGCGCAAGCTCGAGCTCGTCTGCGATCTGGCCCGCGAAGTTTGGGGCGAGACCTGACCGGCACGATCTGAAAACAAACGTAGAAAATATTTGGGGGAGAGAATGGTCTTTGGAAAAATCGCACGCCTGTCGAGCGCGGCGGTGCTTTTTGTCGTAGCGCTCATCTCTGCGGCGCTTGCTGACGATGCGGCGAGCTATCCGAACCGGCCGGTGCGGATGCTTGCCGCGTCGGCAGCCGGCGGCAATCCGGATGTGATCGCGCGGCTTCTGTCCGCGAAACTCAGCGAAGTGTTCAACAATCCCTTCGTTGTCGAAGACGTGCCGGGCGTCGGCGGTGTGATCGCGGCCAATCAGACCGTGGCGGCGCCGCCTGACGGCTACACGCTGTCGCTCAACGATACCGGGGCGCTGGCCATCAATGTCGCGATGAATCCCGACGTCAAATATACGCTGAAAGACTTTACTCCGATTACGGCGCTGGCGTCGCTGCCGACCGTGCTGGTGATCAAGCCGGGGGTCCCAGCCAATACGCTTGCCGAATTCGTTGCGCTCGCCAAATCAAAACCCAATGCCATGAGTTTCGGGTCCGCTGGCACCGGATCGATCCACCAGCTCACGATGGTCATTTTCGAGAAGCAGGCCGGTATCCAATTGCTGCACGTGCCCTATCGCGGCGGCACCGGACTGGTGAACGCGCTTCTCACCGGCGAGGTCGATTCCGGTTGGTCGGGAATCTCGAATGTGCTGTCTTTGATCCAGACCGGAAAATTGCGCGCGCTGTGCCTCTCGGTTTTGCAGCGCGACGCGTCGCTGCCCGACGTGCCAACCTGCGCCGAGCTCGGCTACAAAGATTTCGATGTTGCGACCATGCTGGGCTTACAGTCCTCCGCGGGGGTGTCGCCGGCCATCGTCGCCAAGCTCCAGGGAGCGATCGCCAAAGTCTTGCGCGCGCCGGACATGGCGGAGCGGATGAAGACGCTCGGCATCCACATGGCGGAGAACGGCACGGCGGCTTACGCCAAATTCATGCAGGACGATCTCAAGCGCTACGCCGACGTCGTCAACGAGTTTCACTTGCAGATCAAGCAATGAAATCTCTGGCCTTTTGATGGAGCTTGGTCTTGTCGGAAAACCGGTGTCCGCTTTTCCGGATCATGCTCTCATCACGACCGCCACAGCGCGACCAGCGGACCCTGCGGGCCGAACACCGGATCGGTTTGTGGCGGCGGCACATCGGGGATTTCACGAATCGCTTTGATGCGTTCGGCTTTGGTAGCGCGGCAGAGATTATAGGCGCCGTTCGGCGGATAGGCGCCGATGACCAAAAGTCCGGGGCTCGCGAACAGGCCCTGATGGCCGGTGCCGGCCGGCAGGATGACGACGTCGCCCGGCCCGATATCGATCACTTGGCCGCTCTCGCCGCCGAAGCGCACGGTGGCGCGGCCGCGCGCCACCGCCATCGCTTCGTGGATGGTCGAGTGGTAGTGCGGATAGGCATAGACGCTGTCATTGCGCCACATGTCGCCCCAGCCATTGGCTGTGAAGGTCTTTTCGACCAGCTCTTCGGGGTAGGGCGTGCCGGCGAGATCGATGCAGCCGCGGTAGAGCACGAGCGGTAGCTTCGGATTGTTCGGAATCCGGCCGTCATCGGCGAATGTATGGGTGACGGGGTCGATTGGATTCATTGCCAGATACATCGCAACGGCATCAACGCCGGGCGTCTTAAACAACGCGCCGGTGATCCCGGCGGTTTTACCCGGCATTGGGTTGAGAATTTCTAACGCCAGGCGGCTTTTGGGCGGCTTTAAGTCCGGTTTCGGGACGTTTTGCCGCTGTTCCCGGCCCGCTCGCGCCGGTCCGTCATTTGGCTTTACGCATCAAGCCTAAAAATCGGTCAAATAAAATGTGACTATCGCGCGGACCCGGTGAAGCTTCCGGATGGTATTGCACCGAGAACACCGGCTTATCCTTGAGCGCGATGCCGCAATTGGACCCGTCGAACAGCGAGACGTGGGTCTCCACCGCATTGGCCGGCAGCGTTGCGCGGTCGACCGCAAAGCCGTGGTTCATCGAGGTGATCTCGACCTTGCCGGTGGTGAGGTCCTTCACCGGATGATTGGCGCCATGATGGCCCTGATGCATTTTCATGGTCTTGGCGCCGACGGCGAGCGCCAGCATCTGATGGCCGAGACAAATACCGAAGGTCGGCTTCTTCTCGATCAGCGCACGGATCACGGGCACGGCATATTCGCCGGTCGCGGCCGGATCGCCCGGGCCGTTGGAGAGGAAAATGCCGTCGGGCTTCAGCGCCATTATGTCCGCGGCCGACGTCGTCGCCGGCACCACGGTGACCTTGCACTTATGGCCGGCGAGCTGGCGCAAAATGTTGCGCTTGATGCCGTAGTCGATGGCGACGACGTGAAATTCGGTTTCGGTCTGGCGGCCGTAACCTTTGTCCCATTGCCAGGGCGTCTCGTCCCACGTGAACCGCTGGCCTGTCGTCACCATCGGCACGAGGTCCATGCCGACCAGGCCCGGCCAGGCCTTCGCCTCGCGCTTGAGCATGTCCAAATCGAATCGTCCCGACGGCTCGTGCGCGATGACGGCATTCGGCATGCCTTTTTCGCGAATGAGCGCAGTCAGCGCGCGGGTATCGATGCCGGCAAGCCCGACGACGCCGCGGCTTTTCAGCCAGGCGTCGAGATGGCGCGTGGCGCGATAATTCGACGGCTGGGTGATGGCGGAATGCAGCACCACGCCGCGCGCGCCGGGCGTCGCTGCGAGATTGACGGTCTCGATGTCCTCTTCGTTGGTGCCGACATTGCCGATATGAGGGAATGTGAAGGTGATGATCTGCCCGGCATAGGAGGGATCGGTGAGTACCTCCTGATAGCCGCTCATCGCCGTGTTGAAACAGACTTCACCCACGGCGTGGCCGGTGGCACCGAGCCCGAAACCTTCGAGCACCGTGCCGTCGGCGAGGACCAATACTGCGGTCGGAGTGGGCTCCGACCAGCCGGATTCGTCTTGTTCATGGGTCATGAGCGGCCTAGATAGACCGCACTTACCGCCGCGTCAAAGCGGCAAAGGCAGAAGTGAAAAGCCAAGTGAATAAGTCGGCAAAAGGCCGTATTTTCGCGTCCGCGCCGGACCGGCGGATCGGGTTCCCAATAGAGCGAGGTTTGACGTGCTGCGCGAAACCATCAGCAACGACACCAAGGAAGCGATGAAGGCCCGCGATGAATTGCGGGTTTCGACGCTGCGACTGATCAGTGCTGCCATCCTGGCGCGCGAGACGAGCGGCCCCGAACGACTCAAGCTCGGCGATGCCGAAATCGTCGACGTCATGCAGAAGATGGTGAAGCAGCGTCAGGAATCGCTCGATATTTACGAGAAGGCTGGCCGCGGCGAACTCGCCGCCAAGGAGCGCGGCGAGATCGAGATCATCACCAAATATCTGCCCAAGCAGATGTCGGACATCGAGGCCGCAACCGCAATCTCGGCGCTGATCAAAGAGCTCGAGGCCGCAACGCTCAAAGACATGGGCCGCACCATGGCGGCGCTGAAGCAGCGCTTCTCCGGCCAGATGGATTTCGGCAAAGCCGGCGCGCTGGTGAAGAAAATGCTGGGCGGCGGCTAGCATCCACCTCCAGTTCGCTCCCAATCCAGGCGACACACAAGCAAAACCCGGCTTATGAGGCCGGGTTCTGGGCTACGCAGCGTGATCGTCGCGTTACGCGGCGCCGCGGTGCGCCAGCCGATGGCCGGCAATTCTTTGCACCGCGCCGCCGTGACGGGCAGCGACTTGTTGAGAATTGCTCTTGCGCGCCGCGACCTGCACGTTGGCTTGTTCGTTTCGGGGCGTCGAAGTCCAAGCCGTCCGGCCGCCGTCAGTACCCTGATATTGCAACGGCATGACATTGCCTGTTCCATCGCGCGGGTTGAACGACTGTGCGAGTGCCGGCGACGCAACGCTCACTGCCAGCAGCGCGGCAACGAGTGTCAGCTTTGACATCCTAACCATGATTGACCTCCTGAAATGCGGACAGGCTGCTGCCTTGTCGCCCAGGAGTTATTGCGGCGTTCGCGATGTTTAACTGCGAACTTGGGAAAGGGACTGTTCGTTCGGAATGAAGAATGCCTAGAGCCCCACGGTCGCCGGGCCTTGTTGGGAAATCGGTCAAGTGATTATTCGTTCTCGTTGAACGGTCTGTTCGCCGATTCAGCGGTTAAAACGCAGGGCGGTCGCAATATTTACCGTCTGCTGCATGATCCGGGAATAGTCCGCCTTTCGGCGTGATCTGAAAGCTGAAGACGGTTTTTCCAGAAAAGATCGTGCTCCAACAAAATGCCGGAGCTGAAAAGCCGCTCTGGGCATCGCATTGCTTTGCCTTCAGGAGACAAACATGACCAACAAATCAACACTCGGTGGAGCCGCCGCACTGGCTATCGGCAAGATCGGACCGCTGTTCATGGCGGCGCTGCAGCGACTCTATGCGGCGCACATGGAAAAGGCGCAGATGCGCTTTGCGCCACGGTCTGTCTATTGCGACCGCGCTGTCGAACGCCGGCGCGGATTCGATCTGTGAGCCGATAAGCCGGAGCGGGGCCTCCGAGCAATTGGCGCATCACGACACGCCGTGGTCGGCCGAGAGCCACACATCCGGCGACGTCGTGCCGCCGGCGCCGAGCGAGCGCTGCACCATGACGACATTGGTCCAGCGCCCGAATTTGTAGCCGACCGATGGCAGATAGCCGACTTCTTTAAATCCGCAGGACTGATGCAGCTTGAGCGACGGCGTGTTGGCGGCGTCGATATAGCCGATCATTTGCCGGTATCCCGCCGCGGCGCAGGCATCGATCAAGGCCGGCAGCAGCACGCGGCCGATGCCGGCATTCACGTGATCGGGATGCACATAGATCGAGTGCTTGAGGGTGTAGCGGTAAGCCGGCCGTTTGCGAAACAGCACCGCATAGGCATAGCCGACGACCGTGCCGCCGATCTCGGCGACGAGATGCGGGATCTGGCGCTTGCGCATGGTACGCCTGCGCTTCTTGATGTCGTCCGGATCCGGCATTTCGGCGTCGTGCATCAGCGAAGGATCAACGCCGCGGGCGATATGATGGCGATAAATCGCAAGCATCGCTTCGACGTCTTCGTCTTTCGAAGCGCGAATGGTGACGGCCGGCGAATTGACGTTCATAGACGGCGTTTCGGGTGACGTTTTAAGCGACGGTGACGGTCGGCGAAAATCACTCGCGGACCACGTAAGTATAGAACCGGATCGCGCCCGACGCATCGGTCTCGCGATAGACGCCCTGGATTTCGCTTTCAAAGCCGGGAAACAGATTGCTGCTTTTTTCGAAGGCCTTGAGATAATCGATCATCGGCTTGGCGCGGCCGCCGAGCCGCTCGCCGGGAACGATGGTGGCGATGCCCGGCGGATAGACCACGAATAGCGTCGTCGCAATCCGGCCGTCGACCTCATCGATCGGCAGGTAATCGACATTGTTGCGCGTGAGCGCGCGCGCCGCCTCGTAAGGCGGCAGCGCCGGCTCGGGAAGATGTTTGGCGAGAAACTGCGCGCGTTGCAGCGCGCTGACGTTCTCGGTGCGAAAGAAGGCGTGCATGTCCTGGCACAGGTCGCGCAGCCGCACGCCGCGATAGCGCTTCGGCCGCGTTTTGACGAATTCCGGAATGGCATAGTCGAGGAGCGCGTTGTCATCATACAGCCGCTTGAAAGCAACGAGCGCGCTGACCAGCGTTCCCGCCTTGCTCGCCTCGACGCCAGGCGTCAGCAGGAACAACAATGAATTGAGATCGTTCTTTTCCGGCACGACGCGGTTCTCGCGCAGATATTGCGACACGACCGGCGCCGGGATGCCGTGGGTTTCGTATTCGCCGGTTGAGCGATTGAAGCCCGGTGTGAGCAGAGTGAGCTTGTTCGGATCGGTTATCGCGAAGCCGGGGAGCACATCGGTGAAGCCGTGCCACGGCGCGCCGGGCAGGAATTCCCAGAACTTGGCATTGCTGGCGAGCGCATCGGTGGCGATGCTTTCCCATGGCACTTCATGCACACCGCCTTCCTGTGCGGCATCGGCGAGCCGCACCCGATCCGGCACGAAAGGATCGAAGAACCAGCGGCGCGCCGGGTCCTGCTCGCGCCGTTCGAATTCCTGACGCACCGCGCGCAATTTCTTGCGCAGCTCGATGCCGAGCCGGATCGTGTCGTCCCATAAGACTTCGCCGGAGCGGCCTTTCATCATCTGGGCGCCGACATCCAACGAAGCGAAGAGTGGGTAAAACGGCGAGGTCGAGGCGTGCTGCAAAAAGCTCTCGTTGAAGCGGCGGTGCTCGACGCGGCGGCGCTGGCCGCGGATGTGATTGTCCTTGATGTGGATCTGTGAGGCCTGCGAGAAGCTCGCGAGCTGCTTGTGGGTCGATTGCGTCGCGATGATGCCGGGCGCGCCGTCGGCAAGGTCGTGCAGCCCCATGGCGAAACGGCCGGCATAGATCGGATGAAACTTCATGAAGCCGGCCCAGGCTTCGTCGAATAAGATGTAATCGCAGAGCGGGCCGATGGCGGCGAGAATATGCCGCGCGTCATAGATCGTGCCGTCATAGGTGCATTGCTCGATGACGGCGGCGCGGAACGGCCGCTCGCGCTTCCAGGCCTCCGGATCTTTCACCAGCGGATTGGTGCGGATCGCTTCGCGGATCGCCTTTTCATTCAAGGCTTCCGGCGCGATCGGGCCGATTAAGCCATAGGCGTTTCGCCCGGTCGGCAGATAGATCGGAATGCCGCCGCCGAGAAGGAGCGCGCCGTGATGCGCGGCCTTGTGATTGTTGCGATCGAACAAGACGAGATCGTCCTCGGCGATCAGCGCGCCCAGCGCGATCTTGTTCGATGCCGACGTGCCGTTGAGCACGAAATAGGTTCGCTCGGCGCCGAAGATCTCGGCAGCTTCTTTTTGCGCGGCGAGCGCCGGGCCTTCATGGGTGAGCAGGTCGCCGAGCTCGAGCACCGAATTGTCGATGTCGTCGCGGAACACCGCTTCGCCGAGATGCTCCATGAAGATGCGGCCGATCGGGCTTCGGCTGTAGAAGACGCCGCCATTGTGGCCCGGACAGGTCCACAATTGATTGCCCTCTTCGGCATAGTCGA
The DNA here is from genome assembly GCA_035483735.1 of Xanthobacteraceae bacterium. GTDB lineage: Bacteria > Pseudomonadota > Alphaproteobacteria > Rhizobiales > Xanthobacteraceae > BOG-931. The sequence continues at coordinate 22,563 of DATHPQ010000141.1, read as the reverse complement.
CCAGCGCACCGAAGAACGGCGTCTTCAAAGTCTCGGCATATTGCGTGAGCCGACTGACCAGATTGCGCGCGATGAATTCCGGCGTCTCTTCGGCGAGGAAGACATAGCCGTCGATGAAGTCGAGCACTTCCACCGGCACGTCCTCGAAGCGGCGGCGGCGCACCAAAAGCATGATCGGCATTTCGAGGCCGCGCCGGCGCATCAGATTGATGAGGGAGGCTGATTTGCCTTCGAGTCCTTTCTTGCCCCAGTCGACCACCAGGCAGCCGATCGCGGCGTCGGTCTGCACCGCGAGTTCGGCGTCCTCGATCCGCGGCGCCCGCACGACCTGAAAGCCGAGCCGCTGGATCGCGGCGATGATCTGTTGCACGCGCAAGCCTTCGAGATCCTCGGATTCGAAAGTCGGCGCCGCGAACAAAAACGTGAATCGCTGAGCGAAATTCATCGGCCCTATATCCTTGGAAAATTGCAGCTTATTGTTTTGGATGACGCCTGTGTGACCGCGATCCTCGGTCCGGCTGCCAATTGCCATCGACGGCGAAAGCGGACATTCTGCGCGGCCTTTAGCCTCGCCTGCAGCGGCGTTTCGCGCGCTCATTGCCTGAAGTTGGAATAGGGAAGAAACCGAAATGCCGTCTTGTCTCATTCGCGGCGTGCGCAGCGTCGAGCTTGCCACCACCAATATCGAGGAAGCTGCGCTCTTTTACGAAAACGTATGGATGCTTAAGCCGGTCGAGACGCGAAATGCCGCGCGCTTCTTCCGCGGCACGGCCGGCTATCACCATCTCCTCGGCCTGCATATCGGTGCGCAGCCTGCAGTGGTCCGCCTCGTGTTCGACGTCGCCGATCGCGAAGCCATCGGCGCGCTGCACAAGGCGGTCGCAGCGGCCGGCAGCAAGCCGAGTACACTTGGTCCGGTGGCGCTCGGCGGCGGCGGTTACGGCTTCGGCTGCAAGGATCCCGACGGCCGCAATCTCGCTTTTGTCTGCGAGGCCTCAGATCAGGCCGACGCCGCGGACGAGCCGGACCGGCCGCGCAAGATCGTGCATGTCAATCTCAACACGCGCGATTTCGACGCCAGCCTGAAATTTTTCACAGCGGTGCTCGGCTTTCGCGTCGTCGACGACAATGCGCCGCTGTGGTTCCTGCATTGCGACAATACCGACCACTCCTCGATCGTCCTGGCGAAGACCAATCTGCCCACGCTCAATCACGTCGCATTCGAAATGCCGGAATTCGATTCGGTGATGCGCGGCATGGGACGGATGAAGGACAACGGCTATCCGATCGAATGGGGCCCGGGCCGGCACGGCCCGGGCGATAACGTCTTCGCCTATTTTTGCGGGCCCGACGAAGTGCCGCTCGAATACGCCGCCGAGGTGCTGCAGATCGACGACAGTTACCAGCCGCGGCCGTCGAGCTACTGGAAATACGCGCCCGGCCGCTCCGACCAATGGGGCGTCACCCAGCCGCGCTCGGCGCGCTATTATCGGGTGCAGCGGCTGTTCGGCTTCACCGCCGACGGCGATCGGGTGAATTGAACAACGGGACAAAGCACCGCAGCTCAACCGAAGCGTCTCAAGGCGCGGCGAGAACAAAGAATGCTAAGCTCGCCGCCAATAGCAAAAGGGAGAACGTCCGTGCGCCGCATATCCTGGTTTTTGATCGCAGCTTGCATTGCCACGCTCGTGCCCGTGTTCGGCGCCGCGGCGGACGATTGGCCGGATCGCCCGATCCGCGTGCTGACGACGACGAGTCCCGGCGGGATCAGCGATGTCTTCATGCGCGCGCTTGCGGAAAAGCTCGGGCCGAAACTCGGCAAGCCGCTCGTGATCGAGAACCGGCCGGGCGGCATGCAGAATGTCGGCGCGCGGGCGTGCCAGGATTCGGCGCCGGACGGCTACACGATCTGCATCATCAATGCCGATCCGATGATCTATAATCAGTTCCTGATCAAGGACATGCCGTTCGACCCGGTGCACGGCTTGCAGCCGATCACCAAATTGTTCGATCTGCTGCACGTGCTCGTGGTCAATTCCGATCTGAAAGTGAAGAACGTCGACGAGCTCGTCGCGCTGTCGAAGGCAAGGTCCGGCACTTTGTCCTATACGACGCCCGGCGCGCCGATGGTGCTCTTTATGGAAACGCTGAAGCGGGAGCGCGGCGCGGACTGGGTGCGGGTGCCGTTCAAGGGCGGCGGCGAGGCGGTGAATTCGATCTTGAGCGGCTCGACGCCGATCGGCTTGTTCGGCGAGGGCAATGTCATCGGCCAGATCAAGGCCGGCACGATGACCTCGCTGGTGATGCTCAACAACATCCACTCGCCGAACTTCCCCAAAGTGCCGACCTTGAAGGAGATCGGCTATAACGGCCCGCCGTCGCGCGGCTGGTACGGCCTGTTCGCGCCGGCCGGCACGCCGCGGCCGATCGTCGACCGCATCGCCAAGGAAGTCGCCGCGATCGTCGCCGATCCGGATTTTGCGCAGAAGCAATTGACGGACAGGAGCCTCGTCGGCGCCACCGACACGCCCGACGAATTCGCCAAACAGATCGAAGAGGATCGCGTGGTGGCGGAGCAGGTGGTCAAGCAGGCCGGCATGGGCCCCGAAAATTGATGGGCCCAAAAATTGAGTGGCGCCGATTGATCGTTTGCGATTGACCGTTGGTATTTGAGCGTTCCCATCGCGGCGCGACTCTGCAACAAAGCGTCCGATGGCCAAAAAGCGTAAAGCCAGGCGCAAACAAAAACGAAAGTCCGTCGTGCAAATCTGGAGCGGCAATCTGCCGCCGATGAAGCGCAAGGACTTTCAGATCGGTTGCGAGTTTCTGACCGCGGCCGGCCGCTGGCGCTGCACCGATGTCGGCAAGCGCACCATTGCCGCCATCAGGCTCAATCACGACGACGATCCGAGCTGGTATAACGGCCCGCCTTATGCGGTGATGGAAACCGTCTTCGACGAATACGATTTCGAGGGCTGCGAGCCGGCGCCGGAACGCCGCACCTATGATGCGACCGCCTCGGAAATTGCGCCGGTCCGGCAGCGCAAGCGGCGGCGGGCGAAGAAGCCAATTCCTAAAAGCCGGCCCAAGCGGAACAGCCGGGGTAAAAAGGCCTAAATTCGGCTGTGGATAACCGGGACAAGCTGCGCCGGGCTTGCGGCCCGGGCGGGCGGCCCTATCTTCGCGCCACCGCCCCGCTACCCTTGCGAATCACCATGCGATTCACGCCGCAATTTCTCGATGAGCTGCGCGCGCGGCTTCCGGTTTCGGAAGTCGTGGGCCGGCGCGTGAAATTGCGCAAAGCGGGTCGGGAGTGGAAAGGGCTGTCGCCCTTCAACCAGGAAAAGACGCCGTCGTTCTTCGTCAATGACCAGAAGGCGATGTGGTTCGACTTCTCCTCGGGCAAGAACGGCAACATTTTCGACTTTCTGATGCTCACGGAAGGCATGAGCTTTCCGGAAGCCGTCGAGCGGCTGGCGGGTCAGGCAGGCGTGCCGCTCCCGGTGATGACGCGCGAGGCGCAGGCGCAGGAGGAGCGCCGGAAGACGCTCCACGACATTGTCGAGCTCGCTGCAGGATTCTTCCAATCGACGCTTGCGTCGAGACAAGGCGCCCGCGGCCGCGGTTATCTGCTCGACCGCGGCCTTTCCGCCGCGACGCAGCTGAAATTCCGGCTCGGCTATGCGGTGCCCGATCAATATGCGTTGAAAGAGCATCTCGGCGCGGCGAAAATCCCGGTCGAAGATATGATCGAGGCCGGTCTCCTCGTCGCCGGCGAAGATATTTCGGTTCCTTATGATCGTTTCCGCGACCGCGTGATGTTTCCGATCAGCGATTGGCGCGGCCGCGTTATCGCTTTCGGCGGCCGTGCGCTCGAGAAAGATGTCGCGGCGAAATATCTGAACTCGCCGGAGACGACGCTCTTTCACAAAGGCGGAACGCTCTACAACATCGCCGCCGCGCGCAAGGCCGCGCATGACGGCGCGCCGGTCATCGCGGTCGAAGGCTATGTCGATGTCATCGCCATGGTCACCGCCGGTTTCGAGGCGACGGTGGCGCCGCTCGGCACCGCGCTGACAGCGGATCAACTCGGCCTGATGTGGCGGCTGGCTGACGAGCCGATCCTGTGTTTCGACGGCGACGGTGCCGGGCGACGCGCGGCCTATCGCGCGGTCGATCTGGCGCTGCCGTTCCTCAAGCCCGGCAAGAGCATAAAATTCGCAAGTCTTCCCGACGGACAGGATCCTGACGATCTCGCCCGCTCCGGCGGCCGCGACGCCATCGAAGACGTGCTCGGCGGCGCCCGGCCGCTAGCGCAGGTGCTGTGGACGCGCGAAAGCGAGGCTGGCCCGTTCGATACGCCCGAGCGCCGCGCCGCGTTCGAAGCGCGCATCAACGAAGTGACGGCAAGCATCACCGACGAGACGGTGCGCCGCTACTATCGACAGGATTTTTCCGGCCGGCTGCGCCAGCTGTTCGCACCGATCAATGTTTCGTCGCGGCCTGGCGGCTACAATCAGAAATCTTTCGGCCAGAGATCTTTCGGCCAGCGGGACTTTGGCCAAAGAAGCTTCGGCGAAAGCGGCCGGCGCAGCGCCGCTGCAACTCGATTCGGCGCCTTACAACTGGGTCATCAAGATGAAGCCTATGTCGCGGCAAGCCCGCATCTCGCCGTAAGCCCGCTGCATCGCGGCCATCGCGCCGCGATCCCGCGCCGCGAGGCGCTTATCCTGCTGACCGCGATCAATTATCCTTGGCTGCTGCACGATCATCTTGAGGAATTCGCCGCCGCGGAATTCCGCCATGCCGACACTCAAAAGCTCAAAGGCGCGCTGATCGACGTCTTCGCCCACCATTTCGCCGACGATTTCGTGCACAATTCAGGGCAGGACCCCGAACATGCCAGCGTGGCCGAGCGGGTGGCGCTCGCCGCCGAACTCGGTAAGCGGGGCTTCACTGAACTCCTCGACCGAATCGGTCGCACCATCACCACGCGATCGGTCTGGGGCGCAGGGCCGGACGCAGCAGAATCCGATGTTTTGCTGACCTGGAAGCAGCTTCTTGCCTTGCATACGCAATGGCATTCCCTAACTAGGGAGCTGAGAGACGCCGAGGCTGCGCTCGGGCAGGATACGACCGAGACAAACTATGCGCGGCTTCGCGACGTCAAATCCAGGCTGTCCACGCTGGAGGGAACCGAAGCCCTGATCGAGGGCTTTGGTGCGTCATCGGGCCGGGCGGCGAAATCGCTGTAACAGCGTGCGGGAGTAACGGAGTAGCGCCCGCGTTATTCCGGCCCGGGACACCGGGACGGGATTTCGGCGTTAGGCCTGTGCTGCGCTGGACGACGGCCGGTTGAGGGAATAAGAGGTCGCTCTCGCCGGTTTTTAGGGTTAGTCGGAGCTTAACGGAGTTCCGACACATTTGGCCTCGATTCGGGCGGTGCCGGCTGGGGATATCCCCCTCGCTGGCGCGGCCCTTTTCGGCCATGCGCCCATCCGCTAGGAAAACACCCTAGCGGACGAGGCCAGTGGCCCAACAACAAGGACTTGATGGGGGATTCGGGCTTGAGCCTTCGGGCTTGGTTCGGTCCGAGCGTCGGGTTCGATCCGGTTCTTGTGCCCTTAAGGCGTATCGATTCATACGCCATAGGGTAGGGGACCATGAAACCCGGGCCGCGCCGACGGAAGCGCGCAATGGTCGGGCAGTTGGAGAAGAGAATTATGGCAAGCAAGAGCGCGGCCACCAAAACGGTTCCAGCCAAAGCTAAGGCGGCCCCGCCGAAGGATTCCGATACCCCGGAGAAGGACGCCCCGGAAACGCCGGACGCTCCGCTGCCGCTGCTCGACCTCTCCGACGCCGCCGTCAAGAAGATGATCAAGTCGGCAAAGAAGCGCGGTTACGTCACTTACGAACAGCTCAATGCCGTCATGCCCTCCGAGGAAGTCACCTCGGAGAAGATCGAAGACATTCTGGCGATGATGAACGAGATGGGCATCAACGTCGTCGAGAACGAGGAAGCCGAGAACGACGACGAGGAAGGCCGCGAGGAACCCGAGGAAGAAGAATCGGAATCCGGCGAGATCGTCGAAGTCACCGCCAAGCCGCTCGCCAAGTCGGAGGCCAAGGAGCCGGCCGAGCGGACCGACGATCCGGTGCGCATGTATCTGCGGGAAATGGGATCGGTCGAGCTGCTCTCGCGCGAGGGCGAAATCGCCATCGCCAAGCGCATCGAGGCCGGCCGCGAGGCGATGATCGCAGGGCTCTGCGAAAGCCCGCTGACCTTCCAAGCCGTCATCATCTGGCGCGACGAATTGAACGAAGGAAAGGTGTTCCTCCGCGACATTATCGATCTCGAAGCGACCTATGCCGGCCCCGACGCCAAACAGGCGCCGGCGGTGCCGGGCGATCCGAATGCGCCGGGCGTTAACGGCGGCGCGCCCGGCGCGCCGGGTTTCCCGGGGCAGCCGATGCAAGCCGTTGCACCGCCGTCGGCGCCGCCTGCGGCAACACCGTTCAAGCCCATGTCGGGAAACATGACCGGCGCCGGCGGTAATGCGCCGGGCGGCGGCGCGGTCGCCGGCGAGGGCGCGGACCCTGGCGAAGAGGCCGCCATCGCCGACAACGACTTGGACGAGGACGATCTCGAGAATTCGATGTCGCTCGCCGCGATCGAGGCCGAGCTCAAGCCGAAAGTGCTCGAGACGTTCGACAACATTGCCGATGCTTTCAAGCGGCTGCGCCGCCTGCAAGAGCTCGACATCCAGGGCAAGCTCAAGAACGAGACGCTGTCGCCGGCGCAGGAGCGCAAGTCGAAGAAGCTCAAGGACGACGTCATCCAGGAGGTGAAGTCGCTCCGCCTCAACCAAGCGCGCATCGATGCTCTGGTCGAGCAGCTTTACGACATCAACAAGCGGCTGGTCGGCCATGAAGGCCGGCTGATGCGGCTGTCGGAAAGCCACGGCGTCGCGCGCGAGGAATTCCTGAAAAACTATCAGGGTTCCGAGCTCGATCCGCGCTGGCTCAATCGCGTGTCGAAACTCTCCGCCAGGGGCTGGAAGAATTTCGTCGCCCGCGACAAGGAGCGCATCAAGGAATTGCGCACCCATATTCACACGCTTGCCTCGGAAACCGGCCTCGAGATCGGCGAGTTCCGCAAGATCGTGCATATGGTGCAGAAGGGCGAGCGCGAAGCGCGCCAGGCCAAGAAGGAAATGGTCGAAGCCAATCTCCGCCTCGTCATCTCCATCGCCAAGAAATACACCAATCGCGGTCTGCAATTCCTCGACCTGATCCAGGAAGGCAATATCGGTCTCATGAAGGCGGTGGACAAGTTCGAATACCGCCGCGGCTACAAGTTCTCGACCTATGCGACGTGGTGGATCCGGCAGGCGATCACCCGCTCAATCGCCGATCAGGCGCGCACCATCCGCATTCCGGTGCACATGATCGAGACCATCAACAAGATCGTGCGCACCTCGCGGCAGATGCTCAATGAGATCGGCCGCGAGCCGACGCCGGAAGAGCTCGCCGAGAAGCTCGGCATGCCGCTCGAGAAGGTGCGCAAGGTCCTCAAGATCGCCAAAGAGCCGCTTTCGCTTGAAACGCCGATCGGCGACGAAGAGGATTCGCATCTCGGCGATTTCATCGAGGACAAGAACGCGATCCTGCCGATCGATGCCGCGATCCAGTCGAACCTGCGCGAGACCACGACCCGGGTGCTCGCCTCGCTCACGCCGCGCGAAGAGCGGGTGCTGCGCATGCGGTTCGGCATCGGCATGAACACCGACCACACGCTGGAAGAAGTCGGTCAGCAGTTCTCGGTGACCCGCGAGCGCATCCGCCAGATCGAGGCCAAGGCGCTGCGCAAGCTCAAGCACCCGTCGCGCAGCCGCAAGCTGCGCAGCTTCTTGGACAACTGATAGTCTGTCGACGCGTCCTCGCTCAGGCGGGATTGGGCGGTGAACGGAGCTTTTTGCGATCGCCGGCATGACGGCTGTTGGACGGCCGTTGCTAGATGGCCATGCCCGCCATGACGCATCCGCCGCATGCGTTTGCATCGGTTCTTCCAAAGCCGGATCCGTGCGATGGACGACAGCCGGCAAAATCAGAAGTGAGTTTCTCGCGTGATCGAACTTGAAACCGATGTCCTGGTGGTCGGCGCCGGCGGCGCCGGCATGTATGCGGCGCTGGAGGCGGCGAAGGGCGGCGCCTCGGTCATTCTCGCCGACCGCAGCCTGATCGGCCGCGGCGGCGGTACTGTCATGGCGATGATGACGGTCGCGGCTGCGATCGGCCAGCAGACGCCGGACAACTGGCGATATCACCTCGCCGACACGCTCACCGCCGGCTACGGCCTGTGCGACGAAAGCTTGTCGACGATCCTGTGCGAAGACGGGACGACGCGCATTCTCGAAATGGATTCCTGGCACGTCGGCTGGGCGCGCGAGGACGGCCATATCAAGCAGGCGCATGCGCCGGGCCACGACCGGCCGCGTTGCGTCTATGTCGACTTCCTGAGTACCGGCCCGGCCGTGTCGAAGACGCTGCGGCATCAGATGCAGAGTCAGCCGGCGATCCGCCGTATCGGCGATCTTCTTATCGTCGACATTGCGCTTGAGGATGGCGTCGCTTGCGGCGCCACCGCCGTGCACATGCAGACGGGCGACGTGGTGACGATCTCGGCCAAGGCCGTGGTGATCGCGACCGGCGGCCTGACGCGGCTTTATCGCCGCAACAGCGCCTCGCTGAACATGGGCGGCGACGGCTATGCGCTGGCGCTGCGTGCCGGCGCGCAGTTGATCGACATGGAATTCGTGCAGTTCTTCCCGATCGGGCATCTGGCGCCGCGTCTGGTCGGGCTCGATCCGATCATGTGGGATCCGTTCCGCTACAAGCTCGGCGGCAAATTGCTCAACGGGCAGATGCAGGAATTCGAGCAGAATTACGCCGCGGCCAACGGGCGCAATGACGGCACTTATGTGCTGACGCGCGATCTCGCGACCTACGCCATCTTAAAAGAAGTCGAAGCCGGGCGCGGCAGTCCCGCCGGCGGCGCCTATCTGAGTTTCCAGCATGTGCCTGAAGCTGAACTGCGCCGCAATTTCGGGCCGGTGATCGACACGCTCGCCGCCAACGGCATCGATCTGACCAAGCAGCCGATCGAAGTCTCGCCGATCGCGCACTATCACATGGGCGGCGTGAAAGTGGACACGCGCTTCGAGACAGCCGTGCCTCATCTGTTCGCCGCCGGTGAAGCCGTCGGCGGCGCCAATGGCGCGACGCGGCTCTCCGGCAACGCGATCACCGAAGCCTTGGTATTCGGCGCCCGCGCCGGTAAGAGCGCCGCGACCGCCGCGCGGATGGCGAACAAGCAGCGCTGGACCTCGCGTGTTTCGGCTCCTGCGGTCAATCTGCTGCAACGGCGCAGCACAAAGATCGCGGCGAACCCGGCCGGCCTGATCGTCGATCTGCAGGCGGTGATGACCGAGAAGGTCGGACCGTTCCGCACTGCGGCGACGTTGAACGCGGCGCTTGCCGAGATCGACCGTATCGCTCAGGCCATCGCGGGCGATCCGATGTCCTCGGGCGAGCCATCCGACTCTGTGCTGGTCGACTGGCTCGACCTGCGCAACATGACGCTCGTTGCCAGAAGCGTGTGCCTGGCCGCCTTGGCGCGGCAGGAAAGCCGCGGCGCGCATCAGCGCGAGGATTTTCCGGGCATGGACCCGCGCTTCACGTTCAATCAGATGATCGATCTGCGCGATGGCAAGCTCGCTCTGTCGTCGAAAGCGGCCGTGCCGCAGGCACAGAAACTGGCGAGCGTTCCGGTATGAACGCGACCCTTCTTATCCAGCGCGGCGCCGTCAACGAGCCGCACCGGGTCGAGCGCTTCGACGTGCCCTTCGTTGCCGGCCAGACCGTGCTCGACGGCTTGCGCTATATCCGCAGCCATTTCGACCCGACGCTCGCATTCCGCTTCTCCTGCATCAATGCCAATGCCTGCAAGGAATGCATGATGCTGATCGACGGCGCGGTCGAATATGCCTGCACCACACGCCTTCACGAGGGCGAGATGCAGGTTTTGCCGCTGCCAAAGAAGAAGCTGATCAACGACCTCGTCACCGAGATCGCGCCGCCGGACGAGCGCCTCAAATCTTCGGTCAAATAAGCGTTACGCCTTCCACAGCGAACTGAATTGTGTAGCGACGACATTCTCGTAGGCGAGATCGCTGTCGAGAATGTTTTGCTTGCGGGCAAACGCGCTCATGCCGGCGACAAAATCCCGCGATAGCGTCGCGTCGTAATAGGGCAAATCGCGGCGGATCAGGTCGGTAATCAATGCGGCTTCCGACGGCGGGAACAGTTTGTCGCCGACTTTTTTTGCCTGCGTCACATCCGCCTTCAATGCTGCTTGCGTCTTCGCCACAGCGCGCACCGCCGCGGCCGCCGCGTCCGGCGCGCGTGCGATCAGTGCGTCGCTCGTGGCGACGGTCGCCGCGGTATAGTTGAAGCAGGCCTTCGGCCCGTCGCCGCGGCGGATGTCGAGCACCATGGTGCCGACGCCGCGGCGCAGCGCGACTTCGGCGCCCATGCCGTTCGCCCAGAAGCCATCGATCTTGCGGTCTTCCAGCGCCTTGGCCGCGGTGAGCCCGAAATTGACGCCGGCGCCGACCGCGCCCGGCACCGGTGCAATGGTGACGCCATCGCGTTGCAAATCGATGCCGGCCTCAACCAGAAGCTCGCGCAAGCCCATATCGACCCAGGGCGCAGCCCCAATGCGCTTGCCTTTGACGGCGGCAACGTCGCCGCGCTTGGCGCCGAGATCGGCATGCATGATGAGAAACCAATACATGCCCTGGGCCTGCGCGCAGATGAGCTTTGCGCCTTGGAAGCGCGGAAATGCCGCCAGCGCCGAATGCGCCGAGCCGCCGACAAAATCAACCGCGCCGTCGCGCAGCGCCGCATAGCATTTGTCGACCGGAAAGATCAGTTCGAGCTCGACATCGAGCCCCTCGGCCTTGAAGAAGCCAAGCTCGACCGCAGCCTCGACCGGAAAATAGGAATTGGATATCATGTCGGGCACGGCGAGCTTCATGAACCTGTCCTGCATTTTTTGGTGACCAATAGGCTCAGTCATAATAAGAGGCTCGGCCATGCGCCAGCTTTACCTCATCGCGACAGCGGCCACGGCAACCGTAACGATCGCGGCCACAACCGCCACTTTTGCAGCACAGCGCGCGAGCCCTGCGTCCTGCCACGAAGCCGTCAACGGCCTCGTATCGCTGCTCGACGGCAAGATGGACAATACCGCGCTCTATCGCGAGACCTTTGCGACTGTCGTGAACACCTGCGGTCCTGCCGCGCCCGCGCAGCCGGCGCAACCAGCCGCCGCGCCCGATCGCCGCGCCTGTGACGATCTGGCTAGCGCGATGACCGATCTTATCGAGGACGACAAGATGAATACGGCGGATTTCGTGAAGGCGCGCGCTTCTTTCGCGCAAAGCTGCGCGCCGCGCTGACAAGAAGTTATCCCGCCCAGGCGAGCCGCGGCGCGCCCACGTCAGCGGTGCTTTCACCGACTACGGGAATTGACACGTAACTTGGGCAAGGGCACGCATGCTCAATGTCCGAAACTGCCTGGTCCCTGCACCCGCAACTGCTGGCCGACACGTCGCCGGTCGGCGATCTGCCGCTGTCGCGCGTGCTGGCGATCGACGATGTTGATTATCCGTGGCTCGTCCTGGTGCCGCGCCGCGCCGGCGCCGTCGAACTCGCCGACCTCGGCGGCGATACAGTGATCTTGATGCGCGAGATCGTGCAGGTGTCGGCGCTGCTGAAAGACGTCACGCGTTGCGACAAGATCAATGTCGGCGCCATCGGCAATGTGGTGCCGCAGCTTCACCTGCACATCGTCGCGCGGCGCAAAGACGATCCGCTGTGGCCGAAGCCGGTCTGGGGCTTTGCGCAGCCGCGCCCCGGCGATGCGGCGACTTTCGCGCGCTTCATGGCCGCGATCCGCGACGGCCTCGCGGCCATGTAAGATCTAAGCCGGGCGCGGCTTCATGAATTTGCCGTAGGCGCGGCAAATCCGGGACGGCTGCGCCCGCAAGTGCTGTTCACGTTTTTATTATTCAGCCTCGCGCAACACTGTGTTGCACTGCAGCACGATGATCAAAGCATGAGTCCAGCCTATCTGCTTCCCATGCGGCGATGCTTTCTCGCCGCATAAACGGAAATAAATTTCAGGAGAAGTCCCATGAAGAAGTTCATCGCAATCGTTGCGTTGGCTCTGGCCGTGATCTCGGCCCCGGCTTTCGCTCATGCCGCCACTTTCGAGGATGCGACGCACGGCGCCGGCATTTCCTCGCAAAGCTAACGCGCAAGAACATATCGAACTACGAAACCCCGGCCCTTGGCCGGGTTTCGTGCTTAAAAGAAAGGAACATGTGATGATGATCACAAAGCAAATCGCTCTCGCACTGGCGCTCACCCTCGGTGCGACGATTGGCGCGGCCACCGCCGCATCGGCGCAGAGCGCCTATACCACCGGAACCATCGCCAGCAGCGAACGTGCCGGCTATCCGTCACCCGCGCCTTATGGCAGCGGACTTTATGCGTACGCGCCGGGCTATGGTTCGGCCAATGTAGCGGGCTATGGCCGGGACGGCAGAACGCACTATCTGCGCGGCGGCGTCGAAGCCGGGCGTTGAGATAAAAACGCTGTTTTCTGAATCGGACGCGGCCGATCTGGTTGGCCGCGGCCGCTCCTTCTCAAGCTGTCTTGCGTTGCCTGACGCTTTCTCGAGCGCTTTCGTAATTGTTCCGCCGCCACAAGATCACCACCTCCGACTCACCGAACGGCCGAAGCGAGGCCGGATTTGGCCGTGACAACGTCGCGTGAGGGGCGTTGATTCGGAGTTACGGTATGCGAGGTTCGAATTTGGTGGTGGAATTTTGCACGGTGTTGGCGGCGCCGGTTGTCGTCGCCGGTGTTTCAGCGTTTGTTTGTTCGAGTCAGGTTTCAGCTAGAGAGCATCACGGGATCTCGCATGCGCATTTTTCCGCGCATCATGTGATGCCGATCGCAGCAAGCAATGCCGCCTTCGGCCTCGGTAGTTTCGGCCAGAGCGCGCCTGATGGCGTCTCGGCCATGCCTGCAACCATGGCCGCGGCGCAGGCGGGCGTGCCGGCGTCGCTTGTCGCGCGCATCATCAAGCGCGAGAGCGGCGGTAATCCGCGCGCGGTCCATGCCGGCAATTACGGCCTGATGCAGATCAAGCTCGGCACCGCGCGCGCCATGGGCTATGCGGGCTCGGCCGCGGGACTGCTCGATCCGCAGACCAACATGATTTACGCGGTGCGCTATCTCGCCGGCGCCTATCGTGCCGCCGGCGGCGACGAGAACCGGGCGGTCGCGCTTTATGCGCGGGGCTATTACGCGGAGGCCAAGGCGCGAGGCTTCTCGCCTTATGCGCAATAAGGCGCTGCACCACCGGCATCCGGCCTAGAGCCATATCGGGCGGCTCCGTTCCGTCAAAATCGCTCGGTTGTTTCATGGACGCTTCGGCCTTCCCTGCTTTCGCGGGGAAGGCGAGGGGCGCGCGTGTCACAATACCCGATTGACTTGCGCGCCAGTGGGCAACAGGGTTCACCTTGCGAATCCGCCCTGAATCAACGAGGGCGCTGGGACACCAAACGGGGAGGGACGCTTATGACCGAATCAAAGCTTGACCTGAGAGAGACCGACATCCTCATTTACGAGATCGCCGACGAAGCGCTCGAGGCTGCGGCTTGCGCCGGCCCATTGGGCGCGCAGGCTTTCACGATCGCCATGTGTACCGGCCAGGCGGAGTGCCCGTTCTAGTCGGCGCGCCCAGTCTACGCGTGGCGCGGTTTTCATCCTCCCCGAGACATCAGGGAGGATGAAGCGTTTTATAGCGCCGCGACCGCGCTCACTTCGATCAGAAATTGCTCCTGCACCAGGCGGTCGATGATGAGCAGCGTGTTGGGCGGGTAGGCGCCGTTGGCAAACAGGTTGGGAAATTCCCGCGTCCGGTAGGCCATGAATTTGGCGATGTCTTGCGAGTGCACGAGATAGGTTGTGAACTCGACGATGTTGGCAAAGCTTGCGCCCTGTGAGGCGAGGGCTGTGCCGATATTGGCGAACACCAGCGCGCATTGCGCCTCGAAATCAGCGGGCGTCTTGCCGTCCTTGCCGGCGCCGATCTGACCGGCGATGAACAGGAACTCCGAAGCTTTGACGCGGGTGATTTGCGAATATTGTCCGAGCGGCTTGCCCAGGGCCTCTGGGTTGAGAATCTGGATTTGCGGTGGCGACATCAGCGGCTCCTCCGTTTTGGCAGGAGCGCAAGCTTAGCAACGTCTCGGAAAACATGTCCCGGAAAAGTGGTCGCCGGTTTTCCGACAAAGACATGCCGACAAGGACACGCGCAAAATCTAAAGCGCCGCCTTTATCTCACGTCCCACAAAGTGAGAGGCAAAGAAAAGCAGGAGGCAAAGCAAGCAGGATCCGAAGGGAAAAATCAGCCGACGCGGCGTTCGCCGTAGTCGCGGTCTTTCTTCTTGGCGCCGGAGCGGATGATGCTCTTGATCGCCAATGCCGGCCTACCGGACTTTTCCGCGATCTCGCGGTCCTGCTCGATCAGGAAGCCGTGCGCTGGTTTGTCGCCGTCGAGTCCGCCAAGAAGCTCGCGCGGCACTTTGCGATTGGAGCGCTGCGAGCCGTCCTCGTAGACCACGTCGAACATGACGAATTCGGAATTCAACCCCGGCTTCCGTGGCATTGTTATTCTCCTTAGTTCGCCGTTTCGGATGTTGCTCCCTAAATAGGCACCCGATCGGGACGCGGTAGCGGCGCGAATCAGAAAGCAGGCATGTCGGTCGCGGGCAGCTTATAAAATGCAAACACCGGCGCCTTTATGGCGCCGGTGTGACGTTAACATCTTAACGTTACGCGCCCTGGAGATTGGTCGCGGCGGACTTGCCGCTGCGGCGGTCGGCCTCGACGTCGAAGCTCAGCTTCTGCCCTTCGACCAGCGTGCGCATGCCGGCGCGCTCGACGGCGGAAATATGGACGAACACGTCCGGGCCGCCGCCGTCTTGAACGATGAAGCCGTAGCCCTTTTGGGCGTTGAAGAACTTGACGGTACCTTGAGCCATAATGGCCTCCTATACGACGCAAAACTCGTTTGCGGCCGTGCAAACCATTCGCACGGTCTTCAATCCGGATTTCGCGTGGTCTTGAATACCGCCAGGAGTTAAGTCCAAGCGCAGCAGCAAGGCAGCTCAATCGGAATTGCGGCTATATAGAGTGGCGGAACTCCTTTGGCAATGCGGGTTTCGGGCATTTTGCCTGTTTGGTAAGGCGACGGTTAGGCGGCGCTCCAACATAATATTTATGACGGATCTGACGCCGACCGCTTGCGCGCGCGCCCGCCATTACCATTTGACCGCCGTTGAGACTTTTGGGGCCGCAGGGGCAACAGGCCTTTTGCCGCACAAGGACCATCGCACAAGAACCGCCGCGCAAGGACACCGATTGCTATGAGTTTCACCCGTACCGCCTCTGCCGGGTTCCGCGGATTTGGCACCGGCTTTGCCGGCGCCCGCGACTTTGCGGCCTCGCGTTATGCGCAGGCGCGGCGCCCCCATGACGCGCAGTCGCGCCGTGCCGCGCTCGACCGGCTCGACATGCTTGCGACCGCGTTCGACACGGCGTTCATTCTGCCGGGCACCAATGTGCGCTTCGGCGTGGAATCGCTGTTGCGGCTCGTGCCCGGTATCGGCGACGCGGCCGCCTCGGCGCTATCGTGTTATCTGCTCTACCAGGCGCACAAGCTTGGCGTGCCGAGATTTCTGTTTGCGCGCATGGTGATGAACGTGCTCCTTGAAGGCTCCTTCGGCGCAGTGCCGGTCGCGGGCGACGCTTTCGACGTGTTCTTCCGCGCCAATCGCCGCAATATCGCGCTGCTGCGCGAACATTTTGCTCGCGTCGGCTACTGACGCCCAGGCTGCCGAGTTGGCTTCTGAAATGTGGAAGACAGGCGGGGACGGCGGATTCTCATGGTAGGATTCCGCAGTCGCGTTGATTCGGCCGCTTCTCACACCGCTTCACATTTGGGACGATAACGTCAAAAGATGGATAGCCGCGCGACGCCCGCTCAGCCGCCCTCGCAGCCTCGCTTTCTGATGTGCCCGCCGCGGTTTTTTGCGGTCAGCTACAGCATCAATCCCTGGATGAATCCGAATGCCTGGGCCGGCGGCGCCGACGTTCTGCACATGCAGGCCGAGCGGCAGTGGACCAGCCTGCGCCGGGTCCTCATCGGCCTCGGCGCCGCGGTCGAGACGATCGAGCCGCAGCCGGATTTGCCCGACCTCGTCTTCACTGCCAACGCCGCCGTCGTGCTTGACGGCAAAGCCGTGCTGGCGCGGTTCTGTCACGACGAGCGGCAGAACGAGGAGCCGGTATTCGACGCGGCATTTACGGCGCTCAAGGCGCGTGGGCTGATCGACGAGATCGTGCACGTGCCGGTGGATGTGACGCTCGAAGGCGCCGGCGATTGCATCTATGACGTCCGCCGCGGCGTGCTGTGGATGGGCTGCGGCTTCCGCTCGGACGCGCGCGCGGCGGGCGTGATCGAGGAACAGCTCGGTATGCGCTGCATCGCGCTGCCGCTTGCCGATCCGCGGTTCTATCACCTCGATACCGCGTTCTGCGCGCTGCCCTGCGGCGGGGTGATCTATTATCCGCAGGCCTTCACGCCGGTGGCGCTGGCGGCCATTCACGAGCGTGTCGCGCCGGCCGACCGCATTACGCTCAACGGGGCCGATGCGGCGCGCTTTGCCGCCAATGCCGTCTGTGTCGGGCGCACCATCGTGCTGTCGAGTTGCGGCGATGCGCTGCGCGGCAAGCTCGAGCGGCGCGGCTATGCGGTCGTCGAAACGCCGCTCGATGTGTTTCAAAAGAGCGGCGGCTCGGCGTGTTGCTTGACGCTGCGGCTCGATCATCGCCCGCGCGCGGCGGCGGCCGAGACCGAAGAAGCGCCCGTGCAGGCCGCGGCAAGTTTTTAAAGACTATTCCGTCGCTTCGACGATGCGGATGTCGCGCACCGCGCCGTCGCCGAGCGCTTTCAGCGCTTCTTGGTAAGCAGGGCTCTGATAGGCGGCGATGGCTTTCTCGACGCTCGGGAATTCCGAGATGACGATGCGCTCTTTCTGTCCCGCTTCGAAGGCGGCGACGGCGGCGCTGCGCGCGATATAGCGGGCGCCGAACGGCTGTGTCGCCGGCGGCGCGAGCTTGGCGTAGGCCGCGACCTTTTGCGGATCGGAAATCGAGCGGTAAACTGTGACCCAATAAGCTTTCGGCATATTCGAGCTCCCTGGACTGAACGCAAAAACGGCTGATGGCTCACGACAACAGCCACTCACGATATCAGTTCATCGGGCAGCGCGTCGGGCGTGTAGTTCCGCGGCGTATTATGGCTTACGAGCCGCATGAATGGCCAGACGAGGAATACGCCCGTGCCCATCAGGATCAGCGCATGCGGATCGCCGGTGATGAAGGTAAGGACGAGCGGCGTGACGATGAAGAATGCGGCGGCGATGACGACCGTAATCAGCGCGCCGGTGTAGCGCGTCTGCGACATGCCGGCGGTGAAGCGGATGTTGTCGTGGCCTGTGGCGACGAGGTGGCTGTGCAGATCGCGGATGAAGTCACGATAGATCCGCGTCTGTGCGTCATTGGGCAGGCCGGTATCGGCGGCATTGGAAATGGTGATCGTGTCACCCGAATTGAACTCGATCTTGCACTGGTCGATAACATTGTTCGCATTGCCGAGCGCCGCCGTGCTCAGATGAATGGCGGCGAAATCGCTAAAGGCGGCTGTCCGCGCATTGCCGTCTGCAGTGTAGGAGATGCCGCTGTCCGAGACGGTGACACCGTGATTGGCATTCCGCCAGACGAAACGCGGGCTGCCGGGCACGATGAAATAGACATCGTAGGCTTGCGAGCTTGCGGCCTTCAGGTCCAAGTGAGGAACAAGGTCGGGCATGGTCGAGCTATGGCGATGAGCAAATGATCCCAAGCCCGTTTGTCGGCGATGGAGGTATTCAGGTTCACGGCCATTTGCCGGTCGCAGACCGCAACGGCAGAATTTGCTAGGCTCAGGTCACGCTCGCTAAAGGCGCCAGGGAGAGCTCGTCCCAAGGAGAGTGTGGCCATGTCGTTCTTCAGCTCGCTGTTTCGTCGCGGTGCGGCTGCCGATTCCGGCGCTGCCGCAAAAGCCTCAGCCCCGATCGAATACAAGGGCTATGTCATCTGCGCCGCGCCGTACAAGAACAACGGTCTATATCAGACGGCCGGCACGATTGCGCGCGAGATCGACGGCGAGCGCAAGGAGCATCGCTTCGTCCGCGCCGATGCTTATGCCTCCTATGACGACGCGGTGACTTTCACCGAGAACAAGGCGCGCCAGATCGTCGATCTGCAGGGCGATAGAATCTTCGAACAGCGCTGATCACAAAGAGCGCTTAACGCTCAGACACCTTCAACAATGCGCAAGTCGCGTTCGCAGGCATTGCCGAGCGCTTTCAGCGCCGCCTGATAGCCGGGACCGTCATGCGCGGCTTCGGCCTTTGCCACACTGTCGAACTCGATCAGAACCGTGCGCTGCTTGACGCCCTTTTCGTAGGCCTTGGCCGCGGTGCCGCGCGCCAGAAACTTTCCGCCCGCGGCTGTAATCGCTGGCCCCGCGAGCTTGGCATATTCAGCGAGCGCATCAGGATTGGACACTGAAAAATAAGTCGCGATCCAATAGGCTTTTGCCATTATTGCCTCCCTTTAATGTCGCGCAGAACACTAACGGGCGCACGCCGCGAAAGCGAGAGCGTTGCAGGGCACGGATGAACGCAGAAAGGAAGGACGCAGAAAGCGGACGACGCGGCCTGTTCGTCGCGGCAGAAGGCGCGGCCGATCTACCAGGCCGAGAACAAGCGCCCGACATCATAGATCACGGCGCCGAGCGCGCAGGCCACAAGGCCGGCGCCGATCAGGCCGACCACGAGGGCGGATTCCACCCGGTCGACCGCTCGGACCAAATGAGCCTTGTCGAAATCAAGCCCGGCAAAGTGTGCCATCGCAGTGTCACCTGTGAAAGTCGCGCGCCGTGGAACAGTCAGGAGCAGCGCCCCTCTTCGACCTATCTAACAACCGACTCGACGATTTCGCATGCTGCGCTTCGGCGGGTCAGCTTTGCAACTATTGCGTGGCTTGAAAGTGCCGTCGGGCGCTTCACAAAATCTAACAATCCATCTCATTCTGCGCTCTTATTCGCGTGGATCGATTTGCAGCGGTCGCCAAGGACATAAATTTCGCATAACTTCACTCCCGTCGCATTCAACGAAAAACCGCGGCGAAGGAGGAATCAGCAATGCACGTGTTCAGCGTCGTCGAACAGGCCGAGTTCAATCCGAAGAAGCATGTCGAAAAAATCCTCGGCACCATCGAGGAGGGCGACGTCACGGTGGCCTGCTGGGAACCCGGCCAGATCAGTCCCTATCACTGCCATCCTTCAGCGACCGAAATCTATTTTTGCTTCCAGGGCGGCGGCGAGATGCGAACGCCCGGCGAAACCATCACGGTGAAGCCCGGTTCCTTCGTCGTCCATCCGCCCGGCGAAGTGCACGAATATGCCAATGGCGCTCATCGCACGCTGTTATTCCGCGTCCGCTATGGCACCGACATGTCGGCCCGCCATCTCGACTGGCGCGGGCGGGAAGGCTGGACGCAAAGCGCGCAAGACGCCGCGTACTACAAGCAGCATCCGGTCAGCGCTTCCTAGTCCGTCATGCCCGGTACAAGGCCGGGCATGACGATTTGGCTTACTGATACTGCTGATAACGCACCTGCGGGTGATTGAGCGGCGTGCCGTTCGGCTCGCAGAAATCGGCATTGCCGCGCTTGGCCGCCAAGCACTGTTCGAACGTCTCGTAAGCGCATTCGCGCGCCGGCCCGGTGAGCAGGCAGAAATTGTGGTGCGAATAGTCACCGGCTCGGCCGGACTGTGCCGACGCATTCGAGCTGCCGAAAGCGGCGAGTGCCGCACTGAGAAAAACTGCAGACATCATAAGCCGCATGATAGGGAGCATGGGAAATCTCCTGGTCGTTCAGATCAACGCCGCTTTGCCGATCAACACCGCTCGCACATCAACAAAGCACGGATCGAACCGTTCCTGAAATCACGCTCGTTCACATCGACGTCATGGCCGGACTTGTTCCGGCCATCCACGTCTTTCTGTTCTGCAAAAAGCAAGACGTGGATGCCCGCGACAAGCGCGGGCATGACGGCCTTGGACTCGCAACCGCCGAATTGCTAACAACCGTGCCGCTGCAGCACAGGGGGGAAATAAATGTTCCGTAAACCGCATTGTCCCGTCATCGCCATCGAAGAGCATTATTGGGACGAAGAGCTCGAAAAGACTTTCACCGGCTCTGAAGCCGGCCGGCCCGGCGAGCAGTTCAACCGGCTGCATGATTTCGGGCCGCTGCGCATCAAGGAAATGGACGACGCCGGCATCGACATTCAGGTGCTCTCGCACGGCGCGCCGTCGACGCAGAAATTGCCCGCCGAAACCGCGGTGGCGATGGCGACCCGCGTCAACGACCGCCTTGCCGCGACCGTCGCCAAGAACCCGACGCGCTTTGCCGGTTTTGCGGCGCTGCCGACCGCGGTGCCGGAGGCCGCTGCCGACGAGCTCGAGCGCACGGCGAAGCTCGGCTTCAAAGGCGCCATGCTGCACGGGCTGTCGAACGGCGAATTCCTCGACGACAAGAAATTCTGGCCGATCTTTGCCCGCGCCGAGAAGCTTGACCTGCCGATCTATCTGCATCCCTCGCAGCCGCATCCCGACGTGATCAAGACCTATTACGCCGGTTACGTGAAAGACTTCCCGATGCTGCCGCGCGCCACCTGGGGCTATACGGTCGAGACCGCGACGCTTGCCATCCGTCTCGTGCTGTCGGGCGTGTTCGAGCAGCACCCCAAGCTGAAAATCATCCTCGGCCATCTCGGCGAGACGCTGCCGTTTCTGGTCTGGCGCGTCGATCACACGCTGGCGCGGCCGGGCCAGAAATCGGTCAGCTTCCGCGACGTGTTCTGCAACAACTTCTATGTCACGACGAGCGGCAATTTCAGTAATCCGGCGCTCTTGTGCTGCGTCATGGAAATGGGCATCGACCGCATCTTGTTCGCCGTCGACTGGCCCTTCGTCATGAACCCGCCGGCGACCAAATGGATGGAAGGCGTGCCGCTCTGCGACGAGGACAAGGCCAAGATCCTCTCCGGCAATGCCAAGCGGCTGTTGAAGATGTGAGGTGCTCCTCCGCCCGCGTTAGAGCGGGGGCGTTCAAAGGTCACTCGCCTGATCCTCCCCCGCGTAGCGGGGGAGGGGGACCGCCGAAGGCGGTGGAGGGGGCGGCCCCTTGCTCAATCGCCAGCAAGACGAGTTCCAATCCGTCTCGCTTGAGTACATCTGCGGCGGCGATGCGAAGAACCTTAATATGTCTGCTTGCGAGCCAGGCGGTTCGTCGTTCGTCATGGCGGACTTGCTCCGCGGAGTCATGCGCGGCGCCGTCGATCTCGACGGCAAGACGCGCCGATGCGCAATAGAAGTCGAGAATGTAGGGGCCGACTGGGTGCTGCCGGCGAAATCGGAGTCCGGCTACATGCCGGCTGCGGAGAACTTGCCAAAGCAGAGTTTCCGGCAAGGTCATCTTCGTGCGCAGCTTTCGCGCTCGTTTGAAAGTCAGAATTGGTGCGCGCACTTGCCCCCTCCGCCGCGCTTCGCGTGGCACCTCCCCCGCTGTGCGGAGGAGGATCATCTCAATCACTCCGGAAACCGCCGCCGCGCCGTGGTGGCGCCGATCACGGTGCCGTCCGGCGCCAGCGCCTGGATGCTGAACTCGTAAGTGTGCACTTCGCCGGGCGGCGGCGTCGGGCCGATGAAGCCCGAGGCGAAAGCGTCGCACGGCACTTCCGGCTGGCCGCGATAGCCGACCGTGCCGCCGCCGTGATGGAAGCCCGGCTTGTCGAGATCCGTCATGGCGAAGCGCAGATTGACGGTGCCTTTGGGCACGTCGTGCAATTGAAAATTCGGCGAGCCGTCGGGCGAGCCGCCGCACCAGTCGAACGAGACGGAGAAGGCCCGCGCCGGATTTACGCCGACCGCAAGCGCGAGCGCGGTGAGCGCGAGCACCGCGAACGCAAACTTGGCGAACGACTTGGCGCTTCGCGAACCGGATGGGCTGAACATGCAATTTCCCCGTAACGCTGTCGGCAAAGTCTAGCACGGCTGCAATTTCCTGCCCCGCGATAGCGGGGAAGGGGGACCACCCGAAGGGTGGTGGAAGGGGCACGGGCCTCGAAGCAAGACGAGTCTTCGACGGTAAACTTCGCTGCATCTCAGACGCCCCCTCCACCATGCTTCGCATGGTCCCCCTCCCCCGTTTTCACGGGGGAGGATGGCCTGCCTTGATCTTGCGCA
>DATHPQ010000140.1:0-16225 GCA_035483735.1 Xanthobacteraceae bacterium | reverse complement strand
GTGCTGGTGCTGATGGATTCGGTGACGCGCTTTGCCATGGCGCAGCGCGAGATCGGACTGTCGGCAGGCGAGCCGCCGACCGCCAAAGGCTATACGCCCACCGTATTCACCGAACTGCCGCGGCTCCTGGAGCGCGCCGGCCCCGGCACCGAGCAGGGCACTATCACCGGCATCTTCACCGTGCTGGTCGACGGCGACGACTACAACGAGCCGATCGCCGACGCCGTGCGCGGCATCCTCGACGGCCATATCGTCATGGAACGCGCCATTGCCGAGCGCGGGCGCTATCCGGCCATCAATGTGCTGAAATCGATCTCGCGGACCATGCCGCGGGCGGCCGACCCGGCTTACCTGCCGGCCTTGAACAGGGCCCGTCAGGTCATGGCGACCTATGCGGATATGGAGGAGCTCATCCGGCTCGGCGCCTACCGCACCGGAACCAGCGCCGATGTCGATGAGGCCATCCGGCTGCACAAGCCGCTCGAGGACTTCCTGCGCCAAGGTAAGGAAGAAGCAACCAGCTTGGCCGAAGGATATCGCCGGTTGGCGCAAATTGTGGCGAGCGCGGAAACCGAACGCTAACGTTATGCGGAAACCGAACGCTAACGTTATCATGCCACGATCCGAGCCTTCGGGGACATTGCGCCCGGTTTTGGCGGCGCAAAATCCCGGGTTTTAGGTCGCAAGGCTTCGGGGGAGTATGTAGTCGATGAAGTCCCGTGAGACGCTTATTCGCCTGAAGAAGTTTCAGGTCGACGAGAAGCGGCGCAAAGTGGCGCAGATCGAAACCATGATCGCCGAGTTCGAGCGCATGGGCGGCGATCTCGAGCGCGAGATCAAGGTCGAGCAGGATCGCGCCGGAATTCACGATCCCGGCCATTTTGCCTATCCGACCTATGCCAAGGCGGCGATCTCGCGGCGCGAAAATCTCAAGCGGTCGGCCGACGAACTGCGTATCCAGCTCGACGACGCGAAATCGGCGCTCGGCGAAGCTTTCGACGAGCTGAAAAAGGTCGAATTGCTCGACGAGCGCGACCAGATGCGTGAGCGCGAGGCTGAAGAAGCCGCCGAGCAGGCCGAGCTAGATGGCATAGCGCTTCTGCGCATGCGCGGCGCCGCACCAGCCTAAGATCTAAAGCTTCGACTGTTTGCCCGCTATCACGGCTGAGCCTCTGTCCGGGGCCGTTTGCGCATGCGCGTTTCGATGACAGCGCGTGTGACCGCCCGACTTGTCTCAAAATGCGACGCTATTTCCACTGGTTGACAACGCGTTTCGCTCTCGACGAAAGGCGGCCTCAGCGGCGATAATCAATTCCGGGGTCAGGCCCGGATAAGGCCTTTGGGGCCAGCTCTACGATCGCTGGGGCAGTTATGTTGATGCAGACGGAGCTCGTCTGGCTACTTGGCGCCGTCGCCAAAGGCGACGAGGCGGCATTCGAGCGCCTTTATGCCGCGACCCGCGCGAAACTTTATGGCGTCCTGCTCCGTATCTTGGGTCGACCGGCACTGGCCGACGAGGTCATGCAGGAGACCTATCTGAAGGTTTGGAAGATGGCCGACCAATTCGACCCGCAGGTCGGAAGCCCGATCACCTGGATGGTGGCGATCGCGCGCAACCGCGCCATCGATATCGCGCGCAAGCGTGGCGATCTGTCGATCGAGGACGAGCCCGAGGCGCTCGAGGTCGCGGCCGAGACACCGCAGCCGTTGGCGCGGCGCGAGATGACCGAAGAGCTCAAGCGGCTGTTGTCCTGCCTCGGCAAGCTCGATCCCGAGAAGCAGCGTATCGTGCTGCTCGCTTATTACAGTGGCTGGAGCCGCGATCAGCTCGCGCAAAAGCTCGATATCCCGGTCAACACGATCAAAACCTGGCTCCGCCGCAGTCTGCTCGAAATTCGCGAATGTATGGGGCCCAGATGACGACCGGGCTCAAAGAACGAAGAAAAGCGCGCTTGAGGTAAGGGCTATGTATGACGACGACAGAGATGCGCTTGCCGCCGAATATGTTCTGGGGACCCTCTCCGCCGACGAGCGCGACCAGGCCGAAGCGCTGCTCGCCATCGACCCGGGCTTCGCCGAGATCGTGCGGGTGTGGGAGCGCCGGCTTGGCGAACTCAATGTCATGGTCGAAGCGGTCGAGCCGCCGCCGCAGGTCTGGGAGAAGATCAAGACCGAAACCATGGAGCCCAATATCGCGGTGCCGGGACCGCGGCTGACGGCCGAGGAAGAGTTCTCATTCCCGCCGATCGAAGACGACGCGCCGAAGACCGCCCACGAGCCGACGGCGGAGCTCCCGCCCGAGGCGGCCGCCACCGAGCCGGTTGCGGAGGAGGGGGCGCAAGAGGAGCCGCGCGAGCCGCACGATTTGGAAGAGCCTGCCGCGCCGGCCGGCCTGGAGCCCTTGGAAGACTTGTTGGGCGAACAGCCGCAGCCGCAGGATTTGGACGAGACGGTGCTGGCATCAAGCCTGTTGCCGCCCGAAGCGGGGTCGGCGAGAGCGTCGGCGCCGGCTGAAAAGCCGGGCCTCGCCGAGGAGCACGACTTCGAATCCGACCTGAAAGCGGTCGTACTGGAGGATCTCGGACGGACGCCGGGCAAGGAGAACCGGCGAGCTCTGGCGCCCGAACCATCTGCGCCGCTCTTGCCGCCGCGGGTCGAGCGCAGCGCCGACGTCATCGTTCTTGCTCGCCGCGTGCGGCGCTGGCGGACGTTTACGGTCGCGATGAGCGCAATCGCGGCGCTGCTTGCGCTTTATGTCGGGGTCTCGCAGTTCGCGCCGGGTCTCATTCCGATGAGCCGGCAGGGGCTGCCGACCGTCGCGGCGCAAGTGACCGCACCGTCACCGTCGCGCTTGGTCGCGGTCCTGCAGCAGGATCCGACGACGCCGGCCTTTCTGGTCTCGATCGATCCGGCGAGCCGCATGCTGACGGTGCGCCGGGTGTCCGCGGCGCCGGAGCCGGGCCGCAGTTACGAGCTGTGGCTGATCTCGAACAAATACCCGGCACCGCGCTCGCTCGGCGTGGTCGGCGCAGGCGAATTCACCGCGCGAGCGCTGCCGTCGGGTTTCGATGCCGATACGATCAAGACGGCGAGCTACGCCATCTCGCTCGAGCCGGAGGGCGGCTCGACGACCGGCGCGCCGACCGGTCCGATCTTGTTCAAAGGGCAGGTGGTGGAGTCGTTGCCTGGATCCACAGGCTGATCGCCAAAATTTTGGCCCGCGTTGGACGCGGGCCATTCAACTTTTCACGCCAGTAACCGAATACCAAATGACACGCACGCGTTACCGGACGGCCGGATTACCGGATGGTCGGCACTTGGCCGCTCATCGTTGTCGGTGCGCCGGCTCTGACCAGCGGCGCGGTGCCGAGATCGAGGCCGTTGCCGACATTGGCGAAAATGCCGACGACAGCGACGACGGTCGCACAGACGATGCCAATCACTACGATCTTCAAGTGCGTTGCGCGGTCGGCGCTGTACATCGAATGGTTCATAGCCACCTCCCGTTTCTGCTCGTTAGTCGCAGCAGTCGGGTCAAAGGGTTCACTGGAGTTGTCGCCTCGCTGGCGAAAATTAACCTGTCCCAGCCTGTTCAATTAGGGTGTGATGCCAGACACAAAAACGCGTCTTCACAGAACCTTGAACTGTCGTGATAACGCTTGATCGGTGATCGGGTTCCCCGAACGGGACACCGAAAATGAGCTGAAAAAGTCGAGCTGAAAGACATCAAACAAATTCGCACCGCAACATGCCTTCGAGAGGGACACCGTGAATCAGATCGTATCGCAACGTGTCGTGGCCGAACTCGCGCCGACCGGCGTTCTGCGCGCCGGCATCAATATGAGCAACATGCTGTTGGTGACGGGGCGGACCGAGTCGGGCGATCCGGCGGGTGTGTCGCCCGACATGGCCGCCGAAATCGCCCGGCGGCTCGATGTCGCGGTAACTTATGTCAGATACGAAAAGCCGTCGCTGTTGGCCGACGCCGCCGGCACCAATGCCTGGGATATCGGGCTCATCGGCGCCGAGCCGGCACGGGCGGAAAAGATCGCTTTTACGGCGGCCTATTGCGAGATCGAGGCGACCTATCTGGTGCCGGAAAAATCGCCCTTCAAGAGCGCGGCCGAGGTCGACCAGACCGGCGTCCGCATCTCGGTCAAGCGCGGCACGGCCTACGATCTGTGGCTCGAACGCAATATCAAGCACGCCACCGTGCTGCGCTCGGACACCGCCGACGGGCCGCTCAATCAATTCGTCGCCGACAAGCTTGAGGCCATGGCGAGCCTGCGGCCGGCATTGCTCGATGACGTCAAAAAGGTACCAGGGACCAAAATCCTGCCCGGCAATTTCGCCGCGGTGCAGCAGGCGATCGGCACCAACAAAAGCAACACGGCCGGTGCCGCGTTTCTTGCCGACTTTGTCGCTGAAGCCAAAAGATCGGGGCTCGTGGCGCGGCTGATCGAAAGGCATCACGTCTCCGGTCTTTCGGTTGCGCCTTAGACCCTGATCCGATTCAATTGAATCGGATCAGGGTCTAGATTCTTTGCTCGAGCATGATCCCGAAAACCGGTTTCCACTTTTCGGGATCATGCTCTGGCACGCGACCCCGGAGCCGCAGCAGTAAAACCGGTCAGATACTGCCGACGGTCTTCAGCCGCGCCCGCGGGTGGATCTCGGACTGCGCCAGCACTGTGGTCTGGGCGCGGAAGCGCTCGACGATGCCGCGCACGAAGGGTCGAATGGCGGGCGAGGTGACCAGGACCGGCGCCTCGCCCTCGCGCGCAGCCTGTTCGAATTTCTCCCGGATCAGATTGATGAATTCGGTGAGCTTCGACGGCTGCATGGCAAGGCTGCGGTCGTCGCCCTGGCCGACGATCGATTCGGCGAAGGCCTGCTCCCATTTCGCCGTCAGCGCGATGATCGGCAGCGTGCCGTCCAGCGTGAGGTGCTGGGCGCAGAGCTGGCGCGCCAGGCGGGCGCGCACGTGCTCGGCAAGCATCGTGGTGTTGCGCGTCGCCGCAAGCCCGTCGGCAATGCCTTCGAGGATGGTCGACAGATCCCGGATCGAGACGCGCTCGGCGAGCAGGATCTGCAGCACGCGCTGGATGCCGGAAACGGTGATCTGGCCGGGCACGATGTCCTTCATCAGCTCGCTCTGCTCTTTCGGCAGATCCTTGAGCAGTTTCTGCACCTCGCCATAGGACAGGAGCTCCGACATATTGGCCTTGATCAGCTCGGTCAGATGCGTGGCGAGCACGGTCGCGGCGTCGACTACGGTGAGGCCTTTGACGGAGGCTTCCTCCTTCAGCGAGGCGTCGATCCAGGTCGCCGGCAGCCCGAAGGTCGGCTCGGTCGTGTGCGTGCCCGGCAGCGTTACCTGATTGCCGGTCGGGTCCATGACCATGAACTGGCCGTGCCAGACCTTGCCGCTGCCGGCCTCGACCTCCTTGATCTTGATGACGTAGGTGTTGGCCTCGAGCTGCATATTGTCGAGGATGCGCACCGACGGCATCACGAAACCCATTTCGATCGCCAGTGACCGGCGCAGCGCCTTGATTTGCTCGGTCAGACGATCGGCGCCGTTGGGCGCATTGACCAGCGGCAGCAAGGCATAGCCGAGCTCAATCTTGAGTTCGTCCATCTTGAGCGATTGCGCGATCGGCTCCTCGACCGGCGCTGCTTTGGCGTCTTCTACCTTCTTGGTCTCGGCCATGACGGCCCGCTTGCCGCGCCGGTCGATCACATAAGCGAGCGCCGCCGTGCCGCCGCCGAGCGCCAGGAATGGGATCATCGGGATGCCCGGCAGCAGCGCCATGACCAGCATGACGCCGCCCGACATGCCCAGCGCCTTGGGATAGCCGGAGAGCTGGCCGAACAGCGCCTTGTCGGCGGCGCCGCTGACGCCGGCTTTCGACACCAACAGGCCGGCCGCCGTCGACACGATCAGCGCCGGTATCTGCGTTACCAGGCCGTCGCCGACGGTGAGGAGGGTATAGGTGCGGCCGGCTTCGGCGAAGCTCAAGCCCTCCTGCACGATGCCGATGATCATGCCGCCGATGATATTGATCATGACGACGAGAAGCCCGGCAATGGCGTCGCCGCGGACGAATTTGGAGGCGCCGTCCATGGCGCCGAAGAAGCCGGACTCGTCTTCGAGATTCTTGCGCCGCTGCCGCGCCTGCTTGTCGTCGATCAGGCCGGCATTGAGGTCGGCGTCGATCGCCATCTGCTTGCCGGGCATGCCGTCCAAGTGGAAACGCGCCGCGACTTCGGCGATACGGCCCGAGCCCTTAGTGATGACCACGAAATTCACGATCACCAGGATCGTGAACACGATGATGCCGATCACGAAATTGCCGCTCATCACGAAATTGCCGAACGCCTCGATGACGTGGCCGGCGGCGGCGGTGCCTTCATGACCGTGCCCGAGAATGAGCCGCGTCGACGCCAGGTTCAGCGACAGCCGCAGCATGGTCGAGATCAAGAGCACGGTCGGAAACGCCGAGAATTCGAGCGGCGTCTGAATGAACAGCGACGTCATCAAGATCAGCACGGCAAACGTGATCGAGACGGCGAGCGCGAAGTCGAGGAGGATCGGTGGCAGCGGCAGAATGAGGATCACAAGGATCGTCATGATGCCGAGCGCTAGCCCGATATCGCCCCGCCGCAGCATGGTGCCGAAGTCAGCGAGCCGGGATAACGTGGTTTCCCCGCTCTCCACTGTGGTTGTGTCACTCATACCGGTTGATGCGCCCCGTCTGCGGTCACGCGATCCAAAGCTGTGGGTTGCGGCAGGAATGCCGCTGGTGTGGAGAATTGGACCTGCACTTGCGTCCAAGGCTGGCCCCGAAGAGCAAGGTGGAAAGGATTACGCCGTTGAGCTACGCCAAGCGGGCACGCCTCCTGTTACGCCTTCTGGGCAAAATCTGCCGGGTTTATGGTTACCGGCCGGTTAACGGCGGGCCTGTTATGTGCGCAAGGCGCGCCGGAGCGACGAGGAGCAATGATGTTCGTGCGTGTTCGCGGCCGTGGCGCCGCCGTTTTTCGGGCTTTCGCCCTGATCGCACCGGTTTTTCTTGTTTTTCTTGGTGCGCCGGCGGCTCTCGCCGACGGCATCGAGCCCGGCCTGTGGAAGATCACGGCGCAGACCAAAGCCGAAGGCATGGCCAGTCCGCCGCACGAATCGGCGAAATGCCTGACCGAGGACGAGACCAAAGATCTCGCCACCACGTTCTCGCCGGTCCCACGCATGATCAATTCGGAATGCTCCCCGATCGAACGCAAGCTCGACGGCGCGCGGCTCGACTGGCGTCTGGTCTGCAAGGGCCAGCTCAATGTCGAACTGACCGGCGCGTTCAATTTCGACAGCGCGCATCATTACACGGCGACGGTGCATACCCAGGCCGCCATTGGCGGCCAAACCATGGACACGCTGGATATGCTGGAAGGGCAGTGGATGTCGGCGGCCTGCCAGTAGTGCCGCAGCCGCGGATGGACTAGGCGGCTTTTCGCGGCAGATGTTAAAATCGCAGACGACGCGTTATTTCGCCGTGTCGTTCAGGACAAAGAGCAGAGCCCGGGTCGATCATGCCGTCATCGCCACACCCTGCGCATTCGCACTCCGTCGATGAGTGGACGCATAATCACGCCTTTCTCGGCGCGTATCACGCCGCGCATGAGCGCCGGACCTGGAGCGTCGTCGCGCTCACTGCCTTTATGATGATCGCCGAGATCACGGGCGGCACGCTGTTCGGCTCGATCGCGCTGGTTGCCGACGGCTGGCATATGGGCACCCATGTCGCGGCGCTGGCCATTGCGGGCTTGGCTTATCTCTTGGCCCGCCGCCACGCTGACGACCAGCGCTTTTCGATGGGCACCGGCAAGTTTGGCGAACTCGCCGCGTTTTCGAGCGCCATCATTCTGGGAATGATCGCGCTCGGCATCGCATACGAATCGGTCATGCGGCTGACCAGCCCTATCGCCATTCATTTTCGCGAGGCCATTCCGATCGCGGCGCTTGGCCTGTGCGTCAATATCGCGAGCGCCTGGCTGTTGCGCGACGAGCACGACCACGCGCATGGCCATGGCCACGGCGGCGCGCTTGCGTATCATGATGCGGATCACAATCATGACCATGCATATGATCACGACCACGACCACGACCACGACCACGACCACGACCACGACCACGAGGCTCAAGGCGCCGGCGGCCACGACATCAATCTGCGCGCCGCTTATGTCCATGTGCTGGCCGATGCGCTGATGTCGATCCTGACGATTGCCGGCTTGGGCATCGCCTGGAAGCTCGACTGGAATTTCATCGATCCGCTGGTCGGGTTGGTCGGCTCGGCGGTGATCGCGAGCTGGGCGTTAAATCTCCTTCGCTCTGCGGGCGGCGTGCTGCTCGATACCGTTCCCGATCCCGATCTGACGCAGAGCATCCGCTCACGCATCGAAGTCGGCGGCGACCGGCTCTGCGATCTTCACGTCTGGCAAGTCGGACCGGGACACATTGCGGTGATGGCGTCCGTGGTTTCACAAACGCCGCAACCGCCGGTGGTCTATAAGCAGCGTCTTGAGGGCCTCGCCGGACTCTGTCACGTCACCGTCGAAGTCAATGCCGGCGCGTGCTGAGATGCTGAAATCGTCTTTGGCACGTTCTGTCGCCCTGGTGGCGGCCTTTGGCGCGCAGACGGCAATTGCCCAGGACGCCATCGTGCAGGAGCGGCCGGCGGCCTTCGTCGATGCCGGGACTGTCGTGCCTGGACTGATCCCGGAAATGCGTTACGCGACCGCGCATAATTTCACCGGACGGCCGATCGACGGCTATGAGGCGCGGCACTGCCTCCTCACCAAAGAGGCCGCAAGCGCGCTCGCCGCCGTGGCGCGCGATCTCGCGCCGCAAGGACTTTTGATCAAGGCGTTCGACTGCTACCGGCCGACGCGGGCGGTGGAGAATTTCATCCGCTGGGCGCGCGATTTCAACGATCAGGTAGCGCGGGCGGAATTCTATCCGAATGTCGACAAGCGCACGCTGTTCCGCGACGGCTATATCGCTTCGCATTCCGGGCATTCGCGCGGCTCGACCATCGATATGACGCTGGCGCGCGCCGACGGCATCGAGCTCGACATGGGCACGCATTTTGATTTTTTCAGCCCGCGGTCGTGGACCGCCGATGCGAGCATCAGCCCCGAACAGCACGCCAACCGCATGCTCCTGGTCGCGGCGATGCGCCGGCGCGGCTTTCGCAACTACGACAAGGAATGGTGGCACTTCACGCTGACGCCGGAACCGTTCCCCGACACCTATTTCAATTTTCCGGTGCGGTGAAAGCTTCGCCGGCGCGGTTCAAATCAGCGCCGTCGCCGTCAGATAGGCGCCGAGCAGCGCGAGCCCGATCAGGAACCAGCGACGAAAAGTTTCCGGCGACAGGCGCAGCCGCAGCGCCTGTCCGGCCCACATGCCTAAACCAGCCATCGCCAATACGCCGAGCGTCGGGCCGGCGAGCGTGATCTTGAGCGCGCCGGCCAGCGCGAGATTGACCGACAGCGCCACGGTCCCGACCGTGAATGTCAGTCCAAGCGCCTGGACAAGATCTCCTTTTCGAAGCCGATGGCCTGCAGATAGGGCACGGATGGAATCATGAACACCCCAGTCGCGGCGGTGATAATGCCGGTCAGGGCGCCAATGATCGGCCCGAGCCAGGGTTCGTGCGCCTTCTGCACCTTGACATGCAGCGAAGCCAAAGCGGTCAGCGCATAGATCAGAAGCGTCACGCCCAGAAACACGGCGCCGTAGCGCGAATGCGATCCCGTCATCAATCCGGCGCCGGCCCAGATTCCGAGACTCAGCGTGGCCATCATCGGCCAAAGCCGAACAACGATCGGCCAGAGCGACGGGCCGGCTACCAGTTGCCAGATATTGGTGACGAATATCGGCAATACGACGAGAGCCGCGGCCTGCAAGGGCGTCATGACGATGGCGAGCAATCCCATCGAAACCGTGGGCAGCCCGAGGCCGGTGGCGCCTTTGACCACGCCGGCAAGCACGAACAACAAAGCGATATAGATCGTCAGTCCGCTGAGCATGGCGCGACATAACAGGCGCTCGTGCGATTACGCAATTCGGCGCTGACGTAGC
Organism: Xanthobacteraceae bacterium; assembly: GCA_035483735.1. Lineage (GTDB taxonomy): Bacteria > Pseudomonadota > Alphaproteobacteria > Rhizobiales > Xanthobacteraceae > BOG-931. The sequence continues at coordinate 6,084 of DATHPQ010000140.1, read as the reverse complement.
GTGCCTTCGAGCGAGACGGAGGGAACCGGTGCGGCGGGGCTAGCTTTTTCTTTTGAGCATGATCTTTTCCGAAATCCGGTTTCCACCCTCGGATCGAGTCCGAGGGCAGGCTTTTTCGGGACCATGCTCTAAAGCCCGAGATAGAACTTCTTGATCAGATCGTTGTTGTTGAGTTCGTCAGCCGAGCGGCCTTCGAAGGCGATCTTGCCGTGAACGATGACATAGCCGCGGTCGGCAATGCGGATCGCCTGGGTGAAGTTCTGCTCCGCCATCAGCACGGTGAGCGAATAACGCTGTTTCATCTCGTTGATGGCATCGATGGTCCGGCTGACCAGGATCGGCGCCAGCCCGACTGAAGGTTCGTCGACCAGGAGGATTTTCGGCGCCAGCATCACCGCGCGGCCAAGCGCCAGCATTTGCTGTTCGCCGCCCGACATGCTGCCGGCACGCTGTTTGCGACGCTCGGCCAGCCGCGGAAAGGTCTCGTAACAGACGGCAAGGTTGCGCGCGAGCTCGCGGCGCGCGGTCTGACGGAACGCGCCGAGCAGGAGATTTTCCTCCACCGTGAGCAGGGGAAACAGCCTTCGGCCTTCCGGCACTAGCGCGATGCCGAGATCGACGATCTCCTCGGTAGTGCGGCCGACCAGATTGTAATTGATGCCGTCGATTTCGGCGACGATCGAGCCGACATTGGGCCGCACGATGCCCATGATGCATTTCATCAAGGTCGATTTGCCGTTGCCGTTAGTGCCGAGCAGCGCCACGGTCTCGCCGCCCGCGACCTTGAGCGAGACATCGTCGATCACGCGCACCGCGCCATAGGCGGCGTGAATACCGGATATGGTCAGGCTATTGGCCAAGATAGGCTCGCTCCACTTCCGGATCGCGCATTACGTCTTCGGGCTTGCCGTCGGCGATCTTCTTGCCGGAGACCAGCACGACAAGACGGCGGGAAAAGCTCATCACCGCACTCATGATGTGCTCAATCAGGATCACGGTGACACCCTGATCGTTCAAGCGCACCAAGAGCGTCAAAATGTCCTCGACCTCCGAATGCGTCAGTCCGGCCATCGCCTCGTCGGCGATCAGGAGCTTCGGTTCCGCCGCCATGGCGCGGGCGAGCTCGAGCTTGCGCATTTCCACCTGGGTCAGATCGCGCGGCATGTGTCGCGCTTTGGCTTCGAGGCCGACTTCGCGCAACAGCGTCGCGCAGCGCTCTTCGATCAAATGCTGCGACAGATGAATGCCGCGCGCGCCGACGGTGTAAAGCAGCGGAATGCGGATATTGTCGGCGAGGTTCATGCTGACGAAGGGCCGCGGCAGCTGAAAGCTCCGCGCCAAGCCGAGATGGGTGCGCCGGTGCGCGTCTAGTCCGTCGAGTTTCCGGCCGTCGAATTCGACGCTGCCTTGCTCGTTGTGCAAGGTGCCGCAGATGCAATTGACCAGCGTCGATTTGCCCGAGCCGTTCGGTCCAATCAGGCCGAGCCGCTCGCCGGCCGGAATCGACAGCGAAATCTTGTCCAGCGCGACAAAGCCGCCGAACCGCTTGCTGAGATTGTCGATCGCAAGAAGCGCGCTCATGACGCCATCCTCATGCCGCCACTCTCATGGCACCACTCTCATGGCACGGTCTCCGGCGATTGCGTCTCGACATGGCGGCGGCCGACGAATTCGGGAGGCTTGCGCCGCAGATAAGTCTGGACGAGACCGACAATGCCGTTGGGCGCGACGATGACGAAGCCGACCAGGAGAAGGCCGACGATCAACAGATTAACCGCCGACGAAATGGTGACTGTGGCGATCTGCTGCAGCGAGCCGAGCAGGATGGCGCCGACCAGCGGCCCGATCCAGCTCGTCGTGCCGCCGATCAGCGGCATGGCGATCGAATTGACGGCGTAGTCGAGCCCGAAGGTCGAGGCTGGCTGCAGGTAGCCGATATAATAGGGGAACGGCGCGCCGGCCATGCCCATCAGCGCGCCGGAAATCGTCGTGGCGATGAGCTTCAATTTCAGCGTCGGCACGCCGGCCGCCTCGGCCGCCAATTCGTCGTCGCGGATGGTGGCGAAGCCGTAGCCGAGCCGGGAATGCTCGATCAGCCGCGCGATGGTGATGGCGGCGACAGCCAAGAGCAGCATGCATAGGAACAGATATCTGATATAGGGGCCGATCGGCGCGATTTCCTCAGGCCGCACGATATAGGCGCCGCGCGAGCCGCCGACGAAATCCCAATTGACGATCAGCGTCTGCAGCACCACGGCAAGCGCGAGCGTGGCGATGGCAAAGAACGCGCCGCGCAGCCGCAGTGTCAGATAGCCCATGCCGAAACCGACCAGGCCCGACACCGCGCCGCCAATCAGGATCAAAACCGGCATCGGCAGGCGGTAGAATTCGTTTTCGGTGATGAACTTGTAAATGGCGACCGTCGAATAGGCGCCGAGCGCGAAAAACGCCGCCGAGCCGAAATTCACGTAGCCGCAATAGCCGCCGAGAATGTTCCAGGCCGTCGACAGCACGACATATTGCAGGACGACATAGCCCGCGAAAAACACATAGTCGTTGCCGGAGGAGAGCGCGAGGCCGAACACGACGGCGGCGATGCCAAGCCACATGAGGAAAAAGAGCGGCGTGCGCACGGGTCAGCGTCCCAATAGGCCGGCCGGTCGGACCGCCAGCGTCAGCAGCAAAAATCCAAACGACACCGCCGGCGCCCAGGACGGGCCGTAGAATGTCGCGGTGAGGCTTTCGACGATGCCGAGCAGCATCGCTGCGATCACCGTGCCCGGCAGGCTGCCCATGCCGCCAAGCACGCAGATCGCAAAGACACGGCCGATATATTCGCGGCCGACCGACGGCTCGACCGGCTGGATGATGATGAGAAACGCGCCGGCCAGCGACGCCGTCGCGATCGAAATGCCGAAGGCGATGCGCTTGATGCGGACCGGATCCACGGCCATGAGGCGAAGCGCCAGCTGATCTTGCGCCACCGCCATGATGGCGCGGCCGATAAAGGTGCGCGTCAGGATCAGCTGCAGCACCGCGATAAGAAGGAGCGACACCAGGAACGGCACGAGAATGCGCAACGGCACGTCGATCATGCCGAGATGCAGGGTCGGGCCGATATAGCGCGCATCGACATAGCGGTAATCGACGCCGAAATAGAGCACCAGCGTCACTTCGGTGATGAACAGAAGGCCGAAAAAGAAGGCAAGCCCGCGCAGCGATTCCTGGCCGCGTTTCTCGAACGCGACGTAATAGACCTGATAGATGACGGCGCCGAGCACATAGAACAGCGGGGTCGCAATGATCGCGGCGATGATCGGATCGATGCCGAACGTTGCATTGGCGATATAGGCGACGTAGGAGCCGAGGATGATGAAGGCGGGGTGGGCGATGTTGACGATGTCGAGGATGCCGAACGACAGCGAAACGCCCGACGTCACCGCGGCATAGAATCCGCCGATCAGGATGCCCGAGACAATGGCATTGACGAGAAGATCGAACGAAAAAATCATTACTCAGCTACTGAGCCGAGCGCATCCGCTCAGGCTTTCCCCCTCTGGTCTTATTTTCTTCTCGTTATCGCCCGCGAGTGCGGACAATAGCAACCTTATTGGGCCTGTGGCCGTTTTGGGTCATCCGTCTCCGTCGAGACTTCCCCGTGACCCAGCTGCCCCGCTACCGCGGGGCTTCCTCGTTAGCCTATATCACGCCGCGGCGCGAACCTTGTCCGGAATGGCGAGCGGCTTATTGGCGCTGTTGAGAAACTCGATGGTCATGAAAACCATCTCTTTGTCGCCGAGATTTTCGAGGTCGTGGACCTTGAACTCGCCAGGACCATAGGTCTCGTGGCGGGTCTCGCCGGGCACATAGCTGTATTCGACGGTGGTGCCGTCATGGATGTGCTGGCGTCCGCGTCCGCCAGAGACCGCGGTCCAGAAATAATCGAGCACGTGGCGGTGAAAGCCGATGCGCTCGCCTGGCGCGAGCCGGATGATCCAGACCCGGACCTTCTCGCTTTCCGACAGGAGCGTCGAGCCGACGCAGCCGTTCGGGTTCTGCCGCTCGCGCTCGAATTCCGCGGCGATGGCCGGCGGCCAAGCCGACTTGTCGGCGTGGTCGCTGGTTTTATCCAACATGGTCAGGGCCATTATTTCCTCCGCAAAGATAGCTTTCCGCCAAGGATTCTGAGCACACTATAGAAAACCTTTCCGGCTTAGGAAATAGTCGCAAAAGCCGGGAAACAATGGGAAACCTGAATGGTGAGGACACGCCGAGCGCTTGTTATCGGCGGCTCGATGAGCGGCCTTTTGACCGCCATCATGCTGACGCGGCGAGGATGGGACGTCGACGTTTTCGAGCGCGCCGAGGAGGAACTGGCCGGCCGCGGCGCCGGCATCGTCGCCCAGCCGGAATTGATCGCGCAGCTTGAGGCGCTCGGCATCGATACCGCCGACCTCGGCGTTGCCATTACGACACGAAAGATCTTTGACCGCGACGGCGGCGTCAGCGCAACCAGCACTTGTCCGCAAATTCTGACTGCCTGGGAACGGGTCTATCGCTTACTGCGTTCCGCGTTTCCGACGCAGCGGTATCATCGTGGGCGAGGGCTGAAGGCCTTCGTGCAAAATCCGGACGGGGTCGTTGCCCACTTCAACGACGGTCAGTCGTTGCAAGCCGATGTGCTGATCGGCGCCGACGGTTTGCGTTCGACGGTGCGGCAGCAATGCCTGCCTGAAATTGCGCCACTCTATGCCGGCTATGTCGCGTGGCGCGCACTCTTGCCGGAGCGCGACTTCCCGCCGGCGATCCATCGCGAATTATTCATGCTGATGACGTTCTGTCTGCCGCCCGGTGAGCAATGTCTCGGCTATCCGGTCGCAGGACCGAATAACGAGCTGCGCGAGGGTCAGCGCCGCTACAACGTCGTCTGGTATCGGCCCGCCGACGAGCAAGGCGAATTGCAAGAGCTTCTCACCGACAAGAACGGCGTGACGCATTCGATCTCGATCCCACCGCCGCTCATTCGCGCCGAGCCGATCGCCGCCATGCGCGCCGCGGCCGAACGACTCCTGGCGCCGCAATCGCGCGAGGTCGTTCGCTTGATCGATGAGCCGATCCTGCAGCCGATCTACGATCTTGAAAGCCCGCAACTGGCCTTCGGGCGGGTGGCCATTGTCGGCGACGCGGCCTATGTGGCGCGGCCGCATGTCGGGGCAGGGGTTGCGAAAGCGGCCGACGATGCGGCGGCGCTGGCCGAGGCGCTCGATGATGAAAATATCGAAGCGGCGTTGCGGCGCTTCGAGGCGGCGCGTTTGCCCGACAACCGCAAGATCATCGAGCGCGCCCGCCATCTCGGCGCCTATCTGCAGGCGACGCAGACCGTGGAGGAGCGCGCGCGCTCGGCGCGGCACAGCATCCCAGAGGCTGTGCTCGCCGAGACCGCGATGATTGATTTTCTACATCAGTGAGCGGCTAGCCGAGCTTGGCGTCGAGCGTGATCTGCGCGTTGAGGACTTTCGACACCGGGCAGTTCTTTTCCGCCTCGCCGGCGAGCTTCTTGAACGTCGCTTCGTCGAGGTTCGGAACGTTCGCCCGCAAAGTCAGCGCCGATTTGGTGATGCGAAAGCCCTGGCCCTCCGGATCAAGGCTGACCGCGGCTTCAGTCGCGAGCTCGGTCGGCGTAAAGCCCGCCCCCTGCAACTGAAATGCCAGCGCCATGGTGAAACAGCCGGCGTGAGCGGCGGCGATCAGTTCCTCGGGATTGGTGCCTTTCTCGTTCTCGAACCGCGTCTTGAAGGAATAAGGCGTCTTGTCGAGCACGCCGGAATCGGTGCTGAGATCGCCAGTGCCGGCGCGGCCCGTACCGCGCCATACCGCTTTCGCTTTGCGGATCATCAAACTCTCCTGCGCTGAAATGAACTTCATCCGCCGCAGCAAAACGGCGGACTGCTATCGCAGGTCAATTTATGGCCGAGGTGCGCGCTTTGTCAGGGGCCTCGGCGGCTTTTTGTACCGGCCCTTCGAGCAAAGGATCGTGAACGATCGTCTTGTTACGATAAAGTTGCAAAACCTCAGCTTCGTTCA
>DATHPQ010000139.1:0-6665 GCA_035483735.1 Xanthobacteraceae bacterium | reverse complement strand
CGCGGCTGTTGCGCTTCGATCCGGTCGAGCATCCGCTGGCGCTGCAATTGGGCGGCTCCGATCCGCGCGCGCTCGCGCAATGCGCACGCATCGGCGCCGATGCGGGTTTCGACGAGATCAATCTCAACGCGGGCTGTCCGTCCGATCGCGTGCAGGACGGCCGCTTCGGCGCTTGTTTGATGGCGGAACCGCAATTGGTCGGGGACAGCGTTGCCGCGATGAAGGCCGCTGTGCGCATTCCCGTCACCGTCAAATGCCGCATCGGCATCGACGACCAGGATCCCGAACCGGCTTTGGAGAACTTCACGCAAGCGGTGAAGCGAGCAGGGGCCGACGCACTGATCGTTCACGCCCGCAAGGCGTGGCTCAAAGGTCTCTCGCCGAAAGAGAACCGCGAGGTGCCGCCGCTCGATTACGATCGGGTCTATCGGCTCAAAGCGGCGCATCCGGAACTCACGATCGTTCTCAACGGCGGCGTCGGCGGCGTCGAGGACACGTTGACGCATCTGCAGCACGTCGACGGTGTAATGATGGGCCGCTCGGCCTATCAGGAGCCATGGCGATTGCTGGCCGTCGATCCGCTCGTCTTCGGCGAGCCGGCGCGTTTCGCTTCGGCAAAAGAAGCCGCCGCAGCGCTCGCGCCCTATATCGCGCGCGAACTCGCGCAGGGCACGCGGCTTCACTCCATCACCCGGCATCTGCACGGCCTGTTCCGTGCCGTGCCCGGCGCGCGCGCATTCCGGCGTCATCTCGCAGGTGCGGCAAGCACGGCGCATGCGGACGCCGAATACCTTCTCGCCGCGCTTGCATTGGTGGCGGACGGCGTCCTGGACAGAAGTGCGGATTTGGCGCACATCGCGGCCTGACGTTCCGTTCGCCAAAACCGAAACACGACCATAACAAAATGCTTCTCGGCGTTCCGTTGAGCGAGATTGCCTGGCTCGCCCTTGCCATCGTCGTCGGCGGCGTCATCACCGGGCTACTCGCCGGGCTGTTCGGCATCGGCGGCGGCGCCGTCATCGTGCCGGTGCTCTACGAAGTCTTCACCGTGCTCGACGTGCCGGAAGCGGTGCGCATGCAATTGTGCATCGGCACGTCGATCGCGATCATCCTGCCGACGACCGTGCGCTCATATCTCGCGCACCGCGTCAAAGGCCTGGTCATCCCGCAGGTGATCAGATTGTGGGCGATCCCCGCCATCGTCGGCGTGATCTGCGGCTCGCTGATCGCGGCTTTTGCGCCGCCCGCCGTGTTCAAGATCGCTTTCGTGCTGATCGCGGGTTTCATCGCCGCCAAATTTCTGTTCGCCGGCGACCGCTGGAATCTCGGCGCGGATCTGCCCGGCACCGTGCCGATGACGTTTTACGGTTTCGGCATCGGGCTTGCCGGCTCGCTGATGGGGGTGAGCGGCGGCTCCTTGTCCAATATCGTGCTCACGCTCTACGGCAAATCGATCCATCAGGCGGTGGCGACATCCTCCGGCTTGGGCGTGCCGATCACCGTGGTCGGCACCATCGGCTATATTCTCGCCGGTGTGCACGACCGCGCGCTGTTGCCGCCGCTGTCGCTCGGTTTCGTCTCGCTGATCGGGGTTGCGGTGATGGCGCCGGTGTCGAGCCTCGTCGCGCCTTATGGCGCGCGGCTGGCGCATCGTATGTCGCGGCGCACGCTCGAAGTCGCGTTCAGCTTGTTTCTCTTGGCGGTGTCGGCGCGGTTCCTGATTAGTTTGTTCTAGAGCGAAGTCGCTCTAGATTTTTTAGTTGAGCATGATCTTTTCGGAAAACCGGTACCCACTTTTCCGGATCATGCTCTACGGATAGCCATGCATGATCAAGCGGTCGCCCGAGACTTGCCAGCTCTGCAGCCGGTTCAGGAAACTCATGCCGAGCAGGCTCGTGCGCAATTGGCCGGGCTGCACGATCAGCGCTTCGACGGAGCGTTCTTCGAGGCCGCCCACGGCGAGACGGTCGAGCGTGACTTGCGCGGCGCGGGTGCGGCCGTTGGCGGTGTCAATACTCACCGTATAATTGAGCACTTCGAGCGGCAGGCCGATGGCTTTGGCGTCTTGCTGGGTGAGCACGACCGAGCTTGCGCCGGTGTCGAGCACCATCGCCACGTGTACGCCGTTGACCCGCGCCGAGATATCGAAGTCGCCGCTATTGGTGCGTGCGACTTCGACAGTGCGGCCGTGCGAGATGACGTGGCCGGGAATGAGCTCGGCCATCACCCGGTCGGCGACATTGCCGAGCTCGAAGCGGTACGAATAGCCGATCACCAGCACGAGACCGACGACGACCCATAGCAGCGCCGCTGTGATCGTCTGGGTGAAACGCTCGCGGAACATGGTCAGCACCGCGGCGCCGAGAAACACCAGGATCGCGAGCTTGTAGGCGAGCGAGCCGAAATCGTCGACCGAAAGCGAGCCGATCCGGCCTTCGCCGCGCTGCGCGACGATCATCAAGATGGCGATCAGGATGCCGATCAGGAGGAGCCAGAGCAGGCGATGACGCACGTCGCGATCCTCTACGCTCGAGCCGATGCGATGCCGTCTTTGGCGCCGTTCAGTGCGGCAAGCCGCGCCGGCAATTGCGCCATGATCGCGGTACGTTCGGTTTCCGACAGCGTAATCCAGCGCGTGATCTCATCGAGCGAGCGGCCGCAACCGATGCACATCCGCGCTGTCGGATGCACTACGCAGATGCGGTTGCAGGGCGAGGAGATGCTGGTTGCGCTAGCCATCAAAGAACCTAGCTATCGGGAATTCTCCCGTCAAAGATTCGGGCTGAAATCGCGAGGCAAGATAGACACGAGGCAGGCGAAAACAAGACGCTCGCGTGCTTTGGCCATTTAGCCGCCGTTGCGCAACAGCGTGCGCCGGGCGCGGCTTATCGATTCGTCAGGCGAGGACGAAGAGGACGACATGTCCGCGTTCGAACCGGGTCGCGGGTCGTGGCTCCGGTCCTGCCTCGGATCGTATCTCGGCTGCAGCGGCGGCGAGCTTTCTGTAATCGGCGCCAGCGCCGACATCACGCGTTCGGGCGGGAAGGTGACGACCACTTCGGTGCCGATCCGCAGCTTCGATTTCAGCGTGAAGGTGCCGCCGTGAAGATCGATCAGATTCTTGGCGATGGGCAGGCCCAAGCCCGCGCCCTGTTCGGCGGATTTGATCGAGTTCGAGCCCTGGCCGAACGAGGCGAGCACGATCGGGATTTCCTCTTCGGGAATGCCGGGGCCGGTGTCCTTCACGCTCATGTATTGGCCGCCCGAAGCCGTCCAGCCGACCTTGAGCCAGATCTCGCCGCCTTGCGGCGTAAACTTGATGGCGTTGGACAGAAGGTTGAGACAGATCTGGCGCACCGCGCGCTCGTCGGCCCAGAGCCGCGGCATGTCGGGCTCGAACAATTCGTGGATGGTGATGCCGCGATTGCCGGCGCGCAGTTTAAGCAGATGATGGCAATCCTCGACCACACGGGTGAGCGACACCGGCTCCTCGTTGAGCTCGTAGCGGCCGGCCTCGATGCGCGACAGATCGAGAATCTCGTTGATGAGATTGAGAAGGTGCACGCCGGAACTGTGAATGTCGCCGGCATAGTCCTTGTACAGCGGTACCGCATGCGCGCCGAAAATCTCGCCCTTCATCACTTCCGAGAAGCCGAGAATGGCGTTGAGCGGCGTGCGCAGCTCGTGACTCATCTGCGCGAGAAAGCGCGACTTGGCGATATTGGCGGTCTCGGCGCGGCGCCGCGCTTCGTCGGAGATTGATTTCGATTGTTCGAGCTCGCCGATCAGCGCGTCCTTTTCCGCGCGCGCTTCGAGCGTCGCCAATGTCGTCGAATAGAGGCGATAGGCGAGGAGGGAGAAATAGGCTTCCGCGGTAAGCGCCATCACGGCGAGGATGTAGTTGTGCAGATTGCCCTTCATCGCGAAGTCGAGTGCGATCGCGATCGTCACCGGCAAGGTCAGCGCCAGAACCGCGATCGGCAGGCTTGAGGCCAGCATGCTCGATATCGCCACCACCAGCAGCATGACGAACAGCATGAAGGTCGCGGCCTGATCGTCCATGCCGACCGGATTGATCAGGATGAAGGTCCAGGCCATGCCGAAGAACAGATCGAGCAGGATGAAGCGCATCCGCCACGTGCGCACCGCCGACGTATTGGCCGGCTCGGCCAGGAACTGCCGGCATTTGCGAATGATGACGACATGAATGATCAGCGTGCCGGCGGTCCACACGCCACAGACCAGGGCGCCGGTCCACAGTCCCGAGAGCGCGCCGATCGTCAGGATCAGAAGCAGGATGACCGGCGATGCCGACAGCCGGTTCTGCGCGAACTGGCGCAGCAATTCGTAATCGAACACCGGGCGGGTGCCGCTGGTCGAGGTCAGCCGGTCGCGTGCCTCGCGCACGTGCTGCGAGGCGAGCCGCCGCTTGGTCGATGGCGCCGCGGCCGGCGAAGCAGGATCGCGCGGTTCGGTCTGTGGATGGGGCATCGCTTTCCGGCTGGCATTTTGTTGGAACGTGTTTTTCCCGAAAGCCTGCAAGCCGCCTTCCGAGACCACGTTCGGCTCACGGTAAAAATGGCCCAAATTCCTTAAGACGAGGCTTAATTTTTGATGTGCAAAGCGTTGCCGCTCTTGGAAAGCTTTTGTTTACGCTTGTGGCGCGTACGCTGCACTGGTCGGCCGCATCAGTGCGCGATAGGCTCGCGCTTTCAAAGGGCTAGGGAAGGAAATTGAGATGAAGCTCTATGATGGCGGGCGTGCTCCCAATCCGCCGCGGGTGCGCGTCTTTCTCTCCGAGAAGGGGATCACGGTTCCGGCCGAGCAGGTCGATCTCGGCGCGCTGCAGCAAAAGAGCGACGCCTTCACCGCGGTCAATCCGATGCAGCGCGTGCCGGCGCTGGTTCTCGACGACGGCACCGTGATCACGGAATCGATCGCCATCTGCCGCTACTTCGAGGCGCTTCATCCCGATCCGCCGCTGTTCGGCCGCGGCGCTTTGCAATCGGCGCTGGTCGAAATGTGGAATCGCAGAGTCGAGTTTCATCTCTTCATACCCGTGTCGAACATTTTCCGGCATCTGCATCCGGCCATGAAGGAAATGGAACAACCGCAGGTGAAGGAATGGGGCGAGGCCAACAAACCGCGGGCGCTGTCGTTTCTCGAACATCTCGACAGTGAACTCGCCAAGCGCAGCTTCATCGCCGGCGACGACTATAGCGTCGCCGACATCACCGCGATGATCGCCGTTGACTTCATGCGGGTGTCGCGCCTCACCGTGCCTGACGAACTCGCGCATCTCAAACGCTGGTACGCGGACGTCTCGGCGCGGCCGAGTTCGAAGGCCTAGTTCCAAGACCTCGTTCCAAGATCAGTTCCAAGATCAGTTCCAACACCTGTTCCAAAGCTTGGCAAAAATATTCCAGGGAACCTAAGCCCTTACACCCGGCTTATTCGCGTGGGGACTGAAGGGGCTTCTCGTCTTCTGGAGGACTTATGGATAAGAAACTAGCCGGCCTGCTCGGAGCCGCTGCGGCGCTCGCGACGATGTCGAGTGCACAGGCTGCAGCGCCGGTGCAACAAAGCGAAATAGCGCCGGCCACGAGTTACCGTGATCTTCTCGACCCGGTTCCCAACGCGCTTTCCGCGCTAAAGGCCGACAATGCTCGTCTTGCGGAGTCGCAAGGCACGCAAAACCAGAGCACGCAAAACCAGGGCACGCAAGACGGAGTGCGGGTCGCGCAGATTTCGGTGCAGGTGGGTCATCACCACCATCACCATCATCACCGCGGTGTCGTCGTTCGCGTCGGGCCTGGCCACCCTCGCCATCACCACCACCATCATCACCACCATCATCATCACGACTGAGGCGATGGAGGAGCAACGGGGTGTCCGGCCGGATGCCCCGTTGCTCTTTTCATTCACGGGGTTTTCATTCGCGGACCTTGCCTTTTGCTGCACGGAGCAAATGGCGATACGTGCCGTCGAAGACGGTGTTGGTTTTCGAGGTCCACGTTGAGTCGGCGGCGAGGTTTGGGCGGCTACTGTGAATGCGCCGGCCGCGCATCTCGCGCTCGGCGGCTTCTTCTTCGCTCATTTCGGCGAGCGTAAAATCGGCGGTGAGCGGCAGAACCAGGATTTGCAGCATCGGCTCGTTGGGCCGGAAAATATGCGTTCGTCCTTCCGGCGGCGCTTTGAACACGATGAAGGAAATCATCGGCCACCATTCGGTGCGCAACAGCGCCGGCACCGCGATCGGCACGGTGTCGGTCGGATCGGTGTAGAAGCGCGGATGCGGCTCGGTGCGCACCGCCCAATCGCTTCCGACTTTCAGATCGAGCAGCAGCTGATAGGTGTAATAGTCGATGCCGAAGCTGCGGAACGGTGGCCACATCACATCACCGTCGTCGGGCTTCTCGCCGAAGTCACCGTTGAATTCGAGCTTGCCGTTCTTCGTGCTGACGTGCAGCTCGTTCTCATAAGGGTAGAAGACCTCGATGCCGTATTGCGCGCTTTCGGTGAACGGCACGCAATGCCAGGCATATTCCTGCGAGCCGTCGGTCCGCGGTTCGGGCTTGCCCGCCCAACCGGGCATTTCGACCTTGGTGCGGCGCGGGCGCAGTCCCGGATTGGCCAGCCGGTATTTGATTTCTTGCATCTGCGGC
>DATHPQ010000138.1:0-10954 GCA_035483735.1 Xanthobacteraceae bacterium | reverse complement strand
ACGAATTCCATGTCGTGTTCGACAAGGACGATCGTCATACCCTCCGCGCGCAATTCGCGCAGGAGTTCCGACAGCGTCTGCTTTTCGAGCCGGCGCAAGCCCGCCGCCGGCTCATCGAGCACAAGGAGCGAGGGATCGGCCGCGAGCGCGCGGGCGACTTCAAGAAGCCGCTGCTGGCCGAGCGGCAAGTTGCCGGCGAGATCGCCGTATCTGTCACCCAGGCCGACGCGGCGCAACTGATGCAGCGCTTCAAAGCGGGCGGCGTTCTCCTCGGCGCGGTCGAGCCGCAGCGCGCTGGCGACAAACCCGGCATGGGTGCGCGAATAGATGCCAAGAAGGACGTTGTCGAGCAGCGTCATATTCGGACGCAATTTGACGTGCTGAAAGGTGCGCGCCATGCCGGCTGCCGCGATGGAGCGCGGCGGCTCCTGGGTGATGTCGCGGCCCTGGAAATGGATTTTGCCGCCGTTCGGCTTCAGCACGCCCGTCATCACATTGAGCAGCGTGCTTTTGCCGGCGCCATTCGGTCCGATCAGGCCGAGCACTTCTCCGGCATTGATCTTGAAGCTCACATCGTTGACGGCAATGAGCGCGCCGAAGTGCTTGATGACATTGTCGACCGTCAGCACCGGCCGGCCGGCTTCGCCGCCGCGCGCCCGGCGCGGCAGCGTCAGACCGGTGTCCTTCGGCATGGCCTGTGGCGTCCGCGGCAGATATTTTTTGACGATCGGCACGACGCCGCCACGCGCCTTTTGCAGGAGAATAATGAAGAGGACACCGAACACAACCACTTCAAGTTGCCCGCTATAGCTGGTGAAGGTGGGCAGAACGTCTTGCAGGATGTTCTTGATCAGCGTGACGGTGGCGGAACCGACCACCGCACCCGCGATCTGGCCGGCGCCGCCGACCAGCGCCATGAGCAGAAGCTCGATGCCGGCATCGATGTTGAACTGGATGGGGCCGACATAACGCTGCATATGCGCGTAAAACCATCCCGACAATCCGGCGAATAGCGCGGCCAGCACAAAGACGGCGAGCCGCATGCGGAACGAGTCGATCGCCAGGCTTTCGACCAGCGCCGTGCCGCCGCGCAGGCAGCGGATGGCACGGCCCTGACGGGAGTCGAGCAGATTGCGGCACAGCAGCATCAAGAACGCGAGCGTGATCCAAATGAAGAAATAGGCCGCAACGGTGCCTTCGAGCGAGACCGGTCCGATCGTGATGGCTGGAATGCCTGAAAGACCGCTATAGCGGCCGAGCGCATCGGTATTGCCGAACACATAGTAGATCGCGATGCCCCAGGCGATGGTGCTTAGCGGCAGGAAATGTCCGCCGAGCCGCAATGTCGCCGCGCCGAGGATCGTTGCGACGATCGCTGTCGAGGCGAGCGCCAGCAGCAAACCGATCCACGGTGATCCGCCATGCGTCACGGTGTACCAAGCGGTGGCGTAGGCGCCGATACCGACAAAAGCGGCCTGCCCGAACGATGTCAGGCCGGCGATTCCGGTCATCAGCACGAGGCCGAGCGTCGCCATCGCGTAGATCGCGATATAGTTCATCAAAGTGATGGTGAAGCTGCCGAAGACCAATGGGGCGACGGCGATGAAAGCGATCGCGGCAGCGACGACGATACCGGATCCGGAGCGCATCATGAGTGGCGCTCACCTTCTTCCTCCTCGATTTCCTCCTCGACGCCGCTGCGTGTGGCGAATGACTGCCACAGCAGGATGGGAATGAGCGAACCGAAGACGATGACTTCCTTGAGTGCGCTGTTCCAGAACGAGGCAAAGCTCTCGAACAGTCCGACCAGGATTGCGCCGGCGATGGTGGCCGGATAGCTCACCAGGCCGCCGATGATGGCGCCGACAAAAGCTTTCAATCCGATGAGGAAACCGGAATCGTAGTAGAGCGTGGCGATCGGTCCGATCAGAATCCCGGAGACGCCCGCGAGCGCCGATGCGAGCAGGAATGCGGTTGCGGCCGTCGTCGAGAGCTCGATGCCGACGAGCCTTGCGCCGATGCGATTGATCGCGGTGGCGCGGAGCGCCTTGCCGCTGAGCGTGCGCTCGAAGAACAGGAACAGCAGCAGGCCGAAGACGGCGGCGCTGCCGACGACCAGGAGGCTCTGGCCTGAGACCGACATCGGCCCGATATTGAAGACCGCGCGCGTGATCGGCTGGGTGCGAAAGCCTTCCGGACCGAAGAAGACGAGCGCCAGGCCCGACAGCGCGAAATGAACGGCGACGGCAACGATCAGGAGCACGAGGACCGATGCGTCGGCGAGCGGCCGGAACGCGATCCGATACAGCAGCGGCGAAACGGGAAGAACCACGGCGAGCGTGATCGGAACGGCCGCCCACATCGGCAAATCACGTCCGGCGGCAAACCAGGCGATCGCGGCCGGCAGGATCGGCAGCACGGTGTAATAGAGCAGGGCTTGGGGCAAGCGCCGGCTTTGGCGCTGGCGCACCAGGCTATAGACCTCCATGACGGTTGCGATCGCCGCCAGTGTCAGCACCAGCCAGACCGTTCCGGGCGTGCGTTGCATTTGCAGTGCGGCGAGCGTCAGCGCCGCATAACCGACAATGTCGCCGAACGGGACAAAGATGACCCGGGTCGAGAGAAAGATCATAACGAGGCCGAGCGCGACCAATACATAAATCGCGCCGGTGGTGACGCCGTCCTGAACGAGGAGGAGGGCGATCTCCGGCGTCATCGCAAAGAACCCATCGTCACGGCGGTCCTGAGCGCTCCCGTCACTGCAAGAGCTTCCATTGCCCCTTCTGCAATTGGACAAGGACGCGCGCACGCTCGTCGACGCCGAAGTAGTTGCCCGGCTGGAAATTATAGACGCCGTGAGTGCCGACCACGTCCTTGGTGGAGACGAGCGCATCTCTCAGGGCTTCGCGGAATTCCGGCGTGCCCGGCTGCGCCTTTTGCATCGCGCGCTTGGCGGCATCGATGAACACGAGCCAAGCGTCGAACGAATAGGCGGAAAACGCGTCGCTGGTCGGCGCGTTATTGGTCTTTTGATAGACGTCGCGGAACGCGAGCGAGATTTTTTTGGTCGGATTGCTGTCCGGCAGTTGCTCGGCGACGATCACCGGCCCGGTCGGAGCAATCAGTCCTTCCACCGCCGCCCCGCCGACGCGCACGAAATCCGGATTGATCAGTGCATGCGTGCCGTAAAGCCCGCCTTTATAGCCGCGGTCGGCGAGCGCGAGGTAAGGCAAAGCGCCCGGTGTTCCCGAGCCGCCGGTGATCACGGCGTCAGGCTGGGTCGAGACGATTTTGAGGATCTGTCCGGTGACCGAGGTATCGGCGCGGGCATAGCGCTCGTTGGTCAGAACGTCGATCTGCGCGGCGCCGACATTCTTCATCAGCGCGTCGTAGACGAGATCGCCCCACGAGTCGGAAAAGCCGATATAGGCGGCCTTTTTGACGCCGTCCTTTTTCATCCGATCGACCACGGCGGCGACCATCAAGGGCGGCGGCTGCGGAATGGAGATCAGCCATTGCCCGTTCGGCCCTTGCGGCTGGCTGGCCGGCGTCAGCGAGATCATCGGCGTCTTGGTCTCGGCGCCGACGACGGCCATCGCGATCGTGCCGGGCACGCCCGAGGTTCCGATCAGAACGTCGACTTTTTCTTCCTCGACAAGTTTGCGGGCATTGCGCGTCGCGACCGAGGGGTCGGAGGAATCGTCGAGGCGGATCAGCTTGATATTGGTGTCGCCGACCTTGTCGGCATAAGCGTCGCCGGCAAGAATTCCCTTCTCGTAAGGAATGCCGATCGAGGCGCCCGGACCGCTCAATGAGGTCACGAACCCCACGGTGATATCGGCGGCGAACACATTCGTCGCGGCGAAAAGGAGGCCCGCGACAGCCACGCAAAACCGCAACATCATGACCAACCTCCACCCCATGTTTGCGGGCAGCATGCCCTTTTGGACATCGTGCCCTTCAGGACTGTCGTTCAAAACGTGCGCGAAAAAGCCGCTCTGGACGTTCGCGAAAATTGCTTTAACTTTAAAGCTTCTGTAGAAGATGGCAAGCGTCTCTTTGTTGTTCGAGCGGCGCGGCGACGCAAAATGTCGCGACGCATGTGCCCAACCTGTTGAAGGGGAGTGGGAAATTGCGCATCTGGTACCAGAGCTACGTCGATTACGAGAACGGCAAAACCTATTGGGATCGCTTGCGTCAGCATCTTGATGCGATCGTCGATCCCGACACCACGATCGACATCAAAGGCATCACGCCGCACGATTCCTACGCGCATGCTCTGGTCGAGATGCGCTGCGCGCGCGAAATGATCTGCAATGCCGTGCGCGCCGAGCGCGAGGGCTACGACGCTTTCATCATCGGCCATTTTCAGGATGCCGGTCTCTATGAGGCGCGCTCCGCGGTGAATATTCCGGTGGTGGCGCTCGGCGAAGCCTCGATGCTGTACAGTTGTCAGCTCGGACAGCGCGGCGGCATCGTCACCATCAACACCCGCTATATCCCCTGGTTTCATCATCAGATCACCAAATACGGACTGGAGCGCCGCGTGACCGGCGTGCACGCCATGCAGTTCGAGCCGGGGCAGATTCTCAAAGCTTACGAGTCCGAAAAGCTCGCCGGCGAGGTCGAGCGGCTGTTTGCCGAACAGGCCAAGCCTCTGGTCGCGGCCGGCGTCGACGTTCTCATCCCGGGCGGCGGCATTCCCATGTTGCTGTTCTCGGCGATCCATAATCACACTGTGGATGGCGCGCCCGTGATCAACGGCATTCCGATCGTCGTGAAAATGGCGGAACTGGCGGTGAAACTGCGGCGCCTCGCGGGTTTAGGCGTGAGCCGCGTGTCGGACTACATCCAGCCGCCGCCGGAGATTCTGGAAGAGTTTCTGCGTCACCCCAAAGGCTTGTAACGGCACGCGACGGTCATGCCAGAACCGGCAAAATTCGATCTCATCGTGGCGGAGGCGCGGCAGGAAACGCCGCTGATCCACGCGATCCGCCTGGCGCGGCCGCATAGCGAACCGTTACCCTCCTGGGAGGCAGGCGCGCATATCAAGGTCCGCATCCCGCAAGGCGACGAGCGTTCCTATTCACTGGTCAATTTGTCCGCAGATGCGACGGCGAACAGGCACCCGCACTCCTATCTGCTCGGGGTTCGGCGCGAACAGCCAAGCCAGGGCGGCTCGGTCTATATGCACATGCTGAAACCCGGAGACGTCGTCACCGCGTCCGGTCCGGGCAATAATTTCCCGCTTGAAGCGACGTGCAAGCCGATCGTGCTCTTGGCCGGCGGCATCGGTGTCACGCCGGTTGTGTCGATGGCCGCCGCGCTTGTCGCGCGCGCGCATCCGTTCCGGTTTTACTATGCCGGACGTTCGCGCGGTCAGCTTGCCTTCCTGCCCGCGATCGAAGCGCTGACCGGCAATAGGCTCACGGTCCACGCCGATGACGCGTCGGGATTGTTTGACGTTGCCGGCTTGATGACGTCGTTACGGGACAATGAGCCGCTGTATTGTTGCGGGCCGACCCCAATGATCGAATTGGCGATCCAAACGGCAAAGCAGCTCGGTTGGAGCGAGGGCCGGCTGCATTTCGAGATTTTCACCGCGGCGCAGCCGAAGGCGGGCGATCAGGCCTTCGAGGTGGTGTTAAACAGCTCCGGCGAGAGCTTTCATATACCGCCCGAAAAGAGCATCCTCGATGTTCTGATCGCCGCCGGCAAGGATCCGATCCATGATTGCAAACGCGGCGATTGCGGCATTTGCCAAGTCGGCGTGATCGAAGGCGTTCCGGATCACCGCGATTTTATTTTGTCGGAGACCGAGAAGACGGCCGGGAAACTGATGCAGATTTGCGTGTCGCGGTCGAAGACGCCGCGGCTGGTATTGGATCTATGATTACGTGCCAGGAGGGACCGATGGCCAGATATCGCGGGAATGCCGAAGCTGTTCGCGGCCTGGTCCGGGACACCGAAGTCCACCGCGACGTCTATATCGACGACGAAGTGTTCCAGCTCGAGATGGAGCACCTGTTCGCCAATACCTGGGTCTATGTCGGCCACGACAGCCAGATCCCCAATACCGGCGATTATTTCGGCACCACGATCGGCGCGCAGCCGGTGCTCATGGTGCGTCACAGCGACAACACGGTGAAGGTCCTCCACAACCGCTGTCCGCACAAAGGCACACGCATCACCGCGGAAACCTGCGGCAATGCCGGAAAATTCTTCCGCTGTCCCTATCACGCCTGGAGCTTCCGCACCGACGGCTCGCTGCTCGCGATCCCGTTGCGCAAGGGCTACGAGAACACCGGGCTTGAGAAGAGCCATGCCGCCTCAGGCATGAGCGCGGTGCGCCATGTGAAGAATTATCGCGGCTTTGTCTTTGCCAAGCTCAATGACGGCGGCGCGGATTTCGAGGAATTTTTCGGCGACAGCCTGTCGAGCTTCGACAACATGGTCGATCGCTCGCCCGCCGGCAAACTCGAAGTGGCGGGCGGCGTGCTGCGCTATATGCACAATTGCAATTGGAAAATGCTGGTCGAGAACCAGACCGACACCTGCCATCCGATGGTTGCGCACGAATCCTCGGCCGGTACCGCGGTCGAGGTGTTCAACCGCGCGCCGCCCGGCACCAAGAAGCCAATGGCGGTCGAAATCTATGCGCCGTTCATCGCGCCGTACGAATTCTTTGAAAATATGGGCATCCGCATCTGGCCGAACGGCCACGGCCATACCGGCGTGCATCACTCGATCCATTCCGACTATTCGGCGATACCCGGCTATTTCGAGAAGATGGTTGCGGCCTATGGCGAGAACCGCGCCCAGGCTATTCTCGGCGAAAACCGCCACAACACGGTGTATTTCCCCAATCTCATGATCAAAGGGCCCATTCAGCTCATCCGGCTGTTCAAGCCGCTGGCCGCCGACAAGACGCTGGTCGAATCCTGGACCTTCCGCCTGGTTGATGCGCCCGACATGCTGCTCGAACGCACGCTGATGTACAATCGCTTGATCAATGCGCCGACATCGGTGGTCGGCCACGACGATCTCGAAATGTACGAGCGCGCTCAAGAAGGACTGCACGTCGACGCCAATCAATGGGTGAATGTGCAGCGACTTTACGATCCCGCAGAACAGGCCGATGTGACCGCGGAGATGAACGGCACATCGGAGTGGCAGATGCGCAATCAGTTCAGGGCCTGGTCCAAATTCATGACGATATCGATGTGAATGGCCGCCATGAAGGTTCCGACCGACCAGGATCTCGTCGATTTCGTCACGCGCGAGGCGCGGCTAATCGACCAGCACCGTTTCGAGGAATGGCTCGATCTGTTCACCGACGACGGCATCTATTGGATGCCGCTGGAATGGGGCCAGACCGATCCGAAGCTGGTGGCCTCGCTGATGTATGAGGACAAATTGCTGCTCACCATTCGCGTCGAGCGGCTCAAGGGCAATCGCACCTTCTCGCAAAAGCCGAAGAGCCGCTGTCATCACCTGTTGCAGGTGCCGCATATCGAGCGGCGCGACGAGGCGAACAACGAATACGTCACCTGGACGCCGATGCACTATGTCGAGACGCGCAATGACGACCAGCAGCTCTATGCCGCCTGGGCGACTCATACGCTGACGGCGTCCGAGGGCAGGCTCCGCATCAAGCTCAAACGCGTCGATCTCGTGAATAGCGAGGCCGCGTTCGGCAGCATCCAGCTTTTCATGTGATCGGCAACATGGCCCCCGGCGCGAAGCGCAAATCTTATGACGGCGTCGTCGTCTGCCTGCCGATTACGATTCCCTATCGGCGCTATTCGACGAACAGCGCGCAGTGGTGGCTCGGCCGCGCATTACGGGGGCTCATCAAGGGCGCCGGTCTAGGTATTGCCGATATCGACGGGCTTGCGGTATCGAGCTTCACCGTGGGTCCCGATACGGCGATCGGGCTCACGCAGCATTTTGGCGTCTCGCCCCGCTGGCTCGATCATATTCCCTTCGGCGGCGCGAGCGGTATCGTCGCTCTGCGGCGCGCGGCGCGCGCGGTTCAGGCCGGCGACGCTGACATCGTCGCCTGCATTGCCGGCGACACCAATCACGTGGATTCGTTTCGCAAGACGCTCTCGACCTTTTCCCGCTTCGCGCAGGACGCCGTCTATCCCTATGGCTCGGGCGGCGCCAATGCCTCGTTTGCGCTGATCACCAAGAATTACATGAATGCTTACGGCGCCAAGCGCGAAGACTTTGCCAAAATCTGCATCGCGCAGCGTGACAATGCGCTGGCGATCCCGTTCGCGATGATGAAAAAGAAACTCACGCTCGACGACTATATGACGGCGCGGTCGATTGCCGATCCGATCCATCTGTTCGATTGCGTTATGCCCTGCGCCGGGGCGGAAGCGTTCCTGGTGTGCCGGGAAGACACCGCCAAATCGCTGAAGCTTCCTTACGTGCGGATTCTGTCGACGATCGAACGACACAATGCCTTTGCCTCCGATCCGATCCAGATCCGGGGCGGCTGGGCGGTCGATATCGCGGATCTATGGTCGATAGCGGGGCTGGCGCCGGATGCGGTCGATTTCGTCCAGACCTACGACGATTATCCGGTGATCGTGATGATGCAGTTCGAGGATCTCGGCTTTTGCAAAAAAGGCGAGGGGCCGGATTTCGTGCGCACGCACACGTTCACTAATGACGGCTCGTTCCCGCACAATACGTCCGGCGGCCAATTGTCGGTCGGCCAGGCCGGCGCGGGCGGCGGCCTTCTCGGGCTGGTCGAAGCCGTGCGCCAGCTGATCGGCGCGCCGCTCGGTTCGCCGGTGCGCGAGGCGCGGACATGTGTCGTTTCCGGTTTCGGTATGATCAACTACGACCGCGGCCTGTCATCCGCCGCCGCCATTTTTGCAGGTGCTTAAGTGACCGAGCCTCTCACGCGCCCCAAACGCAAGAATCCGCTGAGGCGGACGCGGCGCCCGCTCAGTCCGCAGGCGGTGAGGAGTCGCACCGCGCATGGCCTCACCGCCGCTGCAGCCGAAGGGCGTTTTGCCCTGCAGGTCTGCGAGGATTGCAAAGCGGTGATCTATCCGCCGCGCGACTGTTGCCCGTCATGTCTTTCCGTCCGGCTGCCGTTTCGCGATGTGCCGCGCGGCGGCAGACTGATCGCGGAAACCGCGGTGCAGACCTCAACCGATCCGTATTTCCGCGAGCGCACGCCCTGGCGCGTCGGCGCGGTGAAGCTCGATGCCGGTCCGGTCATGCTCGCGCATCTGCACGGCGACACGCGAGAGGGTAGCCGCGTGCGGCTTGACCTCAAGCTCGATAAAAGCGGCTCGGCGGTGGCGATGGCTCTGCCCGAACAGGATACTCCGAACATGGCCGACGATCCGCACCTGCGTGAGATGACCTGCGATCCGAAATTCCGCCGCGTACTGATCACCGACGGCCGTTCGCCGGTCGGCCAGGCCATGGCCAAAGCGTTTTCCGAGGCCCAAGCCTCCATTGTCTTTGTCGGCATTGCCGATCCTTGGAAGCCGTTTCCGGGCCTTGATGCGCTGCGCAAGATCGAGCGCGTCGAGATCGTGCCGCTGGATCTGACAGACACCGAATCCGTCACCGAGCAGGCCGAGCAGAACGGCGCGCGTATCGACATCGTTGTTAATACCGCGGAACATGTGCGCGCCGGCGGTATCGTCGATCGTCACGGGCTGACGGTGACGCGCGAAGAGATCGACATCCGCTATCTCGGTCTCGTCCGGCTCGCGCAGGCTTTCGGTCCGATCCTCCGTGCGCGCGGCGCCGACGGCGTAAATTCGGCCGCCGCCTTCGTCAATCTTCTGTCGGTGCATGCGCTGATGAACTGGCCGGCCTATGGCAGCTATTCGGCGGCGGAAGCGGCCTGCCTATCGGCGGCGCAATGCATGCGCGCCGAGTTGCGCCCCGGCGGCGTCAAAGTGATGAACGTGTTCTTCGGCCCGCTCGAAACCGAATGGTTTCAAACCGTGCCGCCGCCGAAGCTTGCGCCGGCGGCGCTTGCCAACGCAGTGATCCGCGGTTTGCAGCGCGGTCTTGAGGATGTGTTTGTCGGCGATATCGCCGATGACGTCCGCGCGCGGCTTGCCGTCAATCCGAAGGCGCTCGAGCGCGAAATGGCGAGCTAGCGTACGCGCAAAGATCAATGAACCTAGAGCAACCACTATGACCGTTGATGTCTTGTCGTTCGCCCGCGCCGTCGCTTCCGGCGAGATCCGCGTCGTCGATCTCACGCAGACCCTGTCGCAGGACTTCCCAACCATCGTGCTCGCACCCGAGCTCGGCCAATGTGCGCCGTTCCGCATCGAGGAAGTGTCGCGTTACGATGAGCGCGGACCGGCCTGGTACTGGAATAATATCAGCCTCGGCGAGCATACCGGCACGCATTTCGATGCACCGATCCACTGGATCTCCGGCAAGGATCTGCCGAACAACGCCGTCGATACCATTGACGCCCGAAAATTCATCGCGCCGGCCGCTGTCATCGATTGCTCGAAGGAATGCGCAGCCGACCCCGATTTCGCGCTGTCCATTCCCTTCGTCGAGGCCTGGGAGGCGCGCCACGGCAAGATCGCGCCGGGGAACTGGGTGCTGCTGCGCACGGACTGGTCGAAACAGAGCTTCACGGACTATGCCAATCTGCGCGACGACGGCGCGCATACGCCGGGACCAGAGCCGGCGGTCGTGAAGTGGTTCGTCGAGGAGCGCGACGTGCATGGCTTCGGCACCGAAACCATCGGCACTGATTTCGGCCAGGGCCATCATTTCAATCCGCCGTTTCCCGCGCATTTCTATATGCACGGCAAAGGCCGCTTCGGCCTGCAATGCCTGACCAATCTCGATCTGCTGCCGCCGAAAGGTGCGGTGATTATCGCAGCCCCCCTGAAGATCAAGCAGGGCTCGGGCAGTCCGCTGCGCGTTCTTGCCTTGCTGTCGT
>DATHPQ010000137.1:0-21365 GCA_035483735.1 Xanthobacteraceae bacterium | reverse complement strand
GTCGAGACCGTGGAGACTTTCGAGCCGGCGGTGGTTCGCTCGAGCCTCCATACTTATCTGCTGTCGCAGCGCATTCATCAGGACGGCTTCCGCGTCGCCTTGTGCGGGGAGGGCGCCGACGAATTGTTCGCGGGCTACTCGCCGCTCGAACTTGCGTTCTCGCAGGCGAACGGTCTGGGCCGCAATCTGCAGGCGCAATGTCTAGGCATGATGCATCGCGCCAATTTGCAGCGGGTCGACCGGTGCTCGATGCATTTCCAGCTCGAAATCCGCGAGCCGTTTCTGGACCAGACAGTCGTCAACTATGCGGCAGGCCTTGATAAATCGGCTCTGCTGAAGCGGTCTGGCAAGGCGGCCGCGGTCGGCAAGGCGCCGTTGCGGGCGCTCTACGACCTTTATCCTTCGCAGCTGCCGATCAGCATCAGAGACCGCGACAAGATGCTCTTCAACGAAGGCGCCGACGGCGACGTGGAAGGATCGGGCTGGCTCGATCTGTTCGAACAAGCGCTGTCGGACGCCGATTTCCGCGACGGCCAGCGCCAATTCGCGGCCTTCGGCATCGCCACCAAGGAAGAGCTGTTCTACATCCGCGCGCTTGCCGCCAGGATGGATGTGAACCGCATTCCGCATCTGCGCGGCCGGCTCCGCCTGGACATGCCGCGCGCTGCCTGACCGTTAGGTCGGCGCGATACAAGCCCGGCCCGCACTCATCATGCGTCAGCCAGGCTCCGTGCAGCGGCGTAACTGCGGCCCGAAGACAAGATGCAAATTGGGATTGGCTGTGCTGTAGCTTCGACGTGCGGCGTATTTAGCTCTTTTCGCGCAAGCCGGCGGCAAGGCCGCGATTGATCTTGATGATCGATTTGAGGTGCTGCGGCTTCGGCTTCGTCATCATCGAGAATGTCTCGGCCATGACGTAAACGCCAAGCCGGCGGATATTCTCGCGCGTTGCCTTCGGCAACTTGTTGCCGTCGCGCGTCACCGCGTCGACAAAGATCGTCCATAGCCGGCGATTATAGAGCAGCGCTTCTTCGAGGCCCTGCGGCTTGTCCGACCAGGAATCGTGAACGGCCTGCAATTTGGCAGCGGCCTGCAACAGCAAATTCGCCTCGAGCGCGCGCGGGGACGCCGTTTCCACCGTGGTCTTCGCATAGGCGGCTCTGGCGGCGTGATGCATCTTGAGATGTTCCTTCTCGTAGGCAATGAGCCTGCGCGCTTCCCTCAACGCTTTATATGGCTCGCCTGTTAAGATTAGGTTGTTGATATTCTCGATAAACGGCTTGGCGTCGGGGGCGGCTTTGAGGAAGTTGCCGGCCAGCTGGAAATAGAGTGCCTCGTGCTCCTTCGGGTTCTTGGCCGTATAGATGAACTGCACCGCGAGATAGATGAGCTTCGCCAGGCTGTCGGCCCGGTTCAGCGTCATGATGTCCTTCTCGCGCAGGATGCGGACCTGGCCTTCGATCTTCAGGCGCGTGCGCGGGCCGGCATTGGTGATGACGCAGTCGCCGAGGAGGATCCTCTCGTCCGGCTTGAGTTCGATTTTCAGGGCCAAGGACGAACCCTCGTTACGGAGTCCCGCTACGAATTCCCGCCGCGAATCCTCGCTGCGGGGTGATATCGTTGCGTAACATGGTTAACGACAATCTAATTTGACGGCGCCAGTGTCCCGATTGGCGGTCATTTCGCCAAAAGAAAAAGCGGCGGGGCTTTTGGTCCCGCCGCTTTACGCGGAAACCTGTGCCGGATCGGCTTAGCTGAACAGCTTGAGCACCGACTGATTCGCGTCGTTGGCGATAGAAAGTGCCGATATTTCAAGCTGTTGCTGGGTCTGCTCGGTGAGCAGATCCGCGCTCTCCTGGTTCTGGTCGGCGACGACCAGGTTGGTGGCGCCGGTCTGCAGCGTGTTGATCAGCGCCGTCTCGAAGGTCTGCCGGGTCGTGATGGTCGAGGCATTGGTGCCGAACGTCTCGGTCTGGCTTTGCACCGTGGCCAGCGCGGCGTTGAGTGACGCGACCGTGGTCGCGAGCTGGGTGTCCGACTGGAAGGACGTGGCCGCCGTGCCGGAAACCGCCGACAAACCAAGGCCGGCCGAGTTGAAGGTCACACCGGTGATGGTCAGCGCGCTGGTGCCGGTCGGATTGAAGTCGATGGTCAGGTTGTCGCCGGCGAGCAGATTGATGCCGTTATAGCCGGAGTCGGCGGCGAGCTGGTTGATCTGCGTCAGCAGGCCGTTGAAGTTGCTCTGCAGCGTGCCCCGGGTGGAGCTCGAGCCGATGGCGACATTGTTGGTCGTGGAATTGGTGGTGATACCGAGCGCCGCCGAGATGGCGCTGGCCCCGACGGTGAAGCCGATCGGCGGCTCATTGGCGTTGAGGAGCAGATGACCCGCGCCGTCGTCGGTCGCGGTGACGACGCCGTTGCTACCGAGTCCGGTGGTGCCGTTGATGTCGGCTTCGATCTGACTCAGCGTGGCGCTGGCGGCGATGGTGACGCTATAGGTCGACGAGCCGACGTCGATGGTCAGCGTGCCAGCGGCGAGCGTCACGTTGGGGGTCGCGGCCAAGCTGGTCGAGCCGGTCGCCGTGGCCGCCACGGTCCAGCTTGCCGACTGCGCCTGTTGCGCGGTCGACAGCGCCTGCTGCAGCAGACTCGTGATGCCGGTGAGACCGTCGGTTGCCGCGTTGATGGTCTGTGAGCCTTGCCCGATCTGATCGAGCAGGGCGCTCAGCGAATTGGCGGTATCGGTCAAATTCTGCGAGGTGAAATATGAGCTCGGATTGTCGGCGGCAGAATTGACCTTCTTGCCGGTCGCCAGAGCTTCCTGGGTGGTCGTCAGGTCGTTCGAGGTTTGCTGCAACGACAGCAGGTTCTGCCGAATGCCAGTCGTGAGAGTAATATCAGACATCGTTCCACCTTCGGGTTACAGGCCGTGCTGACTGCAAAGCACCAAACGTTCATTCGGCTTGAGTTCGAGCTCCGAGAGCACCGGCGAATCCTTGCCGCGGCGAACATGGTTACCGATTATAGTTAACGGAGAACTAATGCGACGGGTGGAACGGAACCGCCAAGCTAAGGCACTGTCTTGAAAAGAAAAAACGGGGCACTTGGCCCCGCCGGAAAAGTCAAAACCGCAGCATGGTTACTGCGGCGCGGACATCAGCAAAAAAAAGCGGCGGGGCCTTCGCCCCGCCGCCGTTACGTAAAGGCCTGTACCAGACTGCTTTAGCCGAACAGCTTGAGCACCGACTGGTTGGCGTCGTTGGCAATCGACAGCGCCGAGATTTCCAGCTGCTGCTGGGTCTGCTCGGTGAGCAGGTTGGCGCTTTCCACGTTCTGGTCGGCGACGACCAGGTTGGCGGCGCCGGTCTGCAGCGTGTTGATCAGCGCCGTCTCGAAACTCTGACGGGTCGTGATCGTCGACGCGTTGGTGCCGAACGTTTCCGCTTGGCTCTGCACGGTCGAGAGCGCCGTGTTGATGTTCGCCACCAGGCTCGAGAGCGTGCTGTCCGACTGGAACGACGTCGCACCCGAACCAGAGGCCGCCGACAGACCAAGGCCGGCGGAATTGAAGGTCACGCCGGTGATGGTCAGCGCGCTGGTGCCGGTCGGGTTGAAGTCGATAGTCAGGCTGTCGCCCGAGAGCAGGTTGACGCCGTTATAGCCGGAGTCGGAGGCGAGCTGGTTGACCTGCGTCAGCAGGGTGTTGAAGTTGCCCTGTAGCGTGGTGCGGGTCGAGCTCGAACCGATCGCGACGTTGTTGGTGGTCGAGGTGGTCGAAAGACCCAGCTCCAGCGAAGTGGCGCTGCCGGCAACAGTGAAGCCGATCGGCGCATTGTTGGAGGTCAGGACGAGGTGGCCCGCGCCGTCGTCGGTCGCGGTCACCGAACCGGTGCTGCCGAGGCCGGTCGTGCCGTTGATGTCGGCTTCGATCTGGTTGATCGACGCGCTGGCGGCGATCGTGACGTTGTAAGTCGACGAACCGACGTCAATGGCGAGCGTGCCGGCGACGAGCGCGACGTTGGCGGTCGTGCCCGTGGCCAAGGCGGTCCCGCTGGTGACCGACGCTGCCGTCGTCCAGTTCGAGGACTGCGCCTGTTGCACCGTCGACAAAGCCTGTTGCAGCAGGCTGGTCAGGCCGGTGAGGCCGTCAGTGGCCGCGTTGATGGTCTGCGAACCCTGGCCGATTGAGTCGAGCAGAGCGCTCAGGTTATTGGAGGTCTGGGTCAGATTCTGCGAGGTGAAATAGGAGCTGGGATTATCGGCCGCGGAATTGACCTTCTTGCCGGTCGCAAGCGCTTCCTGAGTGGTGGTCAGGTCGTTGGACGTTTGCGTCAGAGCAAGCAGGTTGGACCGAATGCCCGAGGTTAAGGTGACGTCAGACATAGCTACTACCCTTCTGGTTACAGGCCGTACTGGCGCGCACTGGCGTTGCTACTTCTGTAGGCGCGAGTGCGTTGGCCGATCAGACTGATCGGCGGTCAAAGGTTTGCCCCATTTCATTTAAGGACGCGTAAAGCCGGGCAGTTTTTGCTCGTAGGCAAATTGTGCAGCGCAACCAAGGCACTTAATCCAGGTTACGCCGCCGCCGCGCGAAGCCGCGCTACTGCGGAACTTTTCGCGCATCAAGCGGCGCGCGGGGTGCGTGTTAACCAGCCATTATCCATTTTTGTTCGTAATCGATTAATCATAAATCGAAAGCGTCGCGCGGAATCGTTCGACATTGCCGCCGACAGGCAGGCCGGGCAGAGCGCGGGCAGGGGACGTTGAAAATGCCAACCACAACGGATGCGGCGCAACTGGCCGGCGCGGGATTTTCCGCGCCGCTCCAGCCATCGCTGCCGAACGTCAATCTCGTCGTCGCCACCCCGTGCTTCGGCGGCCAGATCTCGGTCGTCTACGCGGCATCGCTGATGAAGCTGCAAAAGCTGGTCCGCTCCTACCGCGACTTCAACATCAAGATGTTGTTCAAGGACGGCGACGCGCTCATCACCCGCGCCCGGGCGAGCCTGGTCGCGCAATTTCTCGACGATCCGAGCGCGACGCATCTTCTCTTCATCGACGCCGATATTGGCTTTGAGCCGCAGCAGGTGCTGCGCCTGATCGAATGCGGCGCCGAGATGTGCGCGGCGGTCTATCCGATCAAGCGGATCGACTGGGGCAAGGTCAGGGAAACGCTTGCGGCCGGCCGGCCCAATCCGGCTGCGGCGGCGCTGCAATACGTCTACGAGGTTGATGATCCCCATGCGGTGACCGAGAAGGCCGGATTCATCAAAGTCCGCTATGCCGGCACCGGCTTCCTGATGATCCGGCGCGAGGCGCTAGAGCGCATGTGCGCGCGTTATCCGGAACTGCGCTTCAAGCGCGACCATTCGGTCGATGCCGCGACCGCAAGCGACAACCGCTTCGCTCTGTTCGACACCATGATCGACGACACGGGTATGTATCTGAGCGAGGATTTCGCGTTCTGCCGGCGCTGGACCGCCATGGGCGGCGAGATCTGGGCCGATCTCGATAGCAAGCTGCAGCATATCGGTCCAATGACCTTCAGCGGCGATCTGTCGTCGCAATTCGTCCCGACTTAGCTGCCGCGCAGGCCGATCAGGCGATCAGATTGACCAGGCTGCCGCTTGCGCCGGAGGCCGCCAGAAGTGTCGCGGCGCTGGTGGAGTTTTCTGTAAAGGCGCTCTCCAGGCCCGCCGTGCTGCTCTTCGAAGACGTCGAGCTCGAACTGCTGGTGCTCGACGATGCGGCCGGAGCTGCAGGCTTGCTGGCTGGGGTTGGCTTGAATGTCTGATTGCCGACGGCGAAGCCGATATTCCTGGCATAGACGCCGTTGACGCTGATCTGATCGTTTGTGTTTCTGCTGGTGAGGACGATGTCGCCCCTGCTGTTGAGCGTGGCGCTCACCTGCGCATTATCCGGCAGCTGCGTATTGATCGTGCTCAAGAGGTCGCCGATCGTGTTGCTGCCGTTCGAGGTAAAGGTCGTCGTATTGCCGTTGGCGCTGACATAGACCGAACCGCCGCTCGGAATGCCGAGCGTCGACAGCGGAGTGCTTACCGAGACCGATACATTTCCTGTGCCGACTGCCGGCTTGGCCTTCGTCGCTGCCGCGGTGCTGGTGCTCGTGGACGACGCCGTCGTTCCGGTTCCGCCGGTGAGGATGTTCTGAATTTCGGCTGAGATCTGGTTATTGGTGCGCGTCAGCGCTTGACCGTTGGCAATCGCGGCGAGCCCCTTGCCGAGACTGGACTCGGCCGAACTCATGGTCGCGGCGAGAGCGCCCACCGACGATTGCGAACCAAAATTGTTCACAGCCGCCTGCAAGAACGAACCGATATTGCTGACGCCCATTCCAAAACTGCCTAGTCGGAAGCACTGTCGCCCTGAATGCTTGATGCGCCTGCTTCGGTTAATATCCGGTATCGCTGAACCTGGTTACCTTTGATTAACCATCTTGGCCGACGCTGTCCCGGCGCGATAACGGCTGGCGATTCGACCGATAATACCTCCCCGCGAAGACCGGGATCGCGTTCGTGCGATTTTGCCCGCGTGCCTTCCGGTGACCTCAGCCATGAACAATCCCGCAAAGATGCGCCGCCCGCAGACGGCGCGCTCCATTCAAGAGGCGCTGGCGCTGCATCGGCAGGGCCGTCTCGAGGAAGCGGGACAGATCTACGACGCCGTTCTCGCCGCCGATCCAAACGACTTTGATGCGCTGCATCTCGGCGGCGTGCTGCGGCATCAGCAGGGCCGCTCAGCCGAAGCACTGCGCCTGGTCGGCGCCGCGCTCAAGGCGCAACCCGGATCGGCCGACGCGCTGGCGAATTACGGGGTTATTCTCGACGCGCTCGAACGCCACGAGGAGGCGCTTGCCACCTTCGAAAAACTGCTGGCCGTGCGCGCGAAGGATGCGACCGCCCATTACAATCGCGGTAATGCCTTAAAGAAGCTCGGCCGCTATGCCGAGGCGCTCGCAAGCTACGAAGAGGCACTCGCACTCGCGCCGGGCAATGTCGATGCGCTCTACAATCATGGCAATACGCTCTCGGCGCTCGAACGGCACACGGAGGCGCTCGCCGACTATGACAAGGTACTGAAGCAGCGGCCGCGTCACGTGCAGGCGCATAATCGCCGCGGCAATACGCTCGCGGCGCTCGACCGGCACGAGGAGGCGCTCGCCGCCTATGACGCGGCTCTCGCCATCGAGCCGGCCAATGCTGAGGCACGCGCCGAAGTGCTCAGCAACCGCAGCGTAACGCTCCTGAAACTCGATCGTGCCGATGCGGCGTTGGAAAGCTGCGAAAGCGCGCTCAAGGCACGGCCGAACTACGCCGACGCGCTTTACAATCGCGGCAATGTTCTGTTGGCGCAGATGCGGCTTGACGAAGCGAGCCAAAGCTATGAGGCGGCGCTGGCGTCCGAGCCGCGGCGCCTCGATGCCTGGAACAACCTCGGTCTCGTTCTGTTCGCGCAAAAGAAACACGCCGAGGCGATCGCGAGTTACGATCGCGCGCTCGCGCTCGATCCAAGCCATCTGCGAGCCCTGCACAATCGCGCCAACGCGCTGATCGGGCTGAAGTCCTTCGACGAGGCGCTCGCGGTCTGCGATCAGATCCTTGCGCGCGAAGCCGACCACGTCGATACGCTCAACAGCCGCGGCGTCGCCCTCGGCAAGCTCAAGCGTTATCAGGAAGCGCTCGAGAGCTACGAACGGGCGCTTGCGCTCAAGCCGGACCGCCTCGATATCGAGACCAATCGCGGCAGCGCGCTGCTCGAGCTCGAGCGTTTTGACGATGCGCTGGCGAGCTTCGAATCCATCCTCGCCCGCGATCCCGACAATGTCGGCGCCTGGACCAATTGCGGCACTGTTTTGATCAAGCTTAAACGGTACGCCGACGCGCTCGAAAAATACGACAAGGCGTTGGCGCTTGAGCCCGATCGTCCCCTTGCATTGACCTCCCGCGGCGTCGCGCTGACCCTTTTGGATCGTCATGAAGAAGCGCTGGTCTGCCACGAAGAGGCGCTTCGCATCGACCCGGAAATGGTCAACACCCACATCAATCGCGGCAACACTTTGGCGACGATGACGCGCATGGAGGAAGCGCTTGCGAGCTATGATAAGGCGATTGCGCTTGAGCCAGAAAACGTCGAAGCGAATTTCAACGCCTCCGTCGCCCGGCTTTCCAGTGGCGATTTTCGCGACGGCTGGAAGCAGTACGAATATCGCTGGAAGAGGAAGGGCGTTGCGTGGCAGCCATCGGACTTCGAGCAACCGGTATGGGACGGCGAGGAGGACCTGCGCGGCAAGACCGTGCTGCTGCTTGCCGAACAGGGCCTGGGCGATACCATCAACTTTGTCCGCTACGCGCCGCTCGTCGCGGCGCGCGGCGCTAAGGTTATTCTCGGCGTCCAGAAACCGCTGAAGGAGCTTGTCGCCACCGTGCCCGGCATTTCGGGCGTGCTCACCGACGGCGAGCCGTTCCCGGATTTCGACCTGCATTGTCCGATGCTCAACTTGCCGGGCGCTTTTGCAACCGAGGTTGCCACCATACCGGCGAACATTCCCTATCTGTCGCCCTATCGCAAGCGGATCGAGAAATGGCATTCAAGACTGCCGCAAGACGGCCGGATGCGCGTCGGTATCGTTTGGTCGGGCAACAGCGCGCATTTGAACGACCACAATCGCTCGATTGCGCTTGAGCGCTTCGCCGCGCTGTTGTCGGTGCCGGGCATCGATTTCATCAGCGTGCAAAAGGATGTGAACGAGGCGCAGGCCGCGATCCTCGACCGGCACGGCGTTCTCAATCTCGGCCCGCAATTCGAGGATTTCGCCGATACCGCCGCGGTGGTGGCGATGCTCGATCTTCTCATGGCGGTCGACACCTCGGTTGCGCATCTCGCCGGCGCCATGGGCAAGGCGGTCGCGCTTTTGGTGCCGTTTGCGCCGGATATGCGCTGGCTGCTCGATCGTACGGACAGTCCCTGGTATCCGACCATGCGGCTGTTCCGGCAGAGCGCCATCGGCGACTGGGACGGTCCGCTCGAGCGGCTGCGCCAGGAGCTCAGCGATGCCGCGAACCGGCCCTCGAGGCAGGGATGAGGACGGCGCAGGCCGAAGCACAGCCGCCGCTGTCGAAGGCAAGCAACATTGCACATAACATCGAGCATGCCTTCGCGCATTATCAGCAGGGCCGGCTCGCGGACGCCGAGACGATCTGCAACGCAATCCTTGCCGCTGAGCCCGAGGACTTCGACGCCCTGCATCTGCTCGGCCTGCTGCGCCACGCGCAGGAACGTAACGCGGAAGCACTGCGGCTTGTCGGCGCGGTGCTCAAACGCGCGCCGCGATCCGCCGAGGTGCTGAGCAATTACGGGTTAATCCTCGCTGCGCTGAGCCGGCACGAGGAGGCCCTCGTATGCTTTGAAGAAGCGCTCGACCACAGCGCGGGCTATCTCAACGCGCTGCGGAACCGCGCCGCCTCGCTCAAAGCTCTCGCGCGCGATGAAGAAGCGCTCCTAGCCTTCGCGGCGATCGTGGCAACGAAGGACGACGATATCGACGCGCTGAACGAATGCGGCGGCCTGCATATGCGGCTCAGCCGGCCCGATGCGGCGATTGCTTGCTACGACAAGGCGCTCGCCATCGCTCCGCAGGTGGCAGAATTGCATATCAATAAAGGCAGCGCGCTCGCCGCCTCGAACCGCTTCGATGACGCCTTGCACAGCTTTGCTGCCGCCATCGCTATCGCGCCCGGGCGCGCCGAGGCGCACTACAAAGCAAGTCTTATCCGGCTCCGTGTTGGCGATTTCAGGAGCGGCTGGCGCGACTACGAGTGGCGCTGGCGGTGCGAGCGAACGCCGATCGTACGGCGGGTCGCGGCGCCGCTGTGGCTTGGCGAGCAGCCGATCAAAGGTAAGACAATCTTTCTCCTCGGCGAGCAGGGCTTCGGCGACACGATCCAGTTCATCCGTTACGCGCCGCTCGTTGCCGCGCTCGGGGCTACCGTTCTCGTTGACGTGCCACCACAACTGCGGGAGATCGCAGCGAGCGTTCCCGGCGTTTCATCGGTGGTCTGCGGCGCCGAGCCCACACCGCATGTCGATTACCGGTGTCCTTTACTCACGCTGCCGCTTTCCTTTCAGACCGAGGTGGCGACAATACCGGCCAACGTCCCCTATATCCGGCCGCCTGAAGAGCGCGTCGCCAAGTGGCGTGAAAGGCTGCCGCAGAACGGACGCCTGCGCGTAGGCCTGTGCTGGGCCGGTAGCCCCGAACATCTGAACGATCGCAACCGTTCGATTGCCATCGAGCGATTCGCCAAAGTGCTGTCGGTGCCGAACTTGGATTTCGTCAGTGTGCAAAAGGAAGTCAACGAGCGGCAGGCCGCGATCTTGCACGAAAACAATGTCGTGGAGCTTGGTCAGGACTTTCAGGACTTCGCCGACACTGCCGCCGTGCTTGCACAGCTCGATCTTTTGATTTCGGTCGACACTTCGGTGGCTCATCTTGCTGGCGCGATGGGCAAGCCGGTTGCGCTGCTCCTGCCTTGGTCGCCCGATTGGCGATGGATGCATGAGCGCACCGGCACCCCTTGGTATCCGACAATGCTGTTCTTTCGCCAAGCGACGCGCGGCGACTGGGATGGCCCGTTCGAGCAGCTCTACCAGGAGCTCAGCGCGCTCGCTGTGCGGCGACCTAAAGCGAGCGGCTGACGGCGAGCGGCCGGCCTTGCCTGGGATTGGGCGCCGCGGCGCGTCCGCTTGCGCCATAAACCTGCGGCGAAGCTTTGCGCGTCAAGTCGCTCGACAGCCGGCGCATGATGCCTTCGGACACCGAATGCGCCGTCGCCAGAACCACCATGTTTTTCTTCAGCATGGCGCAGAA
Source organism: Xanthobacteraceae bacterium (assembly GCA_035483735.1). Taxonomy (GTDB): domain Bacteria; phylum Pseudomonadota; class Alphaproteobacteria; order Rhizobiales; family Xanthobacteraceae; genus BOG-931. The sequence goes on along the minus strand of DATHPQ010000137.1, from coordinate 10,477 downwards.
GCCGTCCTGCACCTTGACCAGCGCGACGCAATGCGCGGGGGCAGCCTTGCGCAGGAAGGCGGCATTCGCCCGCAGCCGCTCGCTTGCCACATAGATCTGGCCGGCGAGTTCGGCCTTGGCCTGTGCCAGCGCCGACGCGCCGCGCAGCTGTCCGGCGCGCACCAGCGCCGTTTCCTGCTCGACGATGCCCGACATCTTCTCGATGAGCGCGGCCAGATCGGCGAGCGTCTTTTCGGCTTCGGCTGGTGTGGTCACAGGCGTCATGATGCGGAAAGCCCCTGTTCCTTGAGCAGCGTTTGGTAGATCTTGGGCGCAAGCCCGATGCCGCCGGCTTTGGCGAACTCCTTGGCATATTGATCGGTCATGAAGGAGCGCCAGATTTTCAAGGCGCCGGAGCCGCCGAACGGTCCGTCGCCGTCGACATTGGTGAGCATCTGGTTGAACATGTTGGACAGGAACATCGACTCGAAATTTTGCGCCGCTTCCTTCGCCTTGCCTTTGACTTTCAGCGCGGCCTGCGCGTGCGCGTTGCCGGCGGCGCCGACGGCACTAAGCGAACCTGCGAAATCGGCCGGATTGAGGCTTGCCATCACATCACCTCGATGTCGGCTTGGATGGCGCCGGCGGCTTTGATCGCCTGCAAGATGGTGATGAGGTCACGCGGCCCGATGCCGAGCGCGTTGAGCCCGTCGACCACCTGCTGCAAGGACACGCCCTCGTGCACCAGCGCGAGCCCTTTGCCTTCCTCCTGCACGCCGACCGATGTGCGCGGCACGACGACGGTGCGGCCGCGCGAGAACGGCGCCGGTTGACTGACCTGCGGCGTTTCCGAGATCGTCACGGTGAGATTGCCTTGCGCCACCGCCACGGTAGAGACGCGCACGTCGCGGCCGATGACGATGACGCCCGATCGTTCGTCAATGACGATCTTGGCCGCCTCGTCGGGCTCGACCTGCAATTGCTCGATCTCGGTCAGCATGGCGACGACGTTCTGCGGAAACTTCTTCGGCAGCGTGAGCTGCACGGTCGAGGGATCGAGCGGCTCGGCGACCGGCGCGCCGATATAATCGTTGATCGCGATCGCGATGCGCTTGGCCGTCGTGAAATCGGCATTGCGCAAAGCGAGCCGCAATTGGCCGACGCTGTTGAGCGCAAACTCGATCTCGCGCTCGACGATGGCGCCGTTGGGCAGCCGTCCGACCGTCGGCACGCCGCGGGTGATGCTCGCGGCCTGGCCTTGCGCGCTGAAGCCGCCGATCGACAACGAGCCCTGCGCCACCGCATAGACATTGCCGTCGGCGCCCAGCAGCGGGGTGACCAGAAGCGTGCCGCCTTCAAGGCTTTTGGAATCGCCCATGGCGGAAGCGGTCACGTCGATGCGCGTGCCTTGGGTGGCGAACGGCGGCAGGTTCGCGGTCACCATCACGGCGGCGACATTGCCGGTGCGAATGGTCTGGCCGCGGATGTTCACGCCGAGCCGTTCCAGCATGGCCTGCAGGGACTGCTTGGTGAAAGGGGTATTGTTGAGCGTGTCGCCGGTGCCGTTGAGGCCAACGACCAGGCCATAGCCGATCAATTGGTTCTGTCGCACGCCCTCGATACTGGCGAGGTCTTTAATGCGCGACGTGGCCGCCGCCGGTGACACGGCGCAGCCAAAAGCTACCAGCGCAACGAGCGCCGTACGAAACGTCCTTCTCATCTCTTGCTCCCCAAGAGGTCAGGCGCTCTTGCTCCCCAAGAGGCCGGACAGGGCTTGGTAATGCGAGGACCGTGCCATCGGGGTGGCGCGATCAAGCCATTGAAATTGATAGATTATTTTCTGAAATTCTCGTAGCCGCAGGGGCAAGAGCGAGCATCCCTTGCCGGTATCCGGCAATTCTTGCCGCCTTTACCCGGCATTAACCATAAAGGGGACACTTTATATGTATGCGCGTCTCCGCACCGAACCGCACCACGCTCACGACCGGGACCAATGCGGCCCGGCCGTCGTCCGGCGGCACTTTCTCACTCGGGGGGACGGAGGCGCCGCAGGCCCAGTCGGCGGCATTGGCTTTACGGACCTTGGGCGGGATCGACGCCCTGATCGCGCTTCAAGGCGTTGAAGATCCGACCGAACGCCGCCGCCGCGCGGTCAAATATGGCCGCCGGGCGCTGGATGCGCTCGACGAACTGAAGCTCGGCTTGCTCGCCGGCACCCTCGATCAGGCCGCGATGTTGCGGCTGAAATCGGTAGCCGGCGACCTCCACGAGCCGACCGGCGACGTGCGGCTCGACCAGGTCATGGCCGAGATCGATCTGCGGGTCTCCGTCGAATTGGCCAAAGCCGGCATTCCCTGACGCTGGGATTGGCCCGAGCGGCACCTCAACTCAAGCGATTTTGCTGATTCTCGAAGGCGGCGATGGCGCCATCGGCCCGGTCCTCTCGGGTCTCCAGGCACCGCCTTCGTACCCCCGGAATCGCCCGTAACAGGCTCTAATTGGGGCAGAAATCCAAGTTCCCTAAGCCTTCACGATCGTTGTTGTCTCTGTCACGGAGCTTCGATATAAGCCGCCGCGCGAGGGCAACCTTGTAGGCGTGGGGTGGGAGTAGACGCAGATGCAATTGCTTAAGATGCTTAAGGGCAAGAACGGTCGTGCCGATACGCCACAAAAGAACGGCAAGATCGATGCGTTGAACGGCCAAGCTGACGACAAGTCCTATCGGCCCAGCGACAGAGAACCGTTCATGAATGAGCGCCAGCGTGAATATTTCCGCCAGAAACTGCTCGATTGGCGGGAAGACATCCTGAAAGAGGCCAAGGAGACGCTGCAGCATCTCCAGGATGAAAATCAGAACCATCCCGATATCGCCGATCGCGCGTCGTCGGAAACCGACCGGGCCATCGAGCTGCGCGCTCGGGATCGCCAGCGCAAGCTGATCGCCAAGATCGACGCAGCGCTGCAGCGTATCGAAGACGGCACTTACGGTTATTGCGAGGAGACCGGCGAGCCGATCACGCTGAAGCGGCTCGAAGCCCGGCCGATCGCGACTTTGTCGATCGAAGCGCAAGAACGCCACGAGCGGCGCGAGCGCGTTTATCGCGACGAGTAGGCCGAACTCGTCCCACCGTCGCGGCGCGGCGCAGAAAGGCAGGGCGAACCCTGTCCATTGCCGTCCCCTCTTAAGCCCTTAAGCTTTTGTTTACCGAACCTCTTTACCGACCGTTAAGGAACCGGGCGGCGTCGCCTGCCGCACCGGCAAGCTGGTTGCGGTCATGCCAAGCGGCTCGTCACAGCGCTTTTCCTCATCGCGCGATTCCTCGCGCAACCTGTCGCGGATGCTGCGGCGCGCGCTGCAGGCCTATGAGGCCGGCGATCTTGCTAAAGCGGATCGGCTCTATACCGCGGTGCTGCAGGAAGAGCCCAACAATTTTGACGCGCTGCACGGTCTCGGCAAGCTCTCCTGCGACTGCCGGCGTTTCGATGCGGCGCTTGCTCTTATTCAACGGGCGTTGACGATCGATCCGGGGCGCGCCGACGGATTCTCGAGTCTCGGCCTCGTTTTCTATTATCTGCGCCGGCTCAATGACGCGCTGACAAGTTTCAACGAGGGGCTGCGTCTCGCGCCGGACGATGCCGAACTGTTGAACCAGCGCGGCGTAGCACTGCTCGAGCTTGGCCGTTGCGATGAAGCGCTCACAAGTTTCGCGCATGCGCTTGCTGCCGAGCCGACGTCTCTCGATGCGCTCGGCAATTACGGCAATGCGCTCCTGAAGCTCAATCGTCCCTCCGCTGCGATTGCCGCTTACGATCGGGCGCTGGCGATTGTCCCGCGCAATGCCGGGCTTCTCACCAATCGCGCGATTGCGCTGCGCAAGCTCGACCGGCCGCACGAAGCGCTGATGAGCGTGACGCGCGCACTGGCGAGCAAGCCGGATTTTGCCCAGGCGCGGTTCGTCGACAGCCTCGTGCGATTGACCTTGGGCGATTTTCGCGCCGGATGGCGTGCCTATGAATCGCGCTGGCAGGGCAGAAATCTTGCCGCGCAACGCCGCAATTTTCCGGCGCCGCTGTGGCTGGGCGGCGGGTCTCTCGAGGGCAAGACCGTTCTGCTCCATGCCGAGCAGGGTTTTGGCGACACCCTCCAATTCGTGCGCTATGCGCCGCTTGTCGTGAGGCAGGGCGCCAAGGTCGTTCTTGAAGTGCAGCGCGAGTTGGTTCGCCTGCTGGAAGGCCTCGACGGCGTCGCTGCCGTGATCGCGCGCGGCGAGACCTTGCCGTCTTTCGACTTGCATTGTCCGCTGCTGAGCCTGCCGCTCGCCTTCGGCACCGAACCCGCAACGATCCCGGCGCCGGTGCCTTACATCGCGGCGGCCGGCGACGAAATTCGGCTCTGGCGCGAGCTCTTGCCGCGGGGCCGGCGCCGCATCGGCGTGGCGTGGGCCGGCGACCCGGCTCATGACAACGACGTCAACCGGTCGATGCGGCTGAAGGCGCTTGCGCCGGTGTTCGACATACCGGACGTCGATTTCGTCAGCCTTCAATATAAGACAGGCGAAAAAGATGTCGGCACGCTGCAGGATTTTCCGAACCTGTTCCGGCTCGAACGAAGCTTCCGCGATTTTGCCGACACCGCCGCCGTTGTCGCGAGCTTGGATGCCGTGATCTCGGTCGATAGCGCGGTCGCGCATCTCGCGGGCGCGATGGGCAAGGAGCTGTTCGTGCTGCTGCCGCTCGGCGCCGATTTCCGCTGGCTGCGTGAACGCGCCGACAGCCCGTGGTATCCGACCGCGCGATTGTTGCGCCAGACGCAATTCGGCGACTGGAGCGGCGTGATTGAATCGCTTGCAGCGGAATTGCGCGCACGATTTTGTCCGGCGGCCTGTAAGCTGTCGGCGTGAGCCTTCTTTCCGGACAATTCTCCGAGAGCTTGACCATAAAGTTTGCGGCCTCCGGCGGGAGCTGCCGGAGGCCGCGTCGTTCAGGATCTGCGTTGCGCTACGCTGACCCTGGGGAGCTCGTTTTTTGTTCGAGCAAGATCTCGCTTTCGAGACTGCTCTAGAACGGCAACAGAACACTAAGCGCCTGGTTGCCCCAAGGCGGCGGCTGAATTGTCGAGAGCGTGCCCTTGCCGCCATAGGCGACGCGCGCTTCGGCGATCTTTGGAAGATCGATAGTGTTATCGCTCTCGATGTCCTCCGGCCGGACCACGCCGGCGACGATCAGCACGCGCATTTCCGTATTGAGCCGGACTTCCTGCTTGCCCTCGATCACCATATTGCCGTTGGGCAGGAGCTGGGTGACGACCGCGGCGACATTGGTGACCAATTGGTCGGTGCGGTTGATCGAGCCGTTGGCGTTGCTCTGTGTATTGCTCTCAGCGGTGATGAGCGCGCCCGGCAGGACCGCCTTGGCCGGATTGTTGATCCTGTTGGCGCCGAGGAAATTCGTGATTTCGTTGTCTTCGGTGGCGGTGCGCGTGACTTGGGTCTGATCCTGGAATTGCGCGGTGTCGTTGATGTTGACCTTTACGGTCAGAATGTCGCCGATCTGATGTGCGCGCTGATCCTTGAAGAAGGCGCGCGAGCCGTTACGCCACAGCGAATTGGGATTGAAGGTAACAGGCTGTGGGACCGGCATCGGCATCTGCACAGGCTTGTAAGCGGGCTGTGTCGTCGGATTTTCGATCGGCGAAAGCGGCGGGTCCTGGCCGATCAAGGCCAGTTTGTCGATTGCGGAACAGTTCGAATTGAAGATGGCGACCGACGACAACAAAGCACAACGCAGCAAAACGCTCTTCGACATCGTACTAACCTCTCACTTTCGCAACTGACAAGTTCGCCACTGAGATGTTCGCTACGGACACATTTGCTACTGACCTGCCGACAACAAACTTGTTGGCGACGGAATTGCGCATCTCGCTTGCACACTCACTGCGGCTGCGACTGCGACTGCATCACCATATTGTCGACCACGCGTGTCGTGATGGCACCGACATTGATGCGATCCGGCCCGGTCACGACTCCGGAAACGACCCGCTTGGATTCGACATTGAGCACACTGATCGTGTCGCCGAGAGCGCCGGGCTCCTGCGCCTGGCCGCGCAGCGTCAGCGTGATGCCGGGGGCTTGATAAACGATGGTCACGGAATCGCTGCGCTGCACGATTTCCGGCTTCATTAGATCGGCGGTATTCAGCGGCTGGCTCGGCAACAGCGGATGCCGCGCTTGCATGCCGACCACGAGATTGGTGTCGGTCACGACATTGTCGGCCCGCGGCCGTCGCAGCACGGTGACGTCGGACGCTTTGATGATCTGGCCGCGCTCGATCGGATGATCGACCGTCAGCGCATCGACGGTCGCGATCGCCGTGCCGATATAGTGGGTATTTTGCTTGCGCATTTCCGCACTCGACGGCAGGCCGAGCGTGGCGTCGAAACGGGTGGTGCGCGGGTCATAGGCCATGCTCAGCACCTGCAATTCGCCGACAGCGTCCGGCTCGACTTGCAGCGTGCGCACGTTGCGGTCGAAAGTGACGAGAATATTGTGAGCGTCGCCGAAGCCATATTGACCGGCGAGCGATTGTGCGATGCGGCCGGAAATTTCCTGCACTGGAATGGTGCGGCTCGCGCGCGTGACCAGGACGTCGGACAGGCCGCGGGTGTCGATGCCGATCAGCTCGTGCGGGCGGATCGCATCGACGATGCGGTCGGTGTCGACGGCGCCGGTGGTGCCGAGATCGGGCGAGCGGAAAATCGGGATGTTGGCGACCGGCCCGGCATTTTCGACGAGATCGCCGATGCGCACTACGTCGCTGGTCACCGTGACGCTCGACTTCAGTGCGGGCGGCGGCGCGTTTTGCGCGAACGCCGCGCCGCCGAGCGCAACAAGTACGGGGAGGGCGGTCACGGTTTGACGGATCATCATCCGGCGGATGGCCTTGCTGATCATTTTGCCGATCATGGCGTCAATCCTTCTCAGCGCATCAGTTGCGCGGTCGTCTGCAGCATTTCGTCGGCCGCGGTGATGACCTTGGAATTCATTTCATAGGCGCGTTGGGCTTGGATCAGATTGGAAATCTCGGTCACCGCCTCGACATTGGATTGTTCGAGGAAGCCTTGCTGCAGGGTGCCGGCGCCGTCGGTCCCCGCGAGCGTGTCTTGTGGCGTGCCTGAGGCTGTCGTTGCCGTGAACAAGTTGCTGCCTTGCCCTTGCAGGCCGGCATTGTTGGTGAAGCGCGTGATCGTGAACTGGCCGAGGATCGACGACGTCGTCGATCCCGGCAGTATCACCGAGACCTGGCCCTGATTGTTGATGGTGAGCCCGGTCGAGTTCTGCGGAATGGTGATGGTCGGCTGAACGACATTACCTTCGGCGGTGACGATGCGGCCCTGCGAGTCCTGCTGAAACGAGCCGTCGCGGGTATAGCTGAATGTCCCGTCCGGCATCTGGATCTTGAACCAGCCGTCGCCTTGAATGGCGACGTCGAGCTGGTTGCCGGTCTGCGCCAGCGCGCCTTGGGTCATCAGGCGCGGCGTGCCCACCGTCTTGACGCCCGAGCCGAGCTCGATGCCGACAGGCAGGATATTGCCTTGATCGGATGCTTGCGCGCCAATGCGCTGCACGTGCTCGTAGATCAGATCCTGGAATTCGGCGCGCTGGCTCTTGAAGCCGGTCGTGCTCATATTGGCGATATTGCCGGCGATGACCTGGACCTGAAGGTCCATGGCTGCCATGCCGGTCGCTGCGGTATCAAGCGCACGCATTTTCTACATCCCCCAAACTCAAGCCCCAAGACTCACACGCCAAAGCCAAACTGCACCCGGGCTACGAAGTGGTTGGCGTCTGCGACAATTGCGACAGCGCGTTTCTGCGCAGGTCGCCTTCCTGCGACAGGATATTGGCTACGTCGGTATAGCTGCGGGTGATCTCGATCAGCCGCGCCATTTCGGCGACGCCGTTCACGTTCGATTTCTCGATTTCGCCTTGCACCACGTTGGTATTGGTCGACGCCGGATTGGGCGTGACGCTTGCCGGCGCCATGAAAGTGGAGGCGCCGTCTTTTTGCAGAACCTGCGGATTGGCGAAGCTGGCAAGCTGCAGCGTGCCGCGCTGCGCATCTATGGTGCTGTTGCCTTCTTGCACGGTGATGATGCCGCTGAGGCTGATATTGATGTTGTGGTCGGTGCTCTGGAACGTGATCGGGCCGCTTTGGCCAAGCACCGCGTCGCCGTTACTGGTCACGAGCTGGCCGGCGCCGTTGATCTGAAACGCGCCGTTGCGGGTGTAGCGCTGGCCGCGCGCGGTCTGCACCACGAAATAGGCTTTGCCGTCGATGGCGACGTCGAGCGGGCTGCCGGTGCGGTCAATGGCGCCCGGCGCCATGTCGATATAGCCGGTGCGGTCATCGACGAAGTCGACCTGGCGGTCGCGGCCGTTGAAATTCTCATCGCTGGCGTGCGACTGCAAATATTGGCCGAACACGTTTTTGTCGGCCTTGAACCCGGTCGTGTCGATATTGGCGATATTGTTGGCGATCGTATCGAGCTCGTGCCCGAGCACCATTTGCCGCGACAGGCCGACGAGAAGGGCATTCTCCATCGGAAAGATTCTCCCTTTGCGCCGAAAGTGCCGCCGTTCGGCACCGTCTGTTGCGCCCCACGCGCTCTCCCAAGCTGCGAAGCGTATGGTTAATTGCAGAAGCCGTGCCAAGGGCGGGGCGGCGAGTAAAATCAAGCTTTATCAATATGTTAGTATTAACGGACAAGTCGCCGGAGTCGGCAGAAAAGGTCCGGTGACGGCCTCGCACCCGGCAAAAAATTCCGGCTGTTAAGGCCGCGGCAAGTATCCGTTAACCATTCCTGCCTAGCTTCAATGCAACGGCGTCGCTTCCTTCTGGCGCCGAGAGGGCGCCCGCAACTTTTGTATTGCGTCGATCTGGCCGGCTGCGTGCGCTCTCCACGTGAGCGAGAGCGGTAATGGCAACGAAAGAAGCTCAATCTGAAACCGAAGTCGGCGACGACGAAGACGACAAGGCACCAGCCGAAAAGCGCAAGCTTCCGCTCAAGCTGATCGCCATGGCGGTTGGCGGGCTCGTCGTTGTCGGCGGCGTCGGGTGGGGTGCTTATCATCTCCTGTTTGCCGGCAGGAGCGACATGGCCGCGGCGGCTCCGGCGCAGATCAAGCCGCCGGCATTCCTCGACATGCCGGAAGTCCTGGTCAATCTTTCGACTGCCGGTGGCAACGAGCGCACCCAATATCTGAAGGTGAAGGTGGTGCTCGAATTGCCGGACCAGGAAATGGCGGCACAGATCCAGCCGGTCATGCCGCGGCTGATGGATACGTTTCAGACCTACCTGCGCGAATTGCGTCCCACCGACCTCGACGGCTCCGCCGGCCTCTACCGGCTCAAAGAGGAATTGACGCGTCGCGTCAATGCCGCCATCGCGCCGAGCCGTATCAACGCCGTTCTGTTCAAGGAAATCGTCGTTCAGTGACGGCCAAAGTCTGCGAATTTAAGTCTTGAGAATTTACGCCAATGGCTGAGAAGGACCAGATCGATCACGATGCGCTCGCCGCCGAGTGGGGCGTGGCGCTTGAGGCAGAACAGAGGCCCGCGGGCGCAAACGACGGCAGGCCGGAGACGACGACCGCCAGCACCGCGGACGAGGTGGCCTCGCAGTGGGGCGCGGCGATGTCCGCCGAAGACAGCCACTTCATGCAGGCCAGTAAAGGCGGCGCCGAACGTGTTCTGACACAGGAAGAAATCGACTCGCTGCTCGGTTTCAGCCTGACCGATATTTCGCTCAACGATAATTCCGGCATCCGCGCGATCATCGACTCGGCGATGGTCTCTTACGAGCGCCTGCCGATGCTGGAAATCGTGTTCGACCGGCTGGTCCGGTTGATGACGACCAGTCTGCGCAATTTCACCTCCGACAACGTCGAAGTCTCGCTCGACCGCATCACCTCGGTGCGTTTCGGCGATTATCTCAACTCGATCCCGCTGCCGGCGATCCTTGCCGTCTTCAAGGCGGAGGAGTGGGAGAATTTCGGCCTCGCCACCGTCAATTCGAGCCTGATCTATTCGATCATCGACGTGCTGCTCGGCGGCCGGCGCGGCCAGACCACGATCCGCATCGAAGGCCGGCCCTACACTACGATCGAGACCAATCTGGTCAAGCGCATGATCGAGGTCGTGCTGGCCGATGCCGAGCTGGCGTTCCGGCCGCTGTCACCGGTGAAGTTTACCATCGACCGGCTAGAGACCAATCCGCGCTTCGCGGCCATTTCGCGGCCGGCCAATGCGGCGATCCTGGTGCGGCTGCGCGTCGACATGGAAGACCGTGGCGGCGCCGTCGAGCTGCTTCTGCCCTACGCCACCATCGAGCCCATCCGCGACGTGCTGTTGCAGATGTTCATGGGCGAAAAATTCGGCCGCGATGCGACCTGGGAAGGGCATCTCGCGACCGAATTGGGGCTTGCGGAAATTTCAGTCG
>DATHPQ010000136.1:0-18622 GCA_035483735.1 Xanthobacteraceae bacterium | reverse complement strand
CCACAATTCGCGCGCCTTCTGCGTCTGCTCGCCGCCATAGACGCGGTCGAAGCCGCGCTTACTCTGGTTGCCGCCGCCGTTATTGTTGACCACCGTCACGGCATTGATGTTCCAGCGCACCGCCGTTTCGACTTCGCCGATGTGGTACCAGAACCCGGCATCGCCGGTGAACGTCACCACCGGCCGCTCCGGGCAGGCGCATTTGGCGCCGAGCCCCGCCGGGAAGGCCCAGCCGAGATGGCCAGCGCTGCGCATGTAGTTTTGCTGCGGCGAGGTGAGATCGTACATGCCGCCCATCCACATGCCGGCATGCCCGGTATCGACGACGACAATGGCATTGTCCGGCACGTGCTGCGTCAATTCGTGGCAGAGCCGCTCGGGACGGATCGGCATCGCGTCGGAATTCAAGGCTGCCTGGTATTTTGCCTGCCATTCGCTGCAGACATTTTGCGCCTGCGCGATCCAGGCTTTGCGCTTGGCGGCGGTCGAGCGATCGCAAGCCGATAGCATCTTGGTCAGCGTCGCCTTGGCGTCGCCATTGACGGCCGCGGCAAGCGGATAATTGCGGCCGAGCGCTTCCGGTTCGATATCGATCTGGATCGCTGGCGTGCCGATCTTCGGCACCGCCCAGAAATGCGTGGTCATGCCGCCGGTCTCGGTGCCGATGAAGCAAACAAGGTCGGCGGCGTTGACGATGCGGTTGGCGCTCTCGCGCGAATAGCTGCCGACCACGCCGACGCAGAGCGGGTGATTGCCCGGGATCGAATCCTTGCCGTTGAGCGAGGTCGCGACCGGAATCTGCAGCGCTTCCGCCAGCGCGACGAGCTCCGCCGCCGCGCCCGACGCGCGCACGCCGCCGCCGGCGACGATCACCGGGCGCTGCGCGTCTTGCAGGATTTTCAGTGCCGCGCGCACGCTCGCCTCGTCCGGCTCCGGACGGAAGGCCGGCACGCGGGCGAATTGCGGCTCGACCAGAGGCTCCATGTCGGCTTCCTCAACGTCGATCTGTCCTTCATTGCCGCGGAATTGCAGATGCACCGGGCCGGGGCAGCCGGTGACCGCGGTGCGGAAGGCCTGCCGCACCATGTCCGGAAAGCGCGCGACGTCGTCGACGGTGGCGTTGAATTTGGTCACCGGCTCGAACGCCGGCATGTCGTCGATCTCCTGATAGACCTTGCGGAACTTGGTCTTGGGCTCGCGGCCGCCGGTCATGGCGATGACCGGCGAATGCGCAAGCCACGCGTCGCGCAGGCCCGCGGCGAGATTGAGCGCGCCGATCACCTGCGCCATGCAGATGCCGGGCTTGCCCGACGCGCGGGCATAACCGTCCGCCATATAGGCCGCGGCCTTCTCGCCATGCACATGCAGCCGCTTGATGTCGGTACGGTGTTCCATCTCGGCGAAGGTCGTGCGCAACACCGCGGGCACATGAAAGACATGCGTGACGCCATAGCCCTTGAACATGTCGGCGAGGCATTGCGCGCCGGTCATTTTGCGATTGTGCCCGAGCATCATGTGCCGGCGCCCTCCACTCTTGAGGTTTTATTTTGTTATCAGTTGTTGAACACCGCGACGGCGCGGATCGGCGAGCCGGTGCCTTCGCGCCATTTCAGCGGCAGACCGATGAACTGGAACTCGCCCTGCTCGAGCAGGCTTTCCAGATTGCACAGGCTCTCCATGTGCGTGATGTCGAGATCGAGGCAGGCTTTGTGCACCAGCGAGTTTACTTTGCCCTCCGGGCCCGGCCGCATCGAGTCGATGCCGAAATGCACGATGCCCTGTTTGGCGAGCCACTCGGTCGCCGCGACATTCACGCCCGGATTGTCGGTCGCATAAGCCGCAGTCGGAAAGGTGCGCTCGTGATGGCCGGTGCATAACAGCACGGTGCCCTTTTTCGGGATCGGCACACCGGCCTTCTTCACCGCGGCTTCAAGGTCCGCCGGCGTGATCTCAGCGCGCGGCGCGATATGGCGCAGATCGATGCAGATGCCTTGGACGATGCAGTTCTCGAGCGGATATTTGTCGATCGACACACCGGTCTTGCCGAAATGGCGCGGCGCGTCGATGTGGGTACCGCCGTGATCGGGCATCGAGAAGAACATCACGCTGTTGCCCTGAACACCGCCGGATTCCGCGAGCGCCTCTTCATGCGTCTTCCAGATGCCGTGAATGATCGGCGGCTGCCCCGGATAGGACGGCGTGCGGTGATAAAGATCGCGGCTCAGATCGACGATACGCATGCTGTTTTCCACCCTCTACTCTGCGCCCTTTCGCCTTGCGGGGAGGACGCGGCGCGCACACTATCCCTCTCTCTGTTCCTCGACAACGCCGTCCGCGCCGTCGCAAAAATACGCCGCCCCAAGGAGTACCCGATGAAGACCTCGACCGACCGCATCCTGACCACCCATACCGGCAGCCTGCCGCGGCCGAAGTCGCTGATCGCGCTTATCCTCGACCGCGAGGGTGGCACCATCATCCCTCCGGCCGAGTTCGAGGCGGCAACCGCTAAGGCGGTTGACGATATCGTGGCGCGGCAGGTCGCGGCCGGCATCGACGTGGTCAATGACGGCGAGATGAGCAAGCCGTCCTATACGACCTATATCCGCCACCGCGTCAGCGGCATCGAAATGGACCCGCGCGCCGCCGAAAAGGGCCGCGACATCATGATCGGCCGCGATATGCTGGCGCATCCGGATTTCGCCCGGGTCGGCGGCTTTGGCAATGTGCCGTTTCCCGGCTGCGTCGGCGAGCTGCGCTACAAGGACCGTTCCGCCGTCGAACGCGATCTCGCGCATCTCAAAGCCGCCGCGGCGAAATCGAAGCCGACCGACGTGTTCATGACGGCGCCGTCGCCCGGCATTCTGACGCGCTTCATCATCAATCTGCATTATCCCAACGAGGACGCCTATGTGGCGGCGCTCGCCGACGTGCTCAAGGTCGAATACCGCGCCATCGTCGAGGCCGGCTTCGTGCTGCAGATCGACGCGCCCGATCTCGGCTCGGCGCGCAACAATCAATATCGCGATCTCACCGACGACGAATTCCGCAGCAGGATCGCCGAGCGCAATATCGCGGCGCTGAACGCCGCCATCGCGGGGCTGCCGGCCGACCGCATCCGGCTGCACATCTGCTGGGGCAATTACGAAGGCCCGCACAATTACGATCTGCCGGTGACCAAGATCATCGACATCGCCTTCAAGGCGAAGCTGCAGGCCATCAGCATCGAGGCCGCCAATCCGCGCCACGATCACGAATGGGAAGACCTCAAGAGCATCAAAATTCCTGACGACAAGATTCTCATTCCCGGCGTGATCGATTCCACCACCAATTTCATCGAGCATCCAAAGCTCGTGGCGCAGCGCATCGGCCGTTACGCCGATTTGGTCGGCCGCGAGCGCGTCATCGCCGGCGTCGATTGCGGCTTCGGCACTTCGGTGAAGAACGACCCGACGGTCGCCGACAGTATCGTCTGGGCGAAGTTGCGCGCGCTCGGCGAAGGCGCGGCGATCGCGAGCCGGCGGCTGTGGGGCGCCAAAGCGGCGTAATTGCACGCCGCCCGACTTCGCTCGCGGACGATGGGTCTCTTCAAGACCCCCGACGCCATGCGTGGTGAGAAAACGATGGGAAGGAAACAATGAACCAGATCAATATCACCCGCCTGGTCGACACGGCCAAGCTGCGCCCGTTTCATCTGTGGCTGGCATTCTGGTGCCTGCTGGCAATGATGGCCGACGGCTTCGATCTTCTCAATGCCAGCATCGCCGGTCCGGCTTTGATCAAAGAATGGGGGATCGATCGCGCCGCCTTGGGCCCGGTGTTCAGCGCCAGCCTGGTCGGTTTCTTTGTCGGCGCGCCGTTCTTCGGTTATCTGGGCGACAGACACGGCCGGCGGCTTGCCATCATTTCGAGTCTGCTTTTCATCGGCCTCACCACGCTGGCCTGCGCCTTCGCGCGTGACTTGCAAGAATTGCTGTGGCTGCGGTTTCTGAGCGGACTTGGCCTCGGCGGCGTGCTGCCGAACGTCATCGCGCTCAATGGCGAATTCACGCCCAAGCGGCTGCGCGCCACGATGCTGGTCATCATGTCGATGGGCATTTCGCTCGGCGGCGCCGTGCCCGGCCTCGTCGGCGTCACGCTGATGCCAACCTATGGCTGGCCCGTTATTTTTGTCGTTGGCGGGCTGATCCCGATCGTGATCGGATTATGCGCGATCTTTGCTCTGCCGGAATCCATCAAGTTCCTGGTGCTGCGCGGCGGCCGCGAGGACACCGTGGCGAAACTGGCGCGCAAGCTTGATCCCGCGCTCACGATTCAACCCGGCGCCCGATTTATTCTCGATCAGGAGGAAGGCAGCGCCGCCACGCGCGGCTCTCCCGCCGCCTTGTTCCGCAACGGCTGGGCGCTGGTGACGGTTCTGGTGTGGATCATCTTCGTCCTCAACCTCACGGCCAACAACCTGATGAATGCCTGGCTGCCGATGATCGTGCAGACCAGCGGCCACGGCTCGACGCAAGGCAGCCTTGCCGGCTCGCTCTACCAGCTCGGCGGCTCGGCCGGCGGGGTCTGCATCGGTATCCTGATCGACCGCTTCGGGCTCAAGGTTTTGGCGATCGTATTCGCCCTCGCGGTCCCGGTTCTGGCCGTCACCGGCACGCCCGAACTGTCCGATCAGACACTGCTGACGATGGCGTTCTTCTGCGGTGCCGTCATCGTCGGCATGCAGAACGCGCTCAATGCCAGCGCCGGCCTGATCTATCCGACGGCGCTCCGCGCCAATGGTGTCGGCTATGCGCTCGGCATCGGACGGGTCGGCTCGGTCTCGGGCCCACTGATCGGCAGCCTGCTGACGCGGCTGGAAATGCCAGCGCATACGTTCTTCTACATTACCGCCATCGGGCCGCTGCTCTGCGCGGGCGCCACCGTCCTGCTGCTTAATCGGCTGCGGAACACACAGCGGGGCTCGGTTGACGCCGCAGCGCCCGCTTCGGCCGCAAGCACATAAACCCGCGCAACAGATCTTTCGCCGCGATCATACCGCTCGATAAACAGGAGTAGTTTTGCCATGCGTCACATCGATGCGTTCTGCCATTTTTTTCCGCAACAGATATTCAAGCTGTTGTCCGACACCAAAGGCGGCACGACCGATATCGGCAAGCGCATCCAGGGCGTCCGCACCATCCACGATCTCGACGCGCGCTTTCGCATGATGGATCAGTTTCAGGATTATGCGCAGATCCTTTCGCTCGGACTGCCGCCGCTCGAAGGCATGGCGGGCCCCGACCGGACGCCGGACTTCGCGCGCGCCGCCAACGATGGGCTCGCCGAATTATGCGCGAAATATCCGGACCGTTTTGCCGGCTATGTCGGCGCGCTGCCGATGGATGTGCCTGACGCGGCAGCCGACGAAGCCGAACGCATCCTCGTCAACGGCAATGCCAACGGATTGCAGCTTCACACCAATGTCAACGGCGCCTGCCTCGACGAGCCGCGCTTTTGGCCGATCTACGAGATCGCCGAGAAATCCAACAAGCCGATTCTGCTGCATCCGGCGCGCAAGCCGGATTTCCCCGACTTCGCCGCCGAGAAAACGTCGAAATACGAGATCTGGACGATCTTCGGCTGGCCTTATGAAACGAGCGCGACCATGGCGCGCCTGATCTTCTCGGGCGTCATGACGCGGTATCCGAAACTGAAAATCCTGACGCATCACCTCGGCGCGATGATCCCGTTCTTCGATGCGCGTATGGACACCGGCTGGGCGACGCTCGGCAGCCGAACCTCCGGTGAAGATTACAGCCATGTGCTGCCGAGCCTCGGCAAACCGCTCTTGGACTGCTTTCGCGCCTTCTACGGCGATACCGCGCTGTGCGGCAGCCGCGCCGGAACCGCTTGTGGAATAGAATTCTTCGGCGTCGATCACGTGCTCTATGCCTCGGACGCGCCATTCGGCCCGGAAGGCGGCGCCGGCTACATTCGCGCGGCGATCGACGTCATGGCGTCGCTCGATCTGTCCAACGCGGACAAGGAAAAAATCTGCTACCGTAATGCGATCTCGTTCTTTGGATTGAACTGACGGCGCACCGGGCACTTTGCCGCCTGGGAACAGCCTGAGCTTCTCAGCTCCGAAACTGCGCGCCGCCTTCAAGTCGCTGCGCCGGCAGACATGAACACGAGACGGCCGACAAAAGCCGATAACGCGATGTCCATGCTCGTCAAACCAAAGGAGGCCAACATGAAGACGACGCTATTCATGGCGGTGCTGACAGCGGCAATGCTGATCGTCGGTGGCGCGCTGAACGTGGCACAGGCTCAGCAGGCGGGAACCAAACGAACCGATCTGCAGCGGCACGATCTCAGTATCCCCGGATACGAAACCGTCCAGGCCCGAGTCGACTTCGCGCCGGGAGCGGCGTTTCCCAAGCACAAGCATCCCGGCGAGGAGATCATTTATGTTCTCGAAGGCTCGATAGAATATGACATCGAGGGCAAGCCGCCGGTGACAATCAATGCCGGTGGCGTCTTGTTCATTCCCGCAGGAGTAGTCCACTCGGCGAAGAACACCGGCAGTGTCAACGCCGCGGAGCTTGGCACCTATGTCGTTGAAAAGGGGAAGCCGCTCGTCACTTTGGTGGAGTGACTGGCGCATATACGCACCTCGCCGCGCCTCCGGTCACTCGATTTTGCTCATCGAAAGATGGAGATGTAAGCATGAATAAGATCAGCGAACATATCGATCAAAGCCGCCGTCGTTTCGCTGGTACGGTGGCCTTCGCCCTTGCCGCGGCCAAGCTTGGCCTGGCCTCCTCCTCGGCATCGGCGCAAACCAAAGCGCCGAACTTGCCGGCGGTGGAACGCGGCGCGCATACATCGCTTGGCCCGCTCAAGCAGGTCGATGCCGGCGTCCTCAATATCGGCTATGCCGAGCTTGGGCCCGCAAACGGCGCTCCCGTCATTCTGCTGCACGGCTGGCCTTACGACATTCATAGTTTTGTCGATGTCGCGCCGGCCCTGGCTGCGGCGGGTTATCGCGTGATCGTGCCTTACCTGCGCGGCTATGGGACGACGCGGTTTCTGTCGAGCGACACGCCCCGCAACGGCCAGCAGGCGGTGGTTGCCGTCGACGTTGTCAACCTGATGGATGCGCTGAAGATCGACAAGGCGACCATCGGCGGCTTCGATTGGGGGGCGCGAACGGCAAACATCATCGCGGCGCTATGGCCGGAGCGCTGCAAGGCCATGGTGTCAGTCAGCGGTTATCTCATCGGCAATCAAGAAGCCGGCAAGATGCCATTGCCGCCGCAGGCCGAGTTGCAATGGTGGTATCAATATTATTTCGCCACCGAGCGCGGCCGCGAAGGCTACGACAGATATCGGCACGACTTCTCTAGACTGATCTGGCAGCTCGCCTCGCCGAAATGGAACTTCGACGATGCCACCTTCGATCGCAGCGCCACGGCCTTCGACAATCCCGATCATGTCGCCGTCGTGATTCACAATTACCGCTGGCGGCTGAACCTCGCGCAAGGCGAGGCGAAATATGACGATCTGGAAAAGAAGCTTGCCCAAGCTCCGGTGATCGCGGCGCCGACCATCACGATGGAAGGCGACGCCAATGGCGCGCCGCACCCGGAACCGGCGTCTTATGCCAAGATGTTCTCGGGCAAGTACGAGCACCGCACCATCACCGGCGGCATCGGGCACAACCTGCCGCAAGAAGCGCCGCAGGCTTTTGCCGAAGCGATTGTGGACATCGCCGAAAGCTGATCGCCGTCGATAGAAGTGGAACCCCGCAGCTGGATACGTGTCATCGCCGAAGATCCACGTCAGCAAAATCGCCGGACCTAGCAGCGATGTGATGGCCGGTTTGAAGTTTAGTTGAACCAATAGGTCGTTCGCTCGGCCTCCGGCGTGCCGGAGAAGCGCGCATGCAGGAGCGTAAAAGCTTCGCGCGAGTAAGCCGTGTGACTGCCCTGCCGATTGCATCCCCAGTGCGTCGAGGCGACCGCGTCGGCAAGCGCTTCGGCCTGTCCGGCGCTTGAGGCAGAGACGCCGCTGTTGCGCACCCAGGCGATAACCTGCTCGCTCAAGACCTGCGGCGCACATTCGACTTTTGACAGGTCCTTGAGCTCGTCGGGATTGACGTTGCGGAAGAGAAAACTGCCCTGGATCGCGGTCGAAAGCCGCCTGCGTATGCGCGCATCCGTCGTCTCGGGGCTGTCGTCGTAAAGACCGAAGCTGTTGGCAAGCGCCCCATCGAGCGCCGCATCGTGGCGGACGACGTTCCAGGCGCACCACCAATTGTTGTCGTTGTGATTGTAATGATCGAGCCCGGTCAGCGTCGCCGTCGCCTCGGAAGATTTGTCGTCGGGCATCCGCGAAAAATCTTCGATGACGGTGTTGAGGCCCGGCGACTTGAGGACATCCCGTACCATGGCGATATCGCCCGGTTTCACCTCATGGCCGGCCGGCGCCTGCCAGGTCGCAGTGATTTCCGGCGCGAGACTACGCAGCAAAAGATCGTGTTGCCGGCTGATCGTCCGGCCCATCGCATATTCGCGGCTCCACGCCGCCCGGACGAGGAGCGCGCGGTCGCCGCGGTTGAGATCGCTGCGGTCGGCCAGTCGCCAGAGTTCGGCGATGGAAAGATGATTGAGATATTCGCGGGGATAACGAAACCCGCTGGCGAGAACATGCACCAGATGGTCCTCGTCCTCGGCGAGAACCACAAGCGCACCCGTCGACGATGTATTCGACATTGCGCCTTCGGGAAGATCCAATTCGAGCGTGTCGCGCATCTGGCGTGCCTCGGCGAGCCGGCCCTCGGTGATCAGATATTTCAGGCTGTCGTCTATGGCGCGGCCGTATACGAGAGTCGCCTTGTAAGGAAAGTCTTCCAACCGCTGCAGCGCGATCTTGAAATTGGCGTTCCGGTCCATCCGATCCATCAACAGATGACGGACGAGATTGTAATAGTCGAGGCTGAGGCCGGCCGCAGCCTGTTGGTCTGCAATATTCGTAGTGAGCTTGGCAAGCTCGTCATCCACCAGAGCGGCGAGCGTCTTCGCACTGGTGCTGGGATTCTCATGCACCCACGGATTTTTGGCGTCGGCGACGTTGTCGCCCATGCGATTGAGATAGGCGTGGACCGCTGCGGATTCCGGCTTGGCCGCGGCCAGCACCCAGGCCTGTTCGTGATAGGCGTTGGTCGGGAATGCCACCCACGCCGCCATCGGCACCCGCTTGGCGAGCTCCGCCAAGGCCGCGCTCGCTTGATAGGAGGCCGGCACATTTCCCGTCAGCACCCAGTCCGGATCAGCCAGAAATTTGCCGTGCAGAAAATCGATGTCGCTCAGGGCCGCTTCGTAGCGCTTGAGGAGTTGCGCGTCGTGCTCGAGACGATCGGTCGATGTCATCAGCACCGAGATCGCCTCGTCGACTTGGGCGGTGCGGGTCGGAGAATCCGCGACATTGGCGCCGACCCAGCCGATCAACGCCGCCGCCATGGCATGGATGCTTTGCAGCGATGGATCGGCGAGCACGGCTTGAATGGCTTTTAACGACTGTGCCGGCGGCAGCGTCACGGAATTGGCTGGAGAACGCTGCCAAACGATCGTTGTCGTGCTGCTGCCGGCCTGGATCGCCAGCGCCATATACGCTGCCAGCGGCCGGTTGGGTGAGGCGCGGTCGTTGGCTATGGCCTGGAAAGCCGCCAAAGCGCCGGCGCTGTCGTCCTGATAAAATAGCAGCGCGGCCTGCTGATAGGCGCGGTCTTGTTGCTGCAACAGCGCAATTGCCGGATCGGCCACGTCGAGCGGCCGCGGCAAGGCAACGACGGCCGTCTTGCTGCGGCCCGGCTCGCAAGTGGACAGTACGGCCCGTTCGACCCGCAGCCACTGCACGACATAGGGGTGTTCGGCGCCCAGTTGGTTGAGGCGCGCTCTGAATTGCTGCAGCGGCGCCTCCGGTCGGCACGCGCCGAAATCCGGATACCAATAGGCCTGCGACATATCGAGCTTGGGGAACAGACGTTGCAGCAGGTCTTTGTCGTCGACACTCGTCGACCACCAACGCGAGATTTCCGCATTGTTGTTGGCTTTGGCCCCGGCGGGCAGACCCATGCCGGAGAGAGCCCGGAACGTTTCAGGGCTTCGCGGCTCGCTGAAATAATGATCCATCCGATTTTCCATCTCGCCGACTGCATCGGTATTCGCGGCCGGCGCCGCCAACACGCCGGACGATGCGAGCGAAAAAAATGCCGACGCTGTTGCCGCAAGAAACCTGGCCTTGCCATTCGCCGTTAACGCTCTCAGGAACCCGCCCATGGACACTCTCCCGTGCGCTGCGTGCGCGCAGCAACACTGGCCGGCCCTCGGCGTCAGCGTGAGCGTAAGAAACGGTCTTGTTCGGCCCGACGCCGCACCGCGCCTGCTTGAATCCTCGGGAGGCGGCGGTCTATGTATGGGTTTGTGCGGATTTGTCCGGGTCGGCTTTTGGATGCTTTAGAAACCAGCGAATTGTCCGAGGCGCAGAGCCGCGAGCTTGCCGCCAAGGTGCGGGAAGAACTGGCCCGCCGGCGGATGTCCCGCCAGCGCCTCGCGAACGACGCCAAGATCAGCGTCTCGACGCTGGAAAAGGCGTTGAGCGGCAGCCGCCCCTTCACGCTGGCGACAATCATCCGTCTCGAAGAGGCGTTGCGCATCAAGCTGCGCCCCGTCACCGCGCCAAGTGATACGACGGCACCCGCAAGCGGATCGGCACCGCTGGAATTGGGCGGCTATAGTCCCGCTGCGGTGAAGTGGCTCGAAGGCGATTACCTCACCCTGCGTCCCTCTTTCGAGGTCCAGGACGCGATCTACGCCTATCGGATCAGCATCACCTGGAGCGCGGACGACAATTGCCTGCGCTTTCAAGAATCGGAGCGGCTCGACGCACCGTTTTCGCAAAAAGGCACGATCTCGATTCCGAACAAGTCGGGGCAGATCTATCTCCACACCAATGACCAAGGGCAATTCCGGCTCGCCATCCTCGGCCGCCCGCTGATCAGCGGCGAGATGTATGGAGTCTTGACGACGCTACGGGCGCGCCAGGGCGGTCAGCTGCAACCCGTATCGACGCCGCTCGTCCTGTTGCCGCTCGCGCAACAGACTCCGCGGTTCGGCCGCATCAAGCCGACAGACCCGCTCTATCAAACATTTCGCGAGCATCTGAATCGGGCGATCCGCGACGACTATGTTCGTCTGATCCTACCCTAGTCGACCAAGGTCATTGGCAAACAACGCAAGAGCGGGAACGCAGGCATGACAACGCATCGTCTGGACGCTGGCGGCGACACCGTGCACTGGGGCTATTTCGATGCCGCGCTGAAGCCGCTGTTGACCGTCGAACCGGGCGACACTGTCGTGATGTCGTCGGTATCGGGCTCGCCGGTGCAATTGCCGCCACCGGATTCCGGCTTCACCGTGCCAAAGGCGTTGATCGACGTGCACGCGCGCGTGCCGCAAAAGCTCGGTCCGCACATGATGACCGGACCGGTCGCTGTGCGTGGCGCCAAAGCCGGGCAAGTGCTGGAAGTGCGCATCAAGGCAATCGAGTTGCATTACGACTGGGGCTACAACATGTCCCGTCCGCTGGTCGGCGCGCTGCCCGACGATTTCGATCATGTGCATCTGATGCACATCGCGCTCGATCGCACGCGCATGATCGGCCGCTTGCCGTGGGGCCTCGAATTGCCGTTGAGGCCGTTCTTCGGCGTGATGGCGGTGGCGCCGCCGAAGAACTGGGGCACAGTCGCCTCGCCGCCGCCGCGCCGCAACGGCGGCAATATGGACAACAAGGAACTGGTGGCCGGCACCACGCTGTTTCTGCCGATCCATGTCGACGGCGCGCTGTTCTCGGTCGGCGACGGTCACGGCGTCCAGGGCGACGGCGAAGTCAACATCAACGCGATCGAAACCGGCCTGATCGGCACGTTCGAACTGCATCTGCGCGACGACATGAAGCTTGAATGGCCGATGGCGGAAACACCGACGCATGTCATGACCATGGGCTTCGATCCCGACCTCGACAACGCGGTGGTGATCGCGCTGCGCGACATGATCAGGCTCATTGGCGCGCGTACCGGCATTTCGCGCGAGGAGGCCTATGCGCTCTGCAGCCTCGCCGCCGATCTGCGCGTCACCCAGGTGGTGAACGGCGCCAAAGGCATCCATGTGATGCTGGAGAAGTCGCTGCTGCAAAAGGGCCGCGCCGTACAGGCTTAGGCTCCGGCATCGGTGATTTTGATCAGAACTGGTTGTATTGCGCGATCACCGCGCCAAGCTCGGGAAATCGGAGCATGAAATTGAGGACCAGCAAGCAGCCGATGAGAGCAAGCGCGATTTTTGTGTGAAGGCTGGCACGACGTGCCGCTGCTTCGGACGAAGATCGACTTCCTCCACGAAAACTCTCGACTTTGGCAAGCGCAACCGACTTAGCCTTGTCGACAATCGGCCGTCTCTTCATTTCAAATCCTCATTGCGGCTTGATGCCGCCAGAACACGAAACCCGACACCAGAGAAGCAAAATCGGGGCCGCTTGCTCTCACGTGACGACGTGGCTGATATGAGATTCGGCGGCGCGGCGCTGTGATGTCCGGCACGAAATGGACGGTACGCTCGGCCATTTCTCTCCGCACATAGGGAACAATGCCTTAGATTCGTCGCGTTTCCGCTACGAGGCGTGAAATGACGGCGCGCGTACGGGCAACGGAAACCGACAAGGATTTTTCGACATGAACACGGATTTTGATATCGCCTTTCCCATCGCCCATATCAGCTTTAACGTCCTCATCGCACTCGCGGTGTTCGGCGCGACGATCGTCACCGATGCGGTCTTCGTGATGTTCACAGCGGCCGTCGCCGCGCGGCATCGTTTCCGCGCCGCGAACTGGAGCGCGGTCTGGTATCTGCTCGCGGCCGTGTCGGTGATCAGCTATACCTCGAACGCGGTCTATGTCGTGTTCGCGGCCGGCGGCTCGTGGGTCGGCGCTTATCTGTCGATGACGTGGTTGCACCGGAGCGACCCCGTCGCGGCGCCGGTGCCGCCGGTCCCGCCGCTGCGGCCCGGGCCTTAGAGCATGATCCGGAAAAGTGGAAACCGGTTTTCCGAAAAGATCATGCTCTATCAAGATGCCAGAGCGACAACCGATTCAATCCAAAACAATTTCGCTCTAGAGCACCGCATGCCCTCTATCGCATGCCCGGCTCCGGCGGCTTTTCCAGCGAACGCGACATCGCCGCGATCACCGTCAACCGCTGGGCGCACAGCTACGGCTATGTGGCAAATTCGCTGTTCGATCCCGACGACTACGAGGAGCGCGTCGTCACTGTCGCGCGGCGCACCTTCGGCCGCGTCGGCATCGCCAATTCCGACGCTGGCGACGACACCTATGCGCATCTCGCCATCGATCAGGCCGGCCGCGCCGTGCGCGAATTGCTTGGGAGGTGACGAAAACGGCGCCGGCCGCGTCACTCCGGCTTGAAATTCATCGCCACGCCGTTGATGCAATAGCGCAGATGGGTCGGCGGCGGGCCGTCGTCGAAGACGTGGCCGAGATGGCTGCCGCAGCGGCTGCAATGCACCTCGGTGCGGACCATGCCGTAGCTGGAGTCGGTCGTGCTCTCGACTGCGCCGGGCTCCGGATCGTTGAAGCTCGGCCAGCCGGTACCGGACTCGAATTTCTTCTTCGACACGAACAACGTCTGCCCGCAACCGGCGCAGGCAAAGGCGCCGTCGCGCTTTTCGTAATTCAGTGCGCAGCTTCCCGGCCGCTCGGTGCCGTGCTCGCGCATGATGTGGAACTGCTCGGGGGTGAGGATCTTGTGCCACTCGGCGTCGGTGTGATGGACGGGATATTGCTTGGTGTCGGTGGTGGTGCTCATGACGCGCGCCCCGTTTTTTGCGGTGGTGTATGACGGCATAAAAGTATGTATTGAAAGTATGCCTTGGCGGACAAAGCGCAACCCGCGCCAGCCTTCACTACAGCGTGTGCTTGCGCAAGATATCGGTCGCGATCTGGTGGGCTTCGTTCGCAGCCGGAATGCCGCAATAGAGCGCCAGAAGAAGAAGCACCTCCTGAATTTGCGCAGGCGTGCAGCCGTTCTTCAAGGCGCCGTTGATATGGACAGCCAGTTCCTTGTCATGCCCGGCGGCCGCCAGCATCGCGATCATGACCAGCGACTTGGTCGCGAGCGGCAATGCCGTCCGGCTCCAGACGTCGCCATAGGCATAAGCATTGATCATGTGCTGCAGCGGCTTGCCGAATTCGCCGAAGGCGTTCATCCGCTTGTCCACCGCTTCGCGGCCGAACATTTCGATGCGCAGCTTTAGGCCGCGCTCGTGAAGATCTTCCTCGTTCATCATGTGCACTCCACTTAACAGGGCAGATCCCGGATTGGGCTTGCCCGTCCGGCATGACGCCTGCGGCGTCACTTGATCGCCAGCGGATTGGTCGGCGAGCCGACCGCGCCGGTGATGGGAATGGCCGGCGCGACGAACATGAATTCGTAGGCGCCGTCGGCGGCGCAGTCTTCGGCGAGGTCTTTCAGGTAAAAGATCTCGCCCATAGTCATGCCCATGATCGGAATGGTGATCCAGTGCCAGGGCTGGTTGATGCCGCCTTCGGTATTGTTCGGCCGCACCTCGCAGCCCCAGGTGTCGCTGGCGAGCGCAGCGAGCTCGGTCTTGGCCACGAATTCCAGCGTCTCGAAGGCAAAGCCCGGCGCATCGCCGCCCGGATAGCCGTCCCAACTGCCGGCCTTCAGGCAGCGCTCCATCTGCCCGGTGCGCACGACGACGTAATCGCCGCGCTTGAGCGTGACCTTCTGCTGCTTCGCGGTGAGGTCGAGATCTTCGCAGGTGATGCCGTAGCCGTCCTCCAGATAGTCCTTGCCGAGCGCACGTGCGACATCGAGGAACACGCCGCGGCCGACCATCTTGCTCTTGGTTTTCTCGATGCCGCATTTGGCGGCGCCGAACGAGGACACTTCGCGGCAATCGTAGCCGTTCCACATATTGTCCTCGTAGAAGACATGGCCAAGCCCGTCCCATTGCGTGCCGCACTGCAGCGGCATCACCACCATGTCGTCGGCGGCGCGGATGCCGCGCTTGTCGAGCACGCCGGAATAGGCGTCGGTGCCGGTGCGCAGCATGGTGTGCAGCGGATTGATGCGGCCAAGGACCGGATAATTGGTCTTGCCGCCTTGCGGCCCGTTATTGTCGAAATTCAAAGCCAGCGAGATCACCTTGCCCTTTTTGACGAGCTGGGCAGCGGCGACGATATCCTCCGGGCTCGTATAATTGAGCGTGCCGATCTCGTCGTCCGGTCCCCATTTGCCCCAGTTCTTGTACTTCTCCGCGGCCGCGCGCAGATCGTCCCGCGTTATCTTTTTACCCGCCATCGCGTTTCCCTTCCCTTGCCTTCCCTCTACGTCTGTTCCGACAAAAGCATATTGTCGCACGCTCGCCGGAGCGGTCCGGCGATGATAGCATTGCGGCCAAAGACAAGGGGAGCGAGTTGGGGAGGAGGCAATGAGGGCAAGATTATCTTGCGCCCGCGCTGCTGCTTTGCGCGCGGTCTTCGTGTCGGCAATTCTCGCTTGCGCGGCGCCGATCTTGTCGCCAGTCTGGTCGCCAGTCTTGGCGGCCGACATCTATCCAGACCATAAGATCCGCATGATCGTGCCGTTCGCCGCCGGCGGCCCGACCGACGTCATCGGCCGCATGGTTGCGGAGCGGCTGTCCGAGATGTTCGGCCAGCAGATCTATGCCGAGGACCTGCCCGGCGCTGGCGGCAATCTCGGCGTCGAAACCGCCAAGCGCGCCGATCCGGACGGCTACACAGTTCTCGTCGTTTCCACCGGCTTCATCATCAATCCGAGCATGTATTCCAAGATCGGCTATGACCCGATCAAGGATTTTGCGCCGGTCTCGCTGGTCGCGGCCTCGCCCAATGTGGTGATGGTGCATCCCTCGGTGCCGGCCACGAACCTCAAAGAGCTGATTGCTCTCGTCAAAGCCAATCCGGGCAAATACAGCTTTGCCCAGCCCGCGACCGGCTCGACGCCGCATTTGGCGGGCGAGCTGTTCAAGCAGAAATTCAATCTCGACATGGTAATGGTGCCGTTCAACGGCGCGCCGCTCGCGGTCAATTCGACGATGGGTAACCACACGCCGATCGCCTTCACCGCGCTGCCCCCGGCCATCGGCAATATCAAGGACGGCTCCGTGCGCGGTATCGCGCTTCTGGCCAAAGAGCGCGTCGCCGCACTGCCGGATTTGCCGACGAGCGACGAGGAAGGCGTGGCCGGCCTCGAGAGCGATACTCTGACCGGCATTGTTATGCCCGCCGACACGCCGCAGGCCGTCGTCGACAAATGGCACGACGCTATCGTGAAAATGATCGCCGACCCGGAGATCAAGAAAAAACTCGATACCCTCGGCTTCGTCGCCGTGGCCAATACGCCGGCCGAATTCTCTGCACGCATCAAAAGCGAAGCGGCGCGCTGGGACGCAGTGGTGAAAGCGGCGGGAATTCACGTCGACTGAAGAAAAGCAAAACACGGCAAAATAGGGAGGAATATATGCGCGTCAGCGCAAGATTTTTGGCGGCAACGCCTGCGATATTGGTCGCGACTATCGCGAGTATCCTCGGAGCGGGGGCCGCCGCGGCGGCCTATCCCGATCATCCGGTCAGGATCATCGCACCCTTTGCGGCCGGCGGGCCGACCGATGTCGTGGCGCGAATTCTGGCGCAAAATTTATCGGAGAGCCTGAAGCAACAGTTCTTCGTCGAAAACCATGTCGGCGCCGGCGGCAATCTCGGCATGTCGCTTGCCGCGCGCGCGACGCCGGACGGCTATACGATCCTGGTGGCGAGCTCGAGCTACGTCGTCAATCCGAGCCTCTACGCCAACAACCCTTACGATCCGTACAAGGATTTCATCCCGATCACGCTCGCCGCGGCATCGCCCAATATCGTGACGGTTCACCCGTCCGTTCCGGTCAAAACCATGAAGGAGCTGATCGCGCTCATTTTGGCCAATCCCGGCAAATACGCGATCGCCAATGCCGGGCTCGGCACCACGCCGCAGCTCGCCTCCGAACTGTTCAAGCTGACCTACAAGCTCGACGCGCCGAGCGTGCCCTATGGCGGCGGCGAGCCTGCGGTGCAGTCCGCCGTCGGCAATCATACGCCGGTTGCGTTCAGCGCCATTCCCCCCGCCGCGCCGCAGATCGCCGGCGGCAACCTGCGCGGGCTCGCCGTCACCGCGGCGAAGCGCTCGGCCGCGCTCCCTGACGTGCCGACCACAGCGGAGGCCGGCATCCCCGACCAGGAATCCGAAACCATGCAGGGTGTCTTCGTGCCGGCGGGAACGCCGAAAGAGATCGTCGAGCTTTTGCACAACGAGATTGTCAAAGTGATGCAGCTTCCCGACGTGCAGCAGAAATGCGCCGATCTCGGCTTTGACGTCGTCGCCAATTCGCAGGCCGATTTCCTGGCTTACATCAAGAAAGAGATCGACAAGTGGCACAAGGTGATCGTCGACGCCAAGATCCCGCAAATTCAATAGGAGAGTAACCAGTACCCCATGCGTATCGTCGATATCCGCGAGACGTCGGTCCGGCTCAATTCGACGCTGGCCAATTCGAGCATCGACTTTTCCGAAATGACGACGTCGGTGGTCGCTGTCATCACCGACGTCAAGCGCGACGGCGGACCGGTGACGGGCTTCGCATTCAATTCGACCGGACGCTATGCCTGCGGCGCGCAGATGCGGGCGCGTTTCATTCCGCGCATTCTCAAAGCGCCGCCGGCGTCGCTGCTGAACGAGACCGGCGACAATTTCGCACCGGAAAAAGTCCTCACGGTGATGCTGCAGAACGAGAAATCCGGCGGCCACAGCGAGCGCTCGGTCGGCATCGGCACGATCGAGGTCGCGATCTGGGACGCCGTCGCCAAGATCGCGGAGAAGCCGCTGCATCGCGTCCTTGCCGAGCGCTATAACGGCGGCAAAGTCGCGGAGAAAGTCTTTTGCTATGTCGGCGGCGGCTGGTACGCGCCGGGCAAGACCACCAAGGACCTGCAGGACGAGATGAAGGGTCATCTCGATTCCGGCTATACGATGGTGAAGATGAAAGTCGGCGGCATGCCGCTGCAAGACGATCTCAGCCGCGTCGAAGCCGTCAAATCGATCCTGCCGAAAGGCGGCAAGCTTGCGGTCGATGCCAACTCGAAATTTTCCCGCGACGAGGCGCTCGCTTATGCGAAGGGCCTGAAACCGTTCGGGCTGCGCTGGTTCGAGGAGCCGTGCGATCCGCTCGACTTCGCGTTGCTGGCCGAAATCGCCAGCGTCTATGACGCGCCACTCTCCACCGGCGAGAATCTGTTCTCGACCCAGGACGTCGAGAACCTGGTGCGTTTCGGCGGGCTGGAGCCGCAGCGCAACGACGTCATTCAGGTCGATCCGCCGCAGGCTTACGGCATCGTGCAATATGCCCGCACGCTCGACATGCTGGCGCGGCATCAATGGCCGCGCGCGCTGATGTTCCCGCATGGCGGCAACCAGATGTCGCTGGCGATTGC
>DATHPQ010000135.1:0-29538 GCA_035483735.1 Xanthobacteraceae bacterium | reverse complement strand
AGAATCCGCCTCATACTGATCTCCTATCCATACCGGGACTTTTTGACGGTCGCGCTGCTTCGCCCAGCAGCAGCGCTTTCGCCATGGGGACTGACACCCGCTTTTGTGGACGCCCGTGTCTCCCGCGTAACTAACGGATGACGCGCCAAAATGATGTGACCTGAAGGTCACATCCGCCGAGAAACCGTGCAAAAACATGCCCCTAAATTGCCCAATTCTCCGCAGGCTCTTGCGCAGAGGCCAAGAACAAAATATGAACAAACTTTCGAGCGGCCGAATAGGACCGCAAAGAGTTGCCAATAGTCATGTGGATAGCGGCAACCGGCACGGCTTGCGCCCTGGTGTCGAGGAATGTTCCGGCACTAGGGTCGCGACCGAAGCGGCATGGTGCGCGACAAAACGCCCACGCAACGAAACATGACGCGTGGCAAGGCATGACGCGCAATGAAACGTGCCGCGTTACCAAATGTAGCGCGTTACCAAACATGCGCGCGATAAAACGGAGAGTGGTATGGCGGGAAGCGTCAACAAGGTGATCCTGGTCGGCAATCTGGGCGCCGATCCGGAAATCCGTCGCACCCAGGACGGGCGGCCGATCGCAAATCTGCGGCTCGCCACTTCGGAATCCTGGAAGGACAAGAGTACCGGCGAGCGGCGCGAAAAAACCGAATGGCATCGCGTCGTTATCTTCAATGAAAACCTGTGCCGGATCGCCGAGCAATATCTCAAGAAGGGCTCGAAGATTTACGTCGAGGGCGCGCTGCAGACGCGCAAATGGCAGGATCAGGCCGGTCAGGACCGCTATTCCACCGAAGTCGTGCTGCAGAACTTTCGCGGCGAATTGACCTTGCTCGATCGCGCCGGCGGCGCGGGTGGAAGCGGCGGCGGCGACATGGACGAAGCCGGCGGCGGCGATTTCGGCTCGCCGGGCCCGACCCGCAAGGTCGCGGCGCCGGCGGGCGCTGGATCCATGGCCGGATCGATGCGCGGCGGCGATATGGACGACGAGATTCCGTTCTGACGGCGTTTCATCGTTCCGGCCGAGCGCGCTTGCGAGCAAGAGCCGGAATCCATAACCACGGTTCCTGGAGTGGTCGTCCAGCGACACTCCCTCTAGTGTCGGGACTGTGGATTCCCGGTTTGCGCTTGGCGCGCCCCGGAATGACGAAGCAGCGATGATCGACGTCATCTTCGCCATCAAATTCGCTCATGTGCTGACCGCGGCCGCGATGTTCGGCACGTGGCTTTGCCTTGCGATGTTCATGCTGCTGGCGCACCGCTCCGGTAACACCTCGGTCGTGGCCTTGACCACGCAATTCGTCGTCAGTGTCGAGAAGATCGTGATGATCCCGGCCTTCGTGCTGCAGCCGCTCAGCGGATTTCCACTGGCGAGCGCAATCGGGATTCAGCCGTTCGGCGAATTGTGGATTGTTATTTCGTTGGTCTTCTACGCCGCGATTGTCGTGTGCTGGGTTCTGGCGATGCGCATCGAGATTCGCATCCGCGGCTTGGCGCGCGAGGCGGCGCTTGAATCGCGGCCGTTGCCCAAAGCCTATCGCCGACAGTTCCGCATCTGGTGCATGCTCGCCGGCCCGTTGCTCGTCGGCATGGCCTGCGTCTTCGCGCTGATGATCTGGCAACCGCGGCTGGACTAGTTCGCTCTAGGCGGTGAGAGCAAGGTTCTCATCGTCGCCTGCGGCGAGCTTCTCCAACGCCGGTCCCGAAATCACGAAAGTGAGACATTGCGGCAACGGCTGAAAGCCGGTGCTCACGTAAAACTGTTGCGCCGGATTATCGGCATGCACGGTGAGCTCGACGATCGGGCTGCCGAGCTCGCGCGCCAGCGCCGCGACGCGCGCCGCCAGCGCACGCGCGATCCCTTGCGCGCGATATTCGGTTTCGACAAAAAGATCCTGCAGGAACACCACCGGCCCATTCCATCCGGTGATGACACGCTGGCTGCAGGTTGCCATTCCGATGATGGCGCTCGCGGCGCCGGCTGCCATATCGGTGCGCTCGGCGACGAAAGCGATAAAGCCGGGTTTGGGGCCGAAACCGTCGCGCAGCCAGTCGGCTTCGCTGGCGCTGAGCGCGTGCAGCGCATCTTCGCCCGCGGCCAACAGGCGCTTCAGCCGCATCAGCTCCGGCACGTCGCGCGGCAGCGCGTCGCGTATCTTGACCGGAACGGCGGCTCTCTTCTTCATGCCTGCCAGCATTGCCAAGCGGATATTGCCAATCACTTACACGGTGATGTCGACGGCCTTGCCGACCCGGCCGGTCGACGGTGCCGCCGACGCCACGCTCGAGCTTTGCCCGTCAACGTCGCTGATCGACGGCGCCTGGTTGCGGCTGTGCCGGTGCAGCGCCGAAGACGATACAGCTTGCGAAGCCTGCGGGCTCGACGAAATTCCGGAAATGGCCATGGCGCGGATTCCAGTTACGCGATTCCAGTCGCGCGTATTTCCGGTCGAGTGTGAGCCGGTATGGTTAATGAAAGCTTACGCTTCTATCGCCATGCAGGCGCGACAGGGCCGATCCGGATGCGCTATTGGAGGCGCGGCAGAAAGGTTGTCGCGCTATGAAAATCGCTTCGCGGTTCGTTTCGATAATCTTCACGTCGGCTCTGCTGTTCACCGGCGCCGGCCGTGTCATGGCGGCGCCGCCGCACGGACTCTGCTTCAATTACGGACACGACGGTTACGTGCACGACTTGTCGCCAGGCGGGCAGGTCGAGCGCGATTTCCAGAGGCTCCTAGGCGGCGGCGTCCGTTGTCTGCGCATCGCCTATAACGGCTTCAACGACGTGCAAGCGGAGGCGTTGGCGCGCTTTGCCAAGACGCGCGGTTTCTACGTGATCAGCGGCGGTGAATGGGGCCAGCTCGACGTCGCGCAGCTGCCGCAATATCGCGCGCAGGTGATCCAGCAAGCCAAGTGGGCGCAAGCCAACGGCATCGATCAGCTCAGTGTCGGCAACGAGCAGGAGGATCGGCTTTCCGGCATTTCCCTTACGCGCTGGGCCAACGAGGTGGTCGCGCTGGCCGCCGACGTGCGTGGCGTCTTCTTCGGCACGGTGTCCTACGAAGCTCCCGCCACCTATGCGGATGAATGGGCAAAGGCCAATATCGGCAGCCTCGATCTGCTGGGGCTCAATACCTACTACGGCTACGAGCGCAACGCGGCCGCGCTTGCCGAAAACGTGGAGGCTCATGGCGCGAGCCGCGTCTACATATCCGAGATAAATTGTAACCTGTCGGAGCGGCCGCTCTGCGCAACCGACGCAGGGCTCGCCGCGGAAATGAAAGAGGATCTATTGCGGCTGATCCGTGAAAACCCGCAGACGGCTTTCTACGTCTATACTTGGCGTGCCGTCGGACGCGATGCGGCGTTCAGCTTGGTCTCGTACCCGGACACGCTCGCTTTGCTCGGCATCAAGTAACGGGCGGCGCCGGGTTTTAGCCGCCGATAACGGCGCGAATGCCGTCAACCACATATTGCACGGCCAGCGCCGCCAATAGCACGCCGAGGAGCCGCGACAGCACGATATTGCCAGTAACCCCCAGAAACCCGGAAATGCGTTCGGCCAGCCGGAAGGTCAAAAGGCACGACGCGGCGACTGCGACTTCCACAGCAACGAGCGCGCCGAGCAGCCGCCAATCGCCGCCAGCGCGTCCAGCGAGCAGCACGGTCGCGGCGATGGCGCCGGGGCCGGCAAGCAGCGGGATCGCGAGCGGGAAGGCGGCGACATTGCGCACGCGCTCTTCCATCGCCTGTTCGGCGGCCTCGCCTTCGTGACGGCTGCGTACGCCGAACACCATTTCGGCCGCGATCCAGAACAGCAGCAGCCCGCCGGCAATCCGGAACGCCGGCAGCGAAATACCGAACAGCACAAGCAGTCGCTCGCCGACCAGCGCGGTGCCGGTCAGGATGATGCCGGCAATGACGCTCGCGCGCAGCGCCACGCTCTTGCGCGCGTCCTCCGGCATGCCGTCGGTGACCGCGAGAAAAGTCGGCGCCATCGCGATCGGATCGACCACGACGAACACGGTGACGAATGCCGAGATGGCGAAATCAAGCAGCATGACAGGCATTCACCTATCGGGTTTCGCGCAGTTTGGCAGCCTCTTGTGTCACGGTATTGCCCCAGTTCCCAGGGCGCTGGTTGGTGCCCCTAAATTGTCAATATAAGGCATTGAAATCACGAAGGAAAATCATATGTAAAAGCAGTCAATAAAGGTGGCGTTAGGCTGCCTGATCGGGTACAGAAACCGAATCAGAATCGCGCAAGATTCGTCGCCAGATTCGTAGTCAGGATTCTTAGGCTTGTCAGACCAGGATAATGCCCCGCCTCCCGATGGCGGCGACGGCGGACAAGGTGCCGGACCGTCCGATATCCGCCCCGTGTCGATCACGGAGGAGATGAAGAAGAGCTACCTCGATTACGCCATGAGCGTGATCGTGGCGCGCGCGTTGCCGGATGCGCGCGACGGTCTCAAGCCAGTGCATCGGCGCATCCTCTATTCGATGCACGAGAACGGCTACACGCCCGACAAGAAATACGTGAAGTCGGCGCGCGTCGTCGGCGACGTGATCGGCAAATATCATCCGCACGGCGACCAGTCGATCTACGACGCGCTGGTGCGCATGGCGCAGGATTTTTCCATGCGCCTGCCGCTGATCGACGGGCAGGGCAATTTCGGCTCGGTCGATGGCGATCCGCCGGCCGCCTATCGTTACACCGAAGCCCGCCTCACCAAAGTTTCGATGGCGCTGCTGGACGACCTCGACAATGAGACGGTCGATTTCCAGCCCAACTACGACAATACCGAGCGCGAGCCCGCTGTGTTGCCGGCGCGCTTTCCTAATCTCTTGGTCAACGGCGCCGGCGGCATCGCGGTCGGCATGGCGACCAATATTCCACCGCACAATCTCGGCGAGGTGATCGACGCTTGCATCGCGCTGGCCGACGACCCGGCTCTGTCGATCGAAGACCTGATCGCCATCGTGCCGGGCCCGGATTTCCCGACCGGCGGCATCATTCTCGGCCGCCAGGGCATCCGTTCCGCTTATCACCTCGGCCGCGGCTCCATCACGATGCGCGGCAAGGTCGAGTTCGAGACCCTGCGCGGTGAGCGCGAAGCCATCGTCATTTCCGAAATTCCCTACCAGGTGAATAAAGCGCACATGGTCGAACGCATCGGCGAACTGGTGCGCGAGAAGAAGATCGAGGGAATTGGCGCGTTGCGCGACGAATCCGACCGCGACGGTTTCCGCGTGGTGATCGAATTGCGGCGCGATGCGGTGCCGGACGTGGTGCTCAACCAGCTCTACCGCTTCACGTCGCTGCAATCCTCGTTCGGCGCCAATATGGTGGCGCTCGAGGGCGGTCGGCCGCTGGTGATGAACTTGAAGGATCTGCTGCGGTCCTTCATCGCGTTCCGCGAAGAAGTGATCCATCGGCGCATCAAGCACTTGCTCGGCAAGGCACGCGATCGCGCCCACATCCTGGTTGGGCTCGCGATCACAGTCGCCAATATCGACGAAGTGATCAGATTGATCCGCGCTTCCAAGGACGCCAACGAGGCGCGCGAACAATTGATGAACCGCGACTGGCCGGCGCGCGACGTCGAAAACATGGTGATGCTGATCGACGATCCGCGCCACGCCATGTCACCGGAGGGCACCACGCGGCTGTCGGCGGAGCAGGCCAAGGCCATTCTCGACCTGCGGCTGCAGCGGCTGACGGCATTGGGGCGCGACGAGATCAAGGCCGAGCTCGACAAGCTTGCCAAAGAGATCGCCGATTATCTCGATATTTTGCGCTCGCGCGCGCGCATCCAGACGATCCTCAAGGACGAGCTCACCGCCATCAAGAACGAATTCGCCACGCCGCGCCGCACCTTGATCATCGATCAGGAAGGCGAGATGGAGGACGAGGACCTGATCCAGCGCGAGGAGATGGTCGTCACCGTCTCGCACGCCGGTTACGTCAAGCGCGTGCCGCTCTCGACCTATCGCGCGCAGAAGCGCGGCGGCAAAGGCCGCGCCGGGATGCAGACCCGCGACGAGGATTTCGTCACCCGGCTGTTCGTCGCTTCCACCCATACGCCGGTGCTGTTTTTCTCGTCGCGCGGCCAGGTCTACAAGGAGAAGGTGTGGCGGCTGCCGCTGGCGGCGCCGCAGGCGCGCGGCAAGGCGCTGATCAATATCCTCCCCCTTGAGCAGGGCGAGAACATCACCACCATTATGCCGCTCCCGGAAGATGAAAAGACCTGGGACAAGCTCGATGTGATGTTCGCCACCACGCGCGGCACGGTGCGGCGCAATAAGCTGTCCGATTTCGCCGATGTGCGCCGCTCCGGCATCATCGCCATGAAGCTCGACGAAGGCGACGCCATCGTTGACGTGCAGATCTGCACCGAGAACGACGACGTGCTTCTGACGTCGGCGGGCGGTCAGTGTATCCGCTTCGCCGTCAACGACGTCCGCGTGTTCCAGGGGCGCACCTCGATGGGCGTGCGCGGCATCAATCTGGCTGACGGCGACAAGCTGATCTCGCTGTCGATTCTGCGCCACGTCGAGGCCTCCGCTGATGAGCGCGTCGCTTACCTCAAGCGCGCCAACGCGGTGCGGCGCGGCCAGAACGGGGAAGGCGAGGAGAACGGCGGTACGGATGCCGAAGAGGCCGAGGGCGCCATTGAGCTCGGCCAGACGCGCTACGCGGAATTGTCCGCTGCCGAGCAGTTCGTGCTCACCGTTTCCGAAAAAGGTTTCGGCAAGCGCACGTCGTCGTTCGAATACCGCACCACCGGCCGCGGCGGCAAAGGCATCGTCGCCATGTCGATCACCGAAAAGAACGGCAAGCTCGTCGCCTCGTTCCCGATCGAGGAGAGCGATCAGATCATGCTGGTCACCGACGGCGGCCAGTTGATCCGCTGCCCGGTCGATGGCATCCGCATTGCTGGCCGCTCGACGCAAGGCGTCATCGTGTTCTCGACCGGCGACGGCGAGAAAGTCGCTTCGGTGGAGCGGCTCTCCGAGGAAGGCGAACAGGGCGAGCCAAGCGAGGAGAACGGCGGGGAGTGAACGGCGTCGTCGTCTTGCCCGGCGTCGAAACTTACAAATTCCGCGCTATACAATCATCCGCTTGGCAGATAATTCCGGCGGCGGGGCAGCAGCTTCGCGCTATGCGGGGAGGAAAAATGAACCGGCGTAAATATCTCACGGGCGTTGCCGGACTGGTCGCGGGCGCATGCGCCTCCCCGATGGTGCTGATCCCGGCGGCGACTGCGCAGGACACTGAGCCGAAAAAAGAACCTCCGATGATCGCGGGGCCGGACCCCGACACCAAGACGCCGAGCTTCAAGCTGCCGCGCGGCGCGATCGACACCCACACTCACATTTTTGGCCCGACCAGCAAATATCCGTTCGCTGCCGATCGGACCTATTCGGCGCCGGAAGCGCCGCTATCCATGTTTCGCGATGTCCATGCCAAGATCGGCTGCGACCGCGCGGTCATCGTCAATGCGACGATCCACGGTACCGACAACCGCGTCGTCACCGACGCTACCGCTGCTTATCCCGAGCAGTACAAGGGGCTCGCCGTCGTCGCCGACACGATCAGCGACGCGGAACTCGATGCACTCAATAAGGCCGGCATGCGCGGCTGCCGCTTTGCCTTTCTCAAGCGGTTGGGCGGGGTCAAGGACATGGCCGCTTTCACTCGGCTTGCCCATCGCGCGGCAGAGATCGGTTGGCACATCGATGTCTATCTCGATCCGAGCTCGGTGCCGGACTTTGCGCCGATCTTGACGGCGCTGCCGACCAGTTACGTCATCGACCATATGGGAACGGCGCAAGCCGCCAAGGGTCTCGACGATCCGGGCTTCCAGGCGCTGCTCGATTTGCAGCGGCGCGATCAGAAATGCTGGGTCAAGATTACCGGTCTCGAGCGCGCTTCCGCGGCCGGAAAGCCGTTCCATGACGCGGTTCCCTTCGCCAAGGCGCTCGTCGACAACGCTCCGGATCGGGTGCTGTGGGGAACGGACTGGCCGCACCCCAATGTGAAGATCATGCCGAACGACGGCGAGATTGTGGATCTCATTCCGCTGTATGTTCCCGATGCGGCAGTCCAACGCAAATTGCTGATCGACAACCCGACGCGGCTTTTCGGGTTTGCGACCGTTTAGATTTTTGGCCCGGATTCGCCGGCAGCTTGGAGTTTCAGATATGCCAGAGGCGCCGATCGATTTCAGGTTGTTGGCGGGAGCGGGAGCTCCGGCGCGCGATTACAAAGCTGGCGACGTCATTTTCAAGGAAGGCGATGCCGCGCATGAGCTGTTCATCATCCAGAGCGGGGAAGTGGAAATCCGCCTCGGCAACCGCGTCCTCGAAACGCTGCCGCAATACAGCATCTTCGGCGAAATGGCCCTCATCGATGCGAACCCGCGCAGTGCGACGGCGGTCGCCGCGTCGGACGTTAAGCTCGTTCCCGTCAACGAGAAGCAGTTCCTGTTCCTGATCAGCAACACGCCGCATTTCGCGCTCAATGTAATGCGGATCATGGCGCGGCGGCTGCGGGCGATGAACAAAAGCCTATAGCCCATTTAGGCAGGCTATGTTGGTGACGCCATCTTTGCGATAGCGAGTGTCTTTACGATGGCGAGCGTCTTTGCGATGGCGAGCCTTGGCGGGGTCGCGTATCGTGACTTCGCTCTGGAGGCCGATAGATGAATTGGGACCTGTTCGCCGCTTTCCTTGTCATAACCGCCGTTCTGATCGTCGTGCCGGGCCCGATCGTCACTTTGATCATCGCCACGGCCGCGCGGCAGGGCGTCCGGCCGGCTCTGGTAACAGTGGCCGGAACCTCGGTTGGTAACGCCATTCTGCTTGCGGCGATCGCGCTTGGCTTGGGCTGGGTTCTGCAGAACGCGGAAGCGCTTTTTGTCATATTGCGTTGGGTCGGCGCGGCTTATTTGATCTGGCTCGGCATTCTGGCCTGGCGTCATGCGGGTGAATTGAAGCCGGTAGAAACTAGCGGTCGCGTGAATTTCACTCGCGGGCTTGTCGTGGCGCTGTCGAATCCGAAGACCATCGCGTTCTTTACGGCTTTCCTGCCGCAATTCGTCGACCCCGCTTTGCCGGTCGCGCTGCAGCTCACGGTCATGTGCTCGGTCACGGCGATGTTTGCTGCTTTATCGGACTCGGCCTGGGCGATCGCGGCCGGCATGGGCCGCGCTTGGTTCATGCGGCCGTCACGCGCGAAACTGCTCGGGCGCGTGTCCGGCGCCGTTTTGATCGGCGGCGGTGTGTGGCTGTCGCTCGCTCGCCGCACCGGCTGACGTTGCCAATGCGACGGCTTGCCGCGATCTCGCTTCTCGCTACGGTGATATTCGCCGCTTTTGGGCCGAGCGCGGCGTCGGCGGCTTCGCGCGCGCATGTTTACCTGTTCCGCGGCTTGGCCGATATATTTTCCACCGGCATGGACACGCTCGCCGACGAGATCAACAAGCGCGGCGTCTATGCAACGTCGCACAGCCACACCGAATGGAAGACGCTCGCCGACCAGGCCGCCGCGGACTACAAGGCCGGTAAGGAAGCACCGATCATTCTCGTTGGCCATTCACTCGGCGCCGATGCCGTCATGGAGATGGCCGACTATCTCGGCGACAAGGGCGTGCCGGTGGCGCTGGTGATGCCGTTCGACGGCACGCAATCGTTCCCGGCATCGGCGAATATCAGCCGCGTCGTCAATTTCACCCAGCGCGACTATGCCTATATGCGCAAAGGCCCGGGCTTCCGCGGCACGCTGGTCAATGTCGATCTGAGCTCTGATCCCAATATCGGGCATCTCAATATCGACAAGTCGGCGCGGCTGCATGCGCGCGCAATCACCGAAATCTTGGCGGTCGCCGCCGGCCATATGGGCCCTCCGGTTGCGGATAAGCCGCCGGCTGCGGTAGCTCCGAGCGCGGCCGGCGGCGCGACGCATCACGAGGACATCGGCAGGGGCGAGGAGCAGCGCGGCATCGAGCGTGAGGCGCCGGTAGCTCCTCCTGCTGCGCCGATAGCCCGGCCGCCGAAGGCCGAGGAGGCGACAGCGCCCATAAAGCCCGAGACAAGTGAACGCCCACCTGCCAATATGCCGCTTCAGGCGCCAGCGGCGCCCGTGAGCCCGGTCTTTCCGCCACAGCCGCCGCCACCGCGCCTGGTTCCGGTCAAGCCAATAGAAATACCGGACTGAGTTTTTTCGGGACGCGTCTTCGGACTCAAGTTTGCGTTTGCGGTGGGCGGGATGAGTGGGCAGCGCTTTGTCGTGGCAGCCGTGCTGGCGGCCCTGATCTTGGCTGTGCGGCTGGCATTTTATCCGTCGGTCAATACGACCGTGCGGGCGCAGCAAACCCGGACCCAGCAAAGCACAACCCAACAGAGCCAAACCCAACAAAGCTCAGATCCGCGGGTCGCCGATCTGGTGCAGGCCGGGAAAGTCCGCGTCGGGCTTGGGCTCGGCAATCATGCCTCGGCGATGAAGGATCCGGCGACCGGCGAGATGCATGGCATGGCCGTGGATCTGGCCCACGCTCTTGCAATCCGCATTGGTGTGGCTTTGGACGTCGTCGAATATCCAAGACCCGGTGCGGTGTTCGACGGCGCGCAGACCGACGCCTGGGACGTGACTTTCCTGGTGATCGATCCGGAGCGGGCCGCTGCCGCCGATGTTTCGCCCGCCTATATGCAGAGCGAATTCACTTATCTGGTGCCGGCGGGCTCGACGATCCGCGATGTCTCTGACGCCGACCGGCCCGGCACCAGCATCGGCGTGCCGCGCGGCGACGCGGTCGATCTCAGTTTGAGCCGGATCTTGAAGCAGGCGACCTTGGTGCGCGCCGAGAGCCAGTCGGCCGGCATCGATCTGTTGCGCGCGGGCCAGGTCAATGCCTATGCCGCGCCGCGCCCGGCGCTGCTCGCGCTGTCGGCGCAAGTGCCTGGCTCGCATGTCTTGGCCGATGCGTTTGCCACGACATCCTGGGCTGCCTTCGTGCCCAAAGGTCACGACGAGCGATTGGCCTTCGTGACTGCCTTTGTCGAAGATGCCAAGGCGGACGGCATGGTGGCGCAATTCATCGAGCGCGAAGGTCTGCACGGGATCGAAATCACGCCGCCGGCAAAACGCGAGTGAGGCGACCGGAAGTACTGGCCCACGCGCGCTTTGCGTCATTCCGCCGGCGCCGGGCGCGCCTTTTCCAGTGCCTGATCGCCGCATGCTTGCGCCCGCGCGCCGCCTTGCTAAAATTCACACCGGACAATCGAGCCAAGGGGAAGCGCTGCGATGGCGATGCCGATTGCGCTTAACGACATCACGATTCATCCCATCATCGAGCAGCAGGGCGCTTTCTTCAACGCGATGGGATTTTTCCCGGATTTGACGAGAGAAGTCCTCGACGAGAACCGACCCTGGCTGCAGCCGGAATTCGTCGATGCCGCGGGCGGATTGCTGCTCTGCATCCAGAGCTTTGTGATCAAGACGCCGCACCACAACATTCTGGTCGATGCCTGCGTCGGCAACCACAAGCCGCGCCCAACCCGGCCGTTTTGGAACATGCTCAATAGCGACCGGTTCGAAAAGGAACTGGCGGCCGTCGGCCTCACGGTCAACGACATCGACTATGTGATGTGCACGCATCTGCATACCGACCATGTCGGCTGGAACACGCGGCTCGAAAACGGCCGCTGGGTGCCGACTTTCCCCAAGGCGCGATACATCATGTCCGACCGGGAGCTTGCGCACTGGACGCAGCGCGAGAGGGACAATCCATCGAGCGTGCCGTGGATCACCGACTCGGTCCTGCCGATCGTTGCGGCCAAACGCGCCCAGATCGTAAAAAGCGATTTCGCCTTCAACGAACGGATCCAATTCATCCCGACGCCCGGGCATACCATCGATCATTTCTCGGTTTTGGTCAGCGGATCCGGCGACGACTGCCTGATCACCGGCGACATGATTCATTCACCGCTGCAAGGGAAGTATCCGCGATATGGTATGATGTCGGATTACGATTCCCGCGAGGCCGAGAAAACGCGGCATCAGGTCTTCGATCGTTTCTGCGAGACCTCGACGATCATGTGTGCCACCCACTTTCCCGCGCCGTCGACCGGCCGCGTGCGGCGCTGGGGTGACGGCTATAAGTTCGTGGCGCTCGACGCGTGATGCAAGGCATCGGCCGGTGTGATATCAAGTGGCGCCATGGCCCAACATCATGATCATAATCACGGTTCGGCGCACGACGCCGCCGAACGCTGGAAGCACGACGGCGTCCGTGTCATTCCGGGCAATCAGCTCGATCCCAACGTGCCATCGACACCGGGCATGGACCGGAAGGCGGCGATCAATTTCGCCCGCGCCGGTGCGCAAAAGCTCTGGGCCGGCACGGTGACGATCAAGCCGAACGCCAAGACCGGCGCGCATCATCATGGGCATCTCGAAAGCATCATCTATGTCGTCCGCGGCAAGGCGCGTATGCGCTGGGGCGAGCATTTGCAATTCACCGCGGAAGCCGATCCCGGCGATTTCATTTTCATTCCGCCTTATGTGCCGCATCAGGAAATCAATGCCTCGACCGACGAAGTGCTGGAATGCGTGCTGGTGCGCAGCGACGGCGAGGCGATCGCAATCAATCTCGATATCGAACCGGTGGAAAAGCCGGAGACGGTGTTGTGGATCGATCCGATCCACCGCGAGCCGACAAAAACTTAGCTTTGGCAGCCATCAAGTTCCGCAACTGCCATGAAATTCTGCAACCGTGGTGCGGTGGTTCCCACGATCATTTGCCTAAATCTGCTGTTGACAGATTTCTTGACAATAGCGCGCTTTGGATCACAATTTTGGCGTACCCTTCCGGACACGGAGGTCTGCATGAATCCGCCGGGTCAGAGGGCCGCGATGATTGTTGCGGGATTCATTCGGACCGCAACATAGCGGCATCCACGCGAATGGTTCGCCGGGCGCGACATTCAGCGGGTCGCATCAGTGAGGCATGACCCCATCTTGGTCGCCCCCGGCGATTATCTGCATGAGCGGCGCGCGAAATTTCGTCACTGGAATCCCCGTTATTGAAGCAGCCGATAGCCGGAGGTGTGGCACTGATCCAAGCCGCATTGCGCGATGACGGATAGGAAATTGATCGCGCAGATCGCAATCACATAGATCCCGAGCAGATGAGCGATAGAGTGGGGTGGACCGCGTTCTGTATCCACACCGTTGCGTGCCCCGCCGAACAGCGCGAGGCGGATCGCAAAGCCGAACAACAACGCCACAGCGATAATGACGGACCAGACTGGCAGGTGGATGCCCAGGACGGCGCTGCCGATATATTCGTGGCCCGGCCGCGGAAAAAGATCGAGCAGCGTCTGCCGCACCGAGATCACCAGCAACAACACCGCAAAGATCAACGCAATGCCGGTGCCGCGTTCGGAATCGTCGGATCGCAGTTGCACGATCAGCCCGAAGCAGCATCCGAACATGGCGACCCGTTGCAGGAGACAGAGCGGGCAGGGGATTTCGCCCAGCGCATATTGCATCACCATGGCCGCCGTCAGGACGGCGGCGAAAACAGCGAGCATAAGCACAAGGATCAGGCGATCCAATATCCCGACGATCGATGCTGCTCCGGTCGCGTTCATCCCAAGTCTCCCAGCACAAGGCTCACAGCTGCAGCCACGGCATGCGGAAGCCGTAATCGGGGCTATACACTTCCCAAAGGAAAAACCCGACGCACAAGACAAACGAAACGAAGAGGCACGAAATCGCGAGCCGCTGCAGCCCGGCGAAGTCGAGGATGAAAGCAAGCAACAGGCTTGCAAAGACCGCGGTCATCATCGCTTGAGCTTTCCCGCTTCTTGGCAGTTACACGTTTGGGCACTTAGACCACGGCGTTACGCCGCATGACCTCGGCATAATACGACGCGCTGAGCTTAGGCGTCCGCTTTTGCGTGGTATAGTCCACATGGACCAAACCGAAACGCGTGGCATAGCCGTCGGCCCATTCGAAATTGTCGAACAGGCTCCAGACGAAATAGCCGCGCACCGGCACGCCTTCGGCGGTGGCTTGTTGCAGCATGGCCAGATAATTGCGCAGGAACATGACTCGGTCGCTGTCATAGACGATGCCGTCCGTCCGCGGCGCATCGAATGTGCCGCAGCCGTTTTCGCTGATGAAAATCTCCGGCACGTTCCAGACTTTGTGAAGGTGCCGTGGCGCCCAATAGAGCGATTCCGGGCCGACATATTGCCAGGACGATGCCGTGCGCGGATGCGATTTGGCGAAGGGAACGATCTCATAGCCGGGGCTTGCCGAAATCGCCCGGACATATTGGGGCGAATAGACATTGATGCCGACGAAATCCAGCCGACTTGAGATCGTTTTCAGGTCTTCGGCGGTGAATTTCGGTGTCGCGGCGCCGGCCCCGGCCAGGAAGGCGTTGGTGTAACGTCCTTCCAGGATCACC
The DNA here is from genome assembly GCA_035483735.1 of Xanthobacteraceae bacterium. Taxonomy (GTDB): domain Bacteria; phylum Pseudomonadota; class Alphaproteobacteria; order Rhizobiales; family Xanthobacteraceae; genus BOG-931. The sequence continues at coordinate 15,036 of DATHPQ010000135.1, read as the reverse complement.
GTGAGCGTGCCGGCATTCTGCTCGCGGGTGGCGTGTTCGGCGGCCGCGATATGTTCAGGCGTCGCGACAACCGGAACGCAGGCCGCGATGTTCTCGGCCAGTCCGATTTTGGTTCCCGGTTTTGCCAGCGCGCGGATTGCTTCGACCGCAAGACCGTGGCCGAGTACGGCATGGTGACGCACCTGATTGAGCCGAGCAGCCGGTAGGCTAAGCCCCGGTGCCAGCGCCTTGCCGCCATAGCCGCCATCGACGAAAGTCGTGAATTCGTTGATCGTGAAAAAATGTCCGATGCGATCGCTAAGCTTTTCGCTGGCAAAGCCGGCGTAATCGGCGAAGGCTTTGGCGGTGTCGCGGGATTCCCAGCCGCCATTGTCCTGCAGCGCTTGCGGCAGATCCCAGTGATAAAGCGTTGCAAACGGTGTAACGCCATTCGCAAGCAATTCATCGGTCAGCCGGTCGTAGAAATCGAGCCCCTTGGCATTGGGCTCGCCCGTGCCTTGCGGAAAGATGCGCGGCCAGGAGATCGAGAAACGATAGGTCTGCGCCCTGAGCGCCTTGATGAACTGCACGTCGTCCTTGTAGCGATGGTAGTGGTCGAGCGCGACGTCGCCGGTATCGCCGCTGTGAATCTTGCCGGGCGTGTGGGTGAAGCGGTCCCAGATCGACTCGCCTTTGCCGTCTTCGTTCCACGCGCCTTCGATCTGATAGGCCGATGTCGCCGCGCCCCAGAGAAAGTCTTGCGGAAAATCTTGTGACCCGTTCAAGCTGGCTTCGGCATTTGGCGCAGCATCGGCCGGCTTCGGCGCATTCGCGGCGAGTGCGCTCGCGCCCGCAAGCTTCATGAGATCACGGCGCGAGGCATGCTCGGCCGCCGGCGCAGCAAGTTTATCTGACATTGTCGCCTTTAGAACTTCGTCTTTTCAGAACATTCCGGTCAACAAGGACAAGAGCAACAACACGATCACGGTAAGAAGGCCTTGCAACAGCGTCCCAATGCTGAAAGCAGTCAGCCCGCGTAGTGGTGTAAACCCCGCACGGTCGGCGACCAGCCAGAAATAATCGTCGTTGACGTGGGATACGGTCATGGCGCCAGCGCCTATGGCAAGCGCCGCGAGCGCCTTCGTAGTTGCGCCGCCAGGTCCAAGTGCGGTGACCAGCGGCTGCATCATTCCGGCGGCGGTGATGGCGGCGACGAGCGAAGAGCCTTGAAAAGTCTTCATCACGGCGGCGACAAAAAACGGCACGAGGATAGCGAATGGCCCGATATGCCAGCCGAGCACATGCTCCGCCAGCAATGTCGCCATGCCGGTTTCCTGGCACAGCCGCTGCAGACCGCCAGCCGCGCAGACGATGAGAAGAAGGCCGGCGATATTGCCGAAGACTCGAGAAGTCCAGACGGCATCAGTGACGAGGCCAAAACTCTGCCGTGGCTGGCCGACAATAATAATGGCAATGCCGGCCAGGAAGAGGATGAGCGGGCGGCCGATGCCAAGGATCAATTCCCGGGTCGGTCCGCCGCCGAGCGGCTCGCTTGGAATGCTGCCAAGGGATTGAAATATCAGCATCCCCAGTGGCACCAAAGCCGCAAGGCAGAGCACGAAGGCCAAGCCGCCGCCGCGCCGCTCGGGCAGCGGTGCCGGGTAGATCTGTGCCGAGCTCTCGGCGGCCGCTCCACTCGTCGACCAGCGGGCGAATGTGGCGCCCAGCGCGACCGCCAAAATGGCAAGCGGCACACCGAACAAAGCGACATGAATCCAATCGGCGTCGAGAATGGCTGCCGCCGCGATCGGCACCGGCGAAAGGACGATCAGGCCGTGGCTTGCGGAAATGCCGAGCGCGAGGGTGACCGTTGCGCCTTCGCGCTGCCGCGCGGTCTTGCCGCCGAGCGGGCGCAGCAGCGGCGTAAGAAGGGCGAGGGCGGTCGTATGCGAAGCGCCGGTGCCGGCAACAAGGCCGAAAACCGCGGCGATGGTGTTGGCGCCGAGCCATTGCGTCCGGCTGCGCAATCGTTCGATGAACGCTAATAGTCGGTCGGAGGCGGTGGTGGTTTCGGCGATGCCGGAGATCAGTGCCGCCGCGACGATGGCTAAGCCCGGCGAATAGATCTTGTCGGAAAAGCCGGTGCCGAAGACCCTGCCGAGGGTCGAGGTCGGAAACCCGGCGATAAAGCCAAAAACCGCGGCAACGACCACGATCGCAAGAAACGGATGAAAGTGCCGCCACTGGATGGCGGTGATAAGGACGATGACGGCAACAAGAAAGACCAGCGCTTGGGCGATAGGCATGCCGTACATCGAAAATGTAACCTCGTTAAAGTGACAGGTCGGCGACTGTGCCCGCCGTGCCATTGGCGTATGCATTGATTCTAAAGCATGATCCCGAAAACTGGTCACTGGTTTTCGCACGCGTCATGCAGAATTGACTTTTCACTTCTGGCACGATTTTGGCTTCGGATTGGGTCGGCAAAGAGCGTTCTAGAGAGGCATTGTAAATGTGCGTTCGCAGCCTCCGGTTCTGCGGTGAATTTCGCGCCCGGCCGCGCGTGCTCGTCTCGGTCTTCGTCTCAGTCATTGTCTCGGTTTTAGCCCTGTTGCTTGACACCCGCTTGGCCTCGGCTGCGACCCCCGATTTCATTCACGCCGAGGGCACGCGGCTCGTGGACGGTAGCGGCGGCAATTTCGCCATCAAGGGGATCAATCTCGGCAATTGGCTGGTCCCCGAGGGCTACATGTTCAAATTCAAGCACGCGCTAAGCCCGACCGAAATTGCCGGCGTCGTCGAGACGCTGGTCGGGCCCGAGCAAGCGGCGCGCTTCTGGACCGAATTCCGCGACGTCTATGTCGCCAAGGACGATATCGATTTCATCAAAGCGGCCGGCTTCAACACCGTGCGCGTGCCGCTGAATTGGCGCCTTTTTGTCGAGCCCGGAGCTACGGCAAATGACGACAAGTTCGAAGGACCGGGCTGGGCGCTGCTCGATCGGCTGGTGCAGTGGTGTCACCAAGACGGTCTGCATGTCATCGTCGACCTGCATGCCGCCCCTGGCGGACAGACCGGCGTCAATCACGACGACGGCACCGGTTTTCCGCTGACCTTCTATGTGCCGCGCTACCGCGACCTCACCGTCGCCTTGTGGCGCGAGCTTGCCGCGCATTATCGCAACGAGACCGCCGTGCTTGGCTACGATCTGCTCAACGAGCCAATCTCGCCCTATAACGACGTCAATTATCTCGATCCGCAATTGGAGCCGCTTTATCGCGACATCGTGGCCGCGATCCGCAGTGTCGACGACAACCACGTTGTGCTGCTCGCCGGCGCACAATGGAGCACCAATTTTTCGGTGTTTGGCCGGCCCTTCGACAGCAACGCCGTCTACGAATATCACAAATTCTGGGCCAATCCGACGCGCGACGCACTGCAGGATTATCTCGACTTCAGCAACCGATGGAATGTGCCGGTGATGATCGGGGAAACCGGTGAATATACCAACGGCTGGAATGACAAATTCCGCAGATTGCACGAGCGTTTCAATATCGGCTGGTGCTTCTGGACCTACAAGAATCTCGACACCAAGACCTCGGTGGTTTCGATTGAAAAGCCGGAAGGATGGGATCGGGTCGCCGAGGTCGGCAGCTCGGAGCCTGGCGCTATGCCGTCGCGCGAACAGGCGCAGACGATTCTCGACGCCTATCTCGAAGCCGCCAAATTGAAGAACGGCCATGTCAATGGCGGTTATCTCAAGTCGCTTGGCCTCGTCGTACCCTAGTGTGGCCGCTGCTGCAGCGCAGCAGGAGGAGGGCGGACGATGTTGCTGAGCGGAATTTTCCGAAGAATCGGCGGCGCTCGATGGCCATTCCATCCATGAGATTCGTCGGCGAAGTTAGCGGCGAATTCCGCCAGCGTTTGTAGAAGCCTTTATTGCCGACGGTGAATTGGTCCGACCGGCTGCGTCGGTTCAGCAGCGAATCTGTAATTCGATACCTTTTCGCCGCGCGAGATGAACAATCTGACAGACATGTTAGACGCAGAAGGGAATCAAAACTGACGACCTACGCTACGGCCGGCGCGCGGCGATGAAAGCCGGTCGTGGAGTGTTGCTAAGTTGCGACAAAGGCGCGCTTTTACACGTGTTTGGGGCCTCTACGCGCTTGCGCCGCGATTTCTTGTATGTGACAGTTGAATCGTTCCCCCAGGGGCTAATTTCCGAGGGGCGTCTCAGGTTGAGGAGGAACTCATGCGCCGTATTCGTCTTTCACTGTGCGTAGCCGTCGCGTTGTCGGCTCTTGCATATTCCGGAGCTCAGGCCGCCGGTCTGAACTGCGCGGTTGGTATCACCGTCAACAACAAAGCTTCGATCTGGCTGCACCACCACAAGATCGCTTCGTGCTCGGGCGCGTTTGGTTGCAAGTGCGTGTCTTGCTACGACTGGAACGGTACGGTCTATTCGGCTTGCTATCCGCTGGTAGCGCCGGGTCCGAAATAACGCCGGGCGCAATCGCGCTCTTTCACGGCGTTTGATGTTCTGTATGGCCAGTTTGGCGCGCCCAGCTTCGCTGGGGGCGCCAGACTGCTATAGCTTTCCACTCTGTAAGGCGCCGGCTTCAGCGGCTTGAGCGAATCGCATCGCCTGTCGGCGTTTTGTGGCGCGAACATTTTCCGGCAAGGATCAGCGCGCGGGGCCCAAACGATGAGCTTTGAGCGGCAGCGGCTTATCGACGGCCGTGCGCGGCTTACGGCGGCCTGTCCGAACAGCTACGCGGCCGCCATCTTGGCCGTCGCGATCGTGGGAGCAGACTTGGCAAGATTCGCATAGAGTTGGTCGGCGCGCAGCACCACCACCAGCTCGCCATCGCCGACCCCATCCGGCGTCAACGCTGCGTCGGCGAACGTGTCTTCCGCTGCGACCATGCTGGGCAAGAACCTCACCCGATCTTCGGCGACCTCGACGATTTCGCCGAGGCCGTCGACCATGAGCCCGAAGCGGCCGCCGCTGGAGGATTCCATGACGACGACTTGCGCCGCCTCGCGGCGTTCTGCGGCGCCGGTATTCTCGAGAACTCGTGTCAGATCAAAGACCGGCAGCGGCGCACCGCGATACATGAGACATCCCGTCATGCCCAGCGGCATCAGCGGCAAGGGAACGATCCCGGCCGCGTCGATCGCCTCGATGATTTCCGCAGCCCGCGCCGCGAACAGGCGCTTGCCGACAAAGAACGTGGCGATCTCTTCCTTGATTCCCGCCCGCGTCCGGTCGGAGCGGATCGCGATGGCCGTGGGTTGCGCTTCGGAAGCCTGTGCGCCGACCTCGCAGAGGGGGGTGAAGATCAGCGCGACGATATTGTTGCGATAGGCATCGTCCGAGCCCTTGTACTCCCGGTATCCCAACGAAGCCCGTGCCCCAACGGCATAAAAGCTTTCGCCGACGGCCGTGAAACCATGATGGCTGTTGCCTGACGCGAGCTGCAGGAACGCAGGCTCGATAGCGACAGTATCGCCCGCGCGCAGCTGATCGTCCGAACAGGAAATGACCTTTCCTTCCGCCGCGACGAACAATCCGAATGTGCCGCTTTTGACTGCGCCTGCGCCATCGCGTGGCAGCGCATCGGTGAGCATGGCTGCAAATTGCGGTTCGGAATCGAAGACAATGGCGACGCCGCCGACAACAGCTTGGCGTTTGGGATCCGCGATGGCGGCACCGTAGATATAGGTGGGCCGGCCCTTATACAGATGCGTCGTCGCAAATGACGACACCGCATAGGCCTGGTCGCCGCGCAGCGAAAGAATGCGCGAAGCCCATTCCTCATCGAGCACCGTGCCTTCGATGTCGCGGCTGTCTTCTGCTGAAACCGCGACGATGCGGCGGGAATGGTCGAACACGATCAGATTAGAATAAACCGTATAGAGCCCGTTTATCGTCTCCAGAATGGAGCGGATGGTCTGCCGGTCCGCATCGGACAGCGATGGCTGCGACAACAGCTTGGCAAAAGTCGCCGTCAACGCCCACCAGCGGCAATCATTGGCGCGCTCATAGAGATTGCGATCCATAATGTCGATGGCAAGCGCCGCATGAAACTGATTGTCATGCAGGAGCGAGGTTACGACCGTCTTGTTCAGGTCGGCAATCGAGCCTTGAAAGACGTCCTTAGTCTTGGCGCCGGTATTGCTGATTTCATTGAGCAACGTTTTCGAAAAGGCGGCAGCGCCGGCCGGCGCAGCCGCTGATGCGCCACCTTGCGCCGTGTCCTTCTGCCTAAGATTGCCGTTCCATACCGAGCGGTTCAATTCGCGCTGAATATGCCCGGCTTTGGCCGGAATGGCGCGCATGTCGTCGTTGAACAGTTCTGACGAGTGGATGATGCGCTCGATCATCGCGGGCTCGACGCCGGCCAACATTTCCGCAGAACTCGCGGCAAAGGCATGAGGCAGCGGCACCATGACATGGCCGTACCAGCCCGGCCCGGCATAGCCTTGATAGGGCTGCGCCGCGCGTGTGACAGCGAGATATTCCATCGGGCCGAAGCGGACGATCCGATAGTCGGCATCGCGCACCGGTTTGAGCTTGGCGCCGACAGGAATGTGAAACGGATCCGACGAGGCGATGACCGAGCCGGTTTCGTCGAGAATGGTGACGATCGACCAGTCCTCCTCCTCGACCAGATTGGAGAAGATCAGATCGGCCTCGTTTTCCAGGCGAAAGCAGAGGCAGAGCACGCCGAGCACGGCACCATTGTGGTCGGCGACGCGGTAGGAATAGATCAGCGACCGTTTTTGCCCGGGAACGAGATCGCTGACCCCGAAACTCTCTACGTAGGCGGCCCTGGTCTCGACGGCGGCGTGGATGGCCGGATCGGTGCCGGCGGCAACATCGACGGTCTCGTCAAGGCGCGCCAAGACATTGCCTGCCGGATCCAGGACGATAATGTCGGAATAGACCGAATATTTGCGGACATATTCGCCAAAACGCCTACGCAGCGCGGGAAGTCTTTCCCTCTGATTTGCAGTGTCGCGCAGGAAGGCGCGGACATCGTCGTCGCAGGACAGAAAGCCGATATCGGCGGTGCGTTCGAATAGGTTTCGGACCAGAATGTTGATGGTGACTTGGGCTTTGGCGCTCAAGTCCTGCAGGCACTTCTTGAGCGCCTCACGGCCAAGCTGATTGAGCAGCGTTTCGGCCAATTCTCGGAACGCGACGCGTGTTCCGCTCATATCGGTGTTGTTGCCCGACAGTTCGCCGAGCAGCGTCAGGTTATCCCACACCGATTGCAAATGCTGCAGTGCACCGCCGTATTCTTCCGCCGCAGCGACGTGCGGGATCACGCGCTCCAGATCGCCATCAAGATCGACGCCTTTGAATTTGATGGCCATGGACCGCGAGGGGAATTGAACGCAAAAACTAAGTTAATTCTGTCTGTAAATTTAATCGCGGCGTCTTATTAAAGTATTGATTGCCCTTTGTTTTTGCTGCCTAATTTTCGAGCAAGTCGAGCAAATAAATATCACCAGGGCGTTTTTCCAAATACTTGAACGCGGCTCGCGCCAGCTAAAAGGCTCACGCTTAATCTTCGCTCGTTCAACGGCTTGGCTGCTTGGAGCTGGCTTTCAAAGGCGCGCAATCCATCGCTGCGACAATTCACGCGTGGAGCTTTCCCGCTGCTCTGTCATTATCACTACGGAGAAACGCAGAATCAAAAACACCGACGCCGATCAACGGCGACACGAGGAGGAACGCATGGGACTCAGTCCGATGGCACTCAACGTGGCGATGGCCGTCATTGGCATCAGCATTCCTTTGCTGGTCTATGCCGGCTGTATCATCACGCGCAAAAAGAAGGCGCCAAGTGTGCCCGAAGCCATAACTCATTATGAGTTCGACCGCGCCGCCTAGGCTTACGCTTTCGCCGTATTAGGCGGCGCGCGGGCGCTTTCGCGAATTGGGGCGCTTCTAGAATTCCTGCCATTGTGGATCGCCGACGGCGGCGGCGACTGCCGCTTGCATGCGGCCGACCGGATTGCCGCGATGTGCGGCGGCTGGCGCTTTGGCTGGGGCGGTCGCTGGAGCAGTCTTGGGCGGAACTGCTTTGGTCTCGGCCGATTTAGGTGTGACCGCCTTGATGTTGGCAGGTTTGGGCGCCGGTGCTTCCGGCCTGGCCGGTGAATGCCTCGCCGGGGCGGACGCTTCACGGGCGTCGTTCTGGTCGACCCGGAACAGACTGACCTCGTCGTCCATGGTCTTGGCCTGTTGCTCGAGCGTCTTCGCGGTTGCAGCGTTCTCTTCCACAAGCGCCGAGTTTTGCTGCGTGACCTCATCCATCTGGGTGAGGGCCTTGTTGACCTGCTCGATGCCGGTCGCCTGTTCGGCGCTCGCCGCTGCAATATCGGACACGACGCTGGCGACTTTCTTGATCGAGCCGACGATCTCGGTCAGTGCCGTGCCGGCTTTATTGACGAGATCGACGCCGTCCTTCACCTGGCTGTTGCTGTTGGTGATGAGGTCCTTGATGTCCTTGGCGGCCTGTGAGGAGCGTTGTGCCAGGCTGCGCACTTCCGAGGCTACCACGGCAAAGCCGCGACCGGCTTCGCCGGCGCGCGCCGCTTCGACCGCGGCGTTGAGCGCGAGCAGGTTGGTTTGCCGGGCGATCTCGTCGATCACCCCGATAATGTCGGAAATCTTGCGCGAGGACTCTTCGATGCGTGCCATCGCGTCGACCGCCTTGGCAACCACCTGACCGCCGCGATCGGCAACGTCTTGCGTGCTTGCCGCCGATTGATTGGCCTGCTGGGCGTTTTCGGCATTCTTTTTGACGGTTGCCGACATCTGCTCCATGGAGGCTGATGTTTCCTCGAGGCTCGCCGCCTGTTCTTCCGTGCGCTGCGACAGGTCGGTGGTGCTGGTGGAGATTTCCGCCGAAGCGCTCGACACTTCGCGCACCGAGCTTTTGATTTTCTGGATGACGGACGCCATGGTATCGAGGAGGCCGTTGACTCCGGCGCAAAGCGCTTCGATTTCGCCGTTCTTGCCTTCCAGCGGAACGCGGTCGGTCAGGTCGTTGTTCTTCGCCGATTCAACCGCATCCCGCACCTGCGACACCGCTTGCTGCAGCGCTTGGCTCGCTTTGACACTGGCGGTCACGTCGGTTGCATATTTGACGACCTTGAACGGCTTGCCATTGAGATCCATGATTGGGTTGTAGCTTGCCTGAATCCAGACTTCCCGGCCGCCCTTGCCGATCCGCTTGTATTGTCCGGCGTCGTATTCGCCGCGACCGAGCTTTTCCCAGAACAGCTTGTATTCGGAGCTTTGCCGATAGGTGGGCTCGACAAACATCGAATGATGTTGCCCTTTGATCTCATCGAGCGAATAACCGAGCGTTTTCAGAAAATTCTCGTTCGCGTTGAGAACCGTTCCATCAAGCGCGAACTCGATGACGGCTTGCGCCTTGCCGATTGCGGCGATCTGTCCCTCGTAGTCGGCGTTTTGCAGCTTCTGCTGGGTGATGTCGGTCGCGAATTTCACGACCTTGAACGGCTTGCCGCTGCCATCGAAGACCGGGTTGTAGCTCGCCTGAATCCAAACTTCCTTGCCGCCCTTGGCGATCCGCTTGTATTGTCCGGCATCGAACTCGCCACGGCCGAGCTTCTCCCAGAACTGCTTGTATCCGGGGCTGTCGCGGTAGTCGGGATCGACGAACATGGAATGGTGCTTTCCGCGTATTTCATCAAGCGTGTAGCCCATCGCTTTCAAGAAGTTCTCGTTGGCGTGCTGGATGGTGCCGTCAAGGCCGAATTCGATGACGGCCTGCACCTTATTGATAGCATCCAACATGCCGGCACTGACGCGCGCGGAAGAGGCGTTGGCAGATTTCTTCAAGCCGAGCATGTTGATCTCCGTCTGTCCGCTCCAAGGTCGCCTGGAGTGTCCTTACCTATTCATGGGTGAGTGAAAGAAGACTGGGCAGGTCAATGAGTGCGATCATCGCATCGTCACTCGTCACCAGGCCGCAAAGGAAGTTCGCGCGCTGCGACTGCGCGACCTTGGGCACGGGTTTGACCTCGACTCCGTCGAGCGAGACGATGTCGAGCACGCGGTCGGCGAGCAATCCGACGGCCTTGGTGGCGATCTGCACGACAATGACGATGTGCAGCGGCGTTACCGAGGTCAGCCCCTGGCCGAAGCGACAGCGCAAGTCGACGATCGGAATGATTACGCCGCGAAGATTGAGCACGCCGCGCACATATTCCGGCTGGCCCGGCAGCGGCGTGATAGCGGTCCAGCCTTTTATCTCGCGCACGGCCCTGATATCGACGCCATACTGGTCGTCGCCGATGGCAAAACTGATGAGCTGGTTCGGCGGCGCCGGAGCATCCGTTGCCGTTCCAACAGGTGCAGGCACGCGCGCGTCAACCGGCGGCGCAAGAGCGACGTCACTCATGCTACAAGATTCCCGGCTTTTCGGAGCAACATGGGGCCGGCGCATTCGCGCGGCGCGGCAACAATACGCGCGGTTCAAATCGAACCGCGAAAGCTAAATGCGCTTCGTCAACCTGTATAATGCTGATCCAATTTCGGAAAGGTTAATAGTTGCAACTGGGGCGCATCGAGTTTTCGCGCGCGTGAGTTGTGGTTCCTCGGCTTCTCTTTGTTTGCAGTGATGATTTTGGATCGGCGCGGATCCCGTGCCGCAAACAAAAAATTATGCCGCGCGTACGCGACTGAAAAATTCCGTCACTTTGGATTCAAGATCCCGGGCGCGCGAAGCGACGCGCGCGGTCAAATCGGCAATCTCACTGAACGCAGTGGCGCTTTGCCGCGCCGCTTGTTCGACGGAGGTAATTTCGGTCGAGGCGCTGGCCGTGTAGCCCGCCGCTGTCTGAATGCTGCCGGCGATGTCGCGGGTGGTCGTGCTTTGCTGCTCGACTGCGGATGCGATGCTGGTCGCGGCGCTGGTCAATTGCTCGATGGCGCGCGCGATCGAGGATATTTCGTCGACCGACTTGCGGGTCGCGTCCTGAATGCCGCTGACCTGCTGCGAGATCTCTTCAGTGGCGCGCGAGGTCTGGTTGGCGAGCGCTTTGACTTCGGAGGCGACAACAGCAAATCCCTTGCCGGCGCTGCCGGCCCGCGCCGCCTCGATCGTGGCGTTGAGCGCCAACAGATTGGTCTGCGAAGCGATCGTCGAAATGATATTGACGATGGTGCCGATCCGCTCGGCGCTGTCATTGAGCGAAAAGACGGCGTGCTGGGTGCGTTGCGTGTCGCCGACCGCGGCCTTGGCCATTTCCAGAGCGCGGGCCGTTTCCTGACCGATATGATTGATCGAGCCATAGAGCTCGTCGGTCGCTTCGCTCGTCATCTTCACCCGCTGCGTCGTCTCCGATGCCGCGGTCGAGGCTACCGCGATACGGCTGACAGCATCGTCGGCCATACGGCGCATGGTGGTGCAGGTTGTGGTCAGCGAGGCGGATGCGTCCTTGATGGCTTCCACGACTTCGCCGACGGTGCCGGCGAAGTCGGCGATGGCGGCGTCGATGGCTTGGCGCCGATTCTGCGTTTTGATCTCGGCGGCTTCGCGATGCAACGTTATCGCATTGGCGACGTCGAAGGCGATGACCTTCGACACCAGCTTAGTGCTGGCGATAAGCTTGCCGCGCGAGTACCAATATTTCCGCGCCAGGGCGTCCATGGCGCCGCGCAGCAGATAGTTTCCCGCGGTGCTGCGAAAGCGCGCGTCGATGCCGAAGGTCGCCTCTTGCTCGACGGTCCTGCGGCAGGATTCGAAATAGCGGTCGTCGACGTCGCCGTTGAGCAGCGCTTCCAGATGCGCCATTTCGAGTTTTTTGATGATGGTTCCGTTCTCGCCGATGGTCTCGCGCAGATGCGGCAATTGGGCCGCTACCGCCAGAATGGCGTCGACCGCCTTGTCGAGATCAGGCGCGATGATCGGCCATATATGTTTGACCGCGCTGCGCGATCGCGCGTCGAGCTCGTAGAGCCGATAGCGGTACTCGACGCCCTGGATCGGCGCGGCAGCGCTTGCGGGGTCTTGCGTCGTCACGGCGAATCCTCGGGCCCGCGGTCGGATAAGCGCGAGTTTTGAGCAACCTACTATGGATTGGTTGTGCCAAACTTAACGATGACGAAACCATTCGCCGGCGCGGGTTTTCTGCCCTTGGACCTTGTGTTTCGGTCCTAAAACCAAGCGCTATTGCCCGCGGCGCGCGGCACTGGCGAAACGGCGCGCTTCTTCCGCGGCGCGAAACAAGGCTTTCGCCTTGTTGATGCATTCCTGTTGCTCGAACTCCGGATCGGAATCCGCGACCACGCCGGCGCCTGCCTGCACATACATGGTGCCATCCTTGATCAGGGCGGTGCGCAGCACAATGCAGGAGTCCATTTCTTCGCCGGCGGAAAAATAGCCGACGCAGCCGGCATAGAGCGAACGCTTTTCCTTCTCCAATTCGTCGATGATCTGCATGGCGCGCACTTTCGGCGCGCCCGATACGGTGCCGGCGGGAAATCCGGCCGCCAGCGCATCGATGGCGTCGCGATCCTTGCGCAATTTTCCCTCGACATTGGAGACGATATGCATCACCTGGCTGTAACGCTCGATGAAAAACTGGTCGGTGACTTTCACCGTGCCGATGTCGGCCACGCGGCCGACATCGTTGCGGCCGAGATCGAGCAGCATCAGATGTTCGGCGCGCTCCTTGGGGTCGGCGAGAAGCTCGGCTTCAAGCGCTTGGTCTTCATGCGGGGTCGCGCCGCGCCGCCGCGTGCCGGCGATGGGGCGGATTGTCACCTTGCCGCCGCTCGATTTGACCAGAATCTCGGGGCTTGATCCGGCGACGGCGAAGCCGCCGAAGTCAAGAAAATAAAGATAGGGCGACGGATTGACCCGCCGCAGCGCGCGGTAGAGTGCAAACGGCGGCAGCGCGAACGGCGCCTCGAAGCGCTGCGACAGCACGACCTGAAAAATGTCGCCGGCGGCGATATAGTCCTTGGCGCGCAGCACCATGTCTTTGAATTCGTCCGGCGAGGTATTCGAGCGGGGCTCGACATGCAGCGGGCCCGACAGGTCAACCTTTTGGAATTCGCTCGCCGACTTGTCGAGCGGCTTGTCGAGCGCATCGACTACGGCGGACAGGCGTTCGATCGCGCGCGACAGCGCGACTTTGGCGGTCGTGCCGGAATGCGCCCGCACCGGCGTGACGACGGTGATCGTGTCCTCGACTGCGTCGAAGGCGATGACGAGCGTCGGGCGGACGAGGATCGCGTCGGGAATGCCGATCGGGTCTGACCCGGGCTGCGGCAAGTCTTCCATCAGCCGCACCATGTCGTAGCCGAGGTAGCCGAACACGCCAGCGGCCATCGGCGGTAGAGCAGGGGGTAGCGCGATGCGGCTTTCGGCAATGATGTTGCGCAACGTCGCGAGCGGCGGGTCGTTGGTCGGCACGAAAGCAGAGGGATCGGTGAACGGCGTGCGGTTGATCAGGGCGCTCTTGCCGTCAACGCGAAAGATGAGGTCCGGCTCGAGCCCGATGATCGAATAACGGCCGCGCACTGCGCCGCCCTCGACCGACTCCAGAAGAAAGCTCATCGGCCGTCCGCCGGCGATCTTGAGAAAAGCCGAGACCGGCGTTTCCAGATCGGCCACCAAGGTGGTCCAGACGAATTGCGGCTCGCCGGCGGCGTAACGCGCCGCGAAAGTCTCCGCCGACGGCTCGACTTGCATTTACTCGACTTGCATTCAGTTGGAGTCCAGCGGGCCGTTACCCGAATTCCCCATGGCTTGCGCAAGCGCTGCGGTGTTGATCTTCACACCAAGATAGGGTTCGAGCCAGGCCATATATTGGCCGATCACGTCGTCCGCCATTTGCCGCTGCACTGTTTGCAGGACGGTCTTGGCGCCGGCTGAATTTGGGTCAAGGCTTGGCGTCTTGATATCGGCGACGCGGAACACGACCCATTGCGTCGGCACGTCGCCGACGCTGTCGCCATAGGCGTCTTTCGCGGTGCTGAAGATCGCCTCGGTCATCCGCGGCGTGATGGCGCCGCTGGAGCCGCCACGCTTGAGGTCGGTTGCGGTTTCGATCTTGAGCTTATTGGCCGTGGCCACAGCGTCGAAAGCTTCGCCGCCTTTGAGCTTGCCCAGAATCTCTTCTGCCTTGGTCTTGAGCCGCGCCGCGATTTCATCGTCGCGCCAGCGCTGTGTGACCTGGGCTTTGACCTCATCGAGATTGCGATCATGCGCCTTGGCGATGTCGGTGACGGCATACCAGATGTAACCGCCGTCGGCGTCGATCGGATCGTTGTCCACTCCGACATCGGAGGCGTAGCCGGCATTCACGATATCGGCGGCATGCGGAATATTGGTGACCGGCTTGCCGTCCGGATCGTGGCCGGAACGGTCGACATTCACCGTGACGATCGGAAGTTTGAGCTTCTCTGCCGCCTGTTCGAGTGTGGCGCCGCCGGCGCGGTCGTCCTCAATCTTGTCGTGCAGGTCTTGCACTTGCGCCTTGGCGCGATCGAGCGCGATGTCGCCGCGAATCTGGGTTGAAACGTCCGCAAGCGACTTGGTTACTTGCGGCTCGATCTTGAGCACGGTCGCGAGGATCGCGCCGAACCGGCCTTGCACCGGGGCCGAGACTTCGCCTTCTTTCAGCGCGAAGGCGGCATCGGCCTCGGCCGGATCGACGATGGTCGATTTCGCGACCGTGCCGAGATCGGTGTCTTGCTCTTTAAGGCCACGCTCGGCGGCGATTGCGGCGAAGCTCGTACCGCTCTTGACGCGGTCGGCGGCTGCCTGGGCATCGGCCATGGTTGGGAAAATGATCTGCTGAATATGCCGCCGCTCCGGCGTGGTGAAACGCGAAATCTCTTTCTGGTAGGTGCTCTTGATGTCGTCGTCGGAGATTTCCATCCATTTCGCCAGTTCCGTCGGCGTGACCGCGACCACGTCGATCTTGCGATATTCCGGCGCGCGGAACATGATTTTGCGTTCGTCGAAATATTTGCCGAGCTCTTCGTCGGTCGGC
>DATHPQ010000134.1:0-2454 GCA_035483735.1 Xanthobacteraceae bacterium | reverse complement strand
CGCGAAATCCACAGCGTGTGGACAAATTGCACAGGCGTCATGCCCGCACTTGTTGCGGGCATCCACGTCTTTTGGGTTCGCGGCACTAAGTCGTGGATGGCCGGGACAAGCCCGGCCATGACGATGAAGATGAAACTCCGGTAAGGCGCGAACCTCGACAAACCGCGCGGCGACACATGGGAAAGAGGATGACGCCCATGAACCGTACCATCGCCGCTGCCGCGCTGGTTGTGTGCTCCTTATCGCCGGCCTTCGCCACGACCCATTACGTGATGCAGTACCACGACATGGTCCGGCCGAACGGACACAAAGTCAGCGATGCCGTCTTCAATGCCGCGCTCAATGCCTGCTACAGCCAGACCGGCCTGTCGCGCAACGCGGCGGCGACGCAGGCCTTCAAGGACTGCATGAAGGCGCATAACGAACAGTGGGTTTCGACGAAACTGGTGCAAGACCCGCCGAGCAAGCAGACGGCGGATGACGGCGGATTCATCGATCCCGATAACGGGATGCTGTGTCACGATGCCGGCTTTGGCGCGATCTGCGTGCCGCCGCAAGGCACGGTGCATTACACCAACCAGCACGGGCTGAACTGCACGCGCACCGGGATCATGTCGGTCTGCGGCAGCTTCTAGAGCGTGATCCGGAAAAGTGGAAACCGGTTTTCCGAAAAGATCATGCTCCAACGAAAATCCAGCGCGCGAAGCGGCGCGCTATCGCGGACGCGGGTGCAGGATCTTGAATGTCACGACGGCGGCGATGATGCCGATGATGAGGCCGCCGAGCGGCGCGTAAAAGAACACCACCCCCATCCCGGTCGCGCCTTCGCGATCAAAATAATCGGTGCTGTCGGCATAGGCGATATAGCCGAAGGCGATGGCGAGAAAGCCGAGGATGGCGCCGCCGATGAGAGCGGTGAGCGTGATGACGGCGGGTTTCATGGTGTCCTCAAGAGGAATGCGCGCGGCCACGCCCTGGTTGGTGGGCGCAAGCGCAGCCGAAGTTCAATCGCCCGCCCGATGGCCGGGACATAGGCGAGCCAACGGGTCCGTGACGGTATAGGATAAAGGCCCACGGGAGATTGTCTCATGAACGTTGCAACACCTGCCATCGTCGCTGCCGCGCTCATTACGCCGCTTTTGGCCGCATTGCCGTCGCCGGCCTTCGCCGCGCCGCATCACAACACGACCTACCGGCCGTACGGGTATCGCGCGCATGCGCCTGTGCGCATCACCGTGTATCCAGCCCGGCTGGACTTCAGCCGCTATATCAATCCCTGGAACGGCATGTTCTGCCACGACGACGGATGGGCCGCGACCTGCGTGCCGCCGCCCGGCGGCGTGCAAGGCGTGGATTGCAGTCCCGGCTGGCCGTTCCCCTCCTGCCGGTATTTTTGAGACAACTGACCTCTCCCCAGCGAACTCGGGTGTTCCCGCGTTCGCTCATCAAAAGTGACCGAAGTCGGAAACATCCGCCTTCGATGCGGGGAGAGGGAGCGCGCGGCGCTGGCGACGCCCTACATGTCGCGGAGCAAGACATAACGAAAGGAGCGAGTCATGACCCTGAGTGGAAAACGCATCATTGTGCTCGGCGGCAGTTCAGGTATCGGGCTTGCCACCGCGCAGGCGGCGGCGCGGGACGGGGCGAATGTGGTGATCGCTTCGAGCCGGAAGGACCGGATCGAAGCGGCGCTGGCCACCCTGCCGGCCGGCAGCGAAGGTCATGTCGCCGACCTTGCCGACGAGACCGCCATTCGCACGTTATTCGCCCGGCTTGGCGCTTTCGATCACCTGGTTTTCACGGCCGGAGAGACTCTGCAACTGGGGCCTATAGCGACGACAGACCTCGACACGGCGCGGCGATTCTTTACGCTGCGCTATTGGGGCGCCTATTGCGCCGCGAAATTCGGCAGCGGCAGCATTCGCGCCGGCGGCTCGATCGTATTCACCTCCGGCATCGCCGCGCAACGCCCGCATCCGGGCTGGTCGCTCGGCGCCAGCATCTGCGCGGCCATGGAAGGATTGACGCGCGCGCTCGCCGTCGAGCTTGCGCCCATTCGCGTCAACATCGTGTCGCCGGGCATCGTGCGAACGCCGCTATGGGGGAATATGGCGGACACCGAGCGCGACGCGCTCTATCGCCAGATGGCGGACAAGCTGCCGGTCAAGCATGTCGGCGACACTGAGGAGATTGCGCAAGCCTATCTCTACCTCATGCGGCAAAGCTACAGCACCGGACAAGTGCTCGTCGCCGACGGCGGTGCGGTTCTGGTTTGATCTTCACCCCACGCCTCTCCAGCCGAAGTCGGATGTTTCCGGCTTCGGCCATAGTTGACAGGGAGCACGCGTCGCTATGCCGGCAGCGGCTTGCCGTTGGTCTCCGGCAAGAACGGCGTGCAGACGAAGCCGAGCGCATAGATGCAGGCGATCGTCATCGCGGCGTGGCTGAAGCCGC
>DATHPQ010000133.1:0-47218 GCA_035483735.1 Xanthobacteraceae bacterium | reverse complement strand
GAGAAATCCGTCCACTGCACCGGCACCATGGCCAAGAGATCGCTATGGGCAAGCGCGATCATCAAGGTCAGCGCCGACTGGCTGCGGAGCGTGAGCCGCGGTGGCGGCAGGCGATGCTGCGCGAACAAGTCGCCAAGCTCTTCCTCCGCCTTGAAGGTGACCGACGTGGTCGCCCATTCGGCCGTGGCCAGATCGCGCAGCGAGCGCGCACCGGCAAGCGGATGTCCCTTGCGGCCGAGAACGATGCGCAGGTTTTCGAACAGCATTTCCTGGGCCAGTTCGGACGACGGCTGCTGATCGGGCCGCGGCCCGACATAGAAGTCGACGCTGCCGTCTTTGAGGCCTGTCTCCAGCGTTGGATACCAGCCCTCGATCAGGTGCAACTGGACGTGCGGATAGCGGGCGCGAAACGGCGCCAGCGCTTTCGGCAACAGCGCGATATGCGCCGCTAGCGACAGGCCGGCAACCACTTGGCCCGCGGTGCCGCCGTGAAGCTGCTCGGCCTCGTCGCGGGCGCGCCGCACTTCGGTCAATACCGCGCTGGCGCGGCGGACAAAGGCCTGGCCCATCGGGGTCAGGACCATGCCGCGGGCGCGGCGTTCGAACAATGGCGCGCCAAGCTCACGCTCGAGCTCCTGGACGCTGCGCGTCAGCGCCGGCTGGGCGAGTTGCAAATGCCGCGCCGCCGCGCGCAAACTGCCGCGTTCGGCGATCGCCACCACGTCGCGAAACTGGTTGAGTTTCATGGTCTTAGCGGCTGCCCGGGAGCGATGCTGAAAAGGTATCGCAGGGATGATAATGCCATCTTCTTGCGATCCCCGTCCAGGACTACGGTTTTGCGAAAGCGCAGCCGGCGCCATCCGGCTTTTGTCCACGTCAACGCTGCCCAGAAGACAGCGTGCGGACACATGAGGAAACGATGACCCAGATCCGCGGCTTCATCGAAGCCACCCGCCGGCCCGGCGTATTGGGCGTGCATTCACTCGATCACTTCAGCCTGACGGTGCCGGACCTCGAGGCGGCCAAGACCTTCTACGAGAGCTTTGGCCTCGTCGTGCGCAAGGAAGGCAACGGCATCGCGCTCTATACCCACGGCCATCCGCATCGCTGGGGCATCTTGAGCGAAGGGCCAGCCAAGAAGCTGCACTATCTCTCGTTCGGCGCCTTCGAGGACGACCTGCCGCGGTTTCGCGAGCATCTGAGCAAAGTCGGCGTCGAGCGTCTCGATCCGCCGGCCGGCTTCGAGAGCAACGGGCTCTGGTTCCGCGATCACAACGGCGTGCCGGTGGAAATCCGGGTGGCGGAAAAATCCTCACCGAATGCAAAGTCGGTATTTGCAGCAGTGTCCGCGCCGCCCGGCGTGCCAGGCGCCGTCGCGCGCAGCAAAGCGTCGATCACCCAGCCGCGGCGCCTCGCGCATATCCTGCTCTTCACCGTCGATGTCGCACGCGCGATCGAGTTCTACAGCAAGGTCTTAGGCCTGCGGCTGTCGGATTCCTCCGAAGGCAATATCGCCTTTCTGCACGGCGTGCATGGCAGCGATCATCATCTCGTTGCCTTTGCCCGTTCCAGCGGCGTGGGCATGCATCATTGCAGTTGGGATGTCGGCAGCGTGCAGGACATCGGGCTTGGCGCGATGCAGATGGCGAAGAAAGGCTTTGTCGCCGGCTGGGGCCTCGGCCGTCACGTGCTCGGCTCGAATTACTTTCACTATGTGCAGGATCCGTGGGGCAGCTGGTCGGAATATTCCGCCGACATCGATTACGTCCCCGCGACCACCGATTGGGCCTCTGCCGATCATCCCGGCGAAGATTCGTTTTATCTGTGGGGGCCGAACGTGCCGGAAGACTTTATCCGTAATTACGAACTCGGCAATTAGTCCATGTCCCGGAAAAGTGGACACCGGTTTTCCGACAAGGACCTGCGCAAAATCAAAAAGCTAGAGCGGAACAGGCGCGGCACGTGAGAGAGGTCGACACTACGCAGGTGCTTATTGTCGGCGCGGGCCCGGTCGGGCTGTCGCTCGCAATCGAGCTCGGTCTGCGCCGCATCGCAGTGACCGTGGTCGAACAGCGCTCGCGCACCGGCGCGCAGCCGCGCGCCAAGACCACCAATGTCCGCACCATGCAACATATGCGGCGCTGGGGTTTGGCCGAAGCGCTGCGCGCCGCGGCGCCGCTGCCTTACGACTATCCAACCGACGTGGTGTTCTCGACGACGCTCTACGGCCGCACGCTCACCACCATCGAAAATGCCTTTGCCGGCAAGAAATGCCGCGATCCGCGCTTTCCCGAACCAGCGCAATGGGTGCCGCAATATACCGTCGAGCAGGTTTTGCATGAGCGCATCGCCAGCCTTCCCTCGGTAAATCTTCAGCCGGGCACCTCGCTCGAGGCGGCGTCGCAATCCGCCTCCGGCGTGACCGCCGCCGTTCGCGATCTCAAGACCGACGCGCGACGGACCATTCGCGCGCAATATCTGGTCGGCGCCGACGGCGCGAAAAGCCGCGTCCGCGACATTATCGGCGCCAAAATGACCGGCGAGCACGCCTTTGCGCTCAATTACAATCTGATCCTGCGCATTCCCGAGCTCGACAGATCGCCGCCGGCGCGCCGCGCCATCATGTATTGGCTGATCAACCGAGAGAGTCCGGGCGTCTTGAGCCCGCTCGACTGCAACGGCGAATGGGCCTTCATCACGCGGCTGGCGCCCGGCGTCACCGCCATCAGCGACGACGAAGTGATCCGCCGCGTGCATGCCGCCATCGGCCGGCCGCTCGCGACCGAGATCGTAGCGCGCGATTACTGGGCGGCGCATCGCTTGATCGCCGATCATTACCGCGACCACCGCATGTTTCTCGCCGGCGATGCCTGCCATCTGCATCCGCCGTTCGGCGGCTATGGCATGAATCTCGGCATCGGCGACGGCGTCGATCTCGGCTGGAAGCTTGCCGCGGTGCTGCACGGCTGGGGTGGCGACAGCATCCTTGAATCTTACGAGGCCGAACGCCGGCCGGTGCATCTGCGCACCATCGACGAGGCGGTCGAGAATTACCGCACCTTGAGCGATCAGTTGCTCAAGGACGATCTCGATGCCGACAGCGCCCAAGGCGAGCGCGCCCGCGCCGCAGTCGCGCAAGAGATTGTCGCCACCAAGACGCGGGAATTCGACACGCTCGGCGTCGTGCTCGGGTCGCGCTACGACGGCTCGCCGATCATCCTTGACGATGGCAGCGCGCCGCCCGCCGAGCACTACGCGAACTATCAGGCGTCGGCGCATCCCGGCTGCCTGGCACCGCACGCGTGGCTCGGTGACGGCGCCTCGCTCTACGACCATTTTGGACTCGGTTATACGCTGCTGCTGCTCGACGACAGCGCCGCCGTTTTGGCGCAAGAGATCGAAGGCGCCGCGTCGGACGCGGGCGTGCCGCTGGCGCGGCTCGATCTGCGCGGCACCAAGCTCGACGCGCTTTATGCCGCGCCGCTCGCGCTGATCCGGCCGGACCAGTTCGTTGCCTGGCGCGGATCTGACGCCGATGCCGCGGCGCTGGTCCGCAAGATCAGCGGCCACGGAGATTCTGAAACGCGAAATCCTAAAATACGCAGCGCGAAGCTGCGCAGCGAGAAACTTGAAAACGAAAGGCTTGGGAGGGCGGCGCCATGACAACGCACGACAGCAACATGACAACGCACGACAGCAATATGGTCAATGTCACGAAAATCATCGATGACTCGCCAATTCGCGGTTTCCAGATATTGGTCTTCGTGCTGTGCTCGCTGGCGGCATTTTTGGATGGCATCGACACGCAGAACATCGGTGTCGCCGCCCCGATCATTGCCGCGAACATGAAGCTGAGCCATGCGGCGCTCGGCCCGGTGTTCTCGTCGGCTCTTGTTGGTGCGACGCTCGGCGCGCTGACCTTCGGCCCGCTCGGCGACCAATATGGCCGCAAGGTCATGCTGGCGCTCGCCGCCTTCATGTTCGGCATATTCACGATCGCGACCGCCTATGCGGAGATTTACGAGCAACTCCTGGCCATTCGCTTTGCCGCTGGGATCGGCATGGGCGGGGCGACGCCCTGCTTCATCGCATTGGCTTCCGAATTCGCGCCAGCACGTCGCCGCGCCATGGTGGCGAGCGCGGTCTGGTCGGCGTTTCCCTTGGGCGGCTTTGTCGGCGGTTTTCTGAACGCCTATATCCTCTCGACATTCGGCTGGCAGTCGATCTTTCTGTTCGGCGGCGTGCTGCCGCTCTTGATCACGCTCGCTTTCATGATCTGGCTACCGGAATCGCTGAAATTCCTTATCGCCAAGGGCGGCGAAACCACGCGCATCACGGCGATCGTGCAGCGCTTGCAGCCCAATCTGCCCGCCAATGCGCAATTTGTTTCAAATGAGCAGAAGGTTCAGGGCATTCCGCTGAAGCGCCTGTTCAGCGAAGGTCGCGCGTTGTGGACATTGCTGTTGTGGGTGCCGTTCTTCGCCGCCTTCGGCGTGCTGATCCTCGCCGTGCTTTGGACGCCGACACTGCTGCACGATAACGGCATTCCACTGACGCAAGCCGCAAGGGCCATTGCCTTCAACGGGCTTGGCGCTCTGATCGGCATGGGGACCGCCGGACGCTTGATCGAACGCTTTGGTGCGGGACCTGTCCTGGTCCCCGCCTTCCTGCTCGGTGCTGTCACCACCGCCTTGCTCGGTTATGCCGCGGCGTCGGCTGTCGGCATGGCGGTCGGCGTATTCCTGATCGGGCTTTTCATCGGCATGGGCGGGTCAGGCGCCATCGCGCTGGCGGCGCTGACCTATCCGACCGCGATCCGCTCATCCGGCGTCGGTTGGGCCATGGGCGTGGGCCGCTTCGCTCAGGTGCTGGCGCCGCTCTTCGCGGGCTTCGCGACCGCCGCCGGATGGAGCAGTGTTCAGCTGTTCGTGGTGCTGGCGATCGCACCGGTTCTCGCCGCGCTGGCGATCATCGCGCTACGCGCCGTCCCGGCGCAAAGCGTGGCCTTGGAAACAGTGGCGGCGCCGGGCGCAGTCGCGTCCTGACGCGATCATTGTTCCTAGGCGATCGGCACGACACAGAGCTGGACGCGGCTTGACGGCTGCGCGGAGCAACGTTTTGGCCCGCAGCTGGCGCTATTTGACGCCCTTTGTGGCCGCAAAGCCTATAATCCCGCCTATAATCATCCTGCTATAATCGTCTGCACAGCGCCAAGCCGGAATATAGCGGGCCAATACGCGCCAAATCTGCGAGCAACATCTTTGATGGATGAAACCACGGCCCGAAAGCTACCGGTACTAGGCCGGGAACGCAGCATTCTCGACACCACGTCGATCGATTGGGCGATCAAGATCGCATGCCTGGCGATCCTCGCTTATTGGTCGCTCCTGTTGGTGCAGCCGTTCCTGACCATCATCGTCTGGAGCATCATCCTTGCGGTCGCGCTCTATCCGATTTTTGACTGGATGGTGACGCGGCTGCGGCTTCATCGCGCGGCGGCAGCGACGCTGATCACGATATTGAGTTTCGCCATCGTGCTCGGTCCGGCGACCTGGCTCGGCGTCAGCCTGATCGCGACCATCGGATTCTTCGTCGATCAGCTTAATACCGGCGCCATCGCAATCCCGCCGCCGCCCCAGTTGATCAAGGACTGGCCGTTCATCGGCGAAGCGATCTATGAATTCTGGGACCTTGCTTCGACCAATATCAAAGCGGCCTTCACCGAACTGAGCCCGCTATTGAAGCCGCTCGGCCCGAGTCTCTTGAGTATCGCAGGCAGCGCCGGCATCAACACGCTGCAATTCCTCGCGGCAGTCGCGATATCGGGCTTTCTCTTCGCCCCCGGGCCGTCGCTGGTAAATTCCTTCAAGTCGCTCAGCGACCATATCGTCAGCCGGCGCGGCGCGGGATTCGTCGACCTGGCGGGCGCGACTATCCGCAATCTGGCACGCGGTGTGATCGGCATTTCGGCGCTGCAGGCCTTGCTCGCGGGGCTTGGACTCATCGTCGTCGGGATGCCGGGCGCCGGTCTTTTGAGCTTCCTCGTTCTCGTGCTCGGCATCATCCAGGTCGGCGCGACGATCGTGATCGTCCTGCCCATCATCTGGAGCTGGTTCACCATGGAGACGCACACGGCCTTGCTGTTCACCGCTTACATGGGTCCAGTGAGTCTTATCGATAACTTCCTGCGACCGATCGTTCTTGGTCACGGGCTGAAAACGCCGATGCCGGTGATCCTGATCGGCGTCATCGGCGGCCTGATCGTTCACGGCATGATCGGCGTCTTTATCGGCCCGATCGTCCTGGCGATTGCCTGGGAACTGGTGCAGGCCTGGATGCGCGAACCGCCCAATGACGAGGTCCTGCCGGACGAAACATGAGATTTTGTCGGGCACACTCATAGGACGCATTCAGGCCGAGCATCCGCACTTTCTTGTCGCGGGCAACCGCATTAGTCTTGCGCCTCCATTTTCGCCTCCATCCTCCTGTGTTGCACGAACCGAGTGCGTCCGATCATGAAATTTCCCCGCCGACACTTTCTGCAATTGGCAACCAGTGCGGCGTCGATCGCCCTTTCCCCCACTTTGCCGCGGCTTGCGGCAGCGGACGATTATCCGACACGGCCGGTGCATGTGATCGGACCGACTCCGGCCGGTGGCTCGCCCGACATCATTGCGCGCGTCGTCGGGCAATACCTGTCGGAAAAGCTCGGTCAGCCCTTCTTTGTCGACGACCGCACCGGCGCCAGCGGCAATATCGCCACCGAATATGTCGTGAAATCGCCACCGGACGGCTACACGCTCCTGGTCGCGATCTCGAGCAATGCCATCAACGCGACGCTGTTCAACAACCTCAATTTCAACTTTATCCGCGACACGACGCCAGTCGCCTTTTTCGGCAGCATCCCCCTCGTCGTCGAAGTGACGCCGTCGTTCCCGGCGCAAACCCTGCCGGAGTTCATCGCCTATCTGAAAGCCAATCCCGGCAAGGTCACCATGGCGTCGGGCGGCACCGGGGCTCCGGCACATGTCGCCGAAGAGCTGTTCTGCATGATGGCGGACGTGAAGATGACCCACGTGCCCTATCGCGGCGAGGGGCTGGCGCTGCCGGACGTGATGAGCGGTCAGATCAATATGATATTCGGCGCGATGCCGGCCTCGCTCGGCTATATCAAGGGCGGCAAGCTGCGTCCGCTCGCGGTAACGGCGAAGACTCGCCAGGCGGTGTTGCCCGATGTGCCGGCGATCAGCGAATTTCTGCCCGGCTACGAGGCAAGCGGCTGGTACGGCATGGTCGCGCCCAAAGCCATGCCCACAGAGATCGTGGACAAGCTCAATACCGAGATCAATGCAGCGCTGGCCGATCCCGTCGTCAAAAGCCGGCTCAGTGATTTGGGACTCAATCTCGCGCCCGGCTCGCCCGGGGATTTCGCAAAGTTCATTGCCGCGGAAACCGAGAAATGGGCCAAAGTCATCAAATTCGCTGGAATTCAGCCGGAATGAACGGATAACGCCGGCCAAGCGCCGCCGTGACGCAACAGCGCAGCCAGCGCGGACGGATCAGGTTCCAAGTCGTGCCACAAGTCGTGCTATATTTGAAACAAGGCTTCTGCCGGCGGCTTATGTCCGGTCAATACTAACAAAATCAGCGTCCCGGATTTCGCACCGCTCTTGCGATAACTGCGCGATCCGGAATTCGAACCGTTAAGGAATGTAACAACAGAAGCGATCCTAATAACTTCTGTGCCCGTAGTGCTTGTCGGGGTGTGCGGTGGAGGGCAGCGTTATGCGCCCGGTTGCAGACGCGAAGTGCAGCGACGACGCGAAAGAAAGCCGCAACCGCGGCTGTGCTCGCTTATGCCACGCCGTCTGCCACTACCGCGCTTGGACCCTGTTTGCACTTGCACTGACGCTGATACCGTCTGTGCTCGCCGACCCGCTGGCAGTTCGGGCCCAAAATCTCACCGCCAAAGACAAGACGCTCCGCATCGGCGTGCTCGCGCTCGGCCCACGCTACATTCCGTCCTGGCACTGCGGCGAGACCGATTATCATCCGGCCCCTCCCGATCCGAGCCACGACACCAAGCCCTATTATGTCGTGGGTCTCGCCGATGGGCTGAAGAAGCTCAATTATGTCGAAGACACGCCTGAAAATGCTGGCAGGCCGGGCCGCCATTTCACGCTGTTGATCCGCACCGGCACGCTCGATCAGATCCGCAACTACGCCCATGAATTCGCAACCGGCGGCGCCGACGTCATCGTCGCGGTAGCCACCGAAGTCGTGAAAGTCGCGCAACAGGAAACGCGCGAGCACCCGATGCCGATCCTGATGACCGGGGTGAGCGACCCAGTGAAATATGGCTTCGTGCAATCGCTGGCGCAGCCCGGCGGCGCGATTACCGGCGTCAGCCACCAAGTGGTCCAGGGCAGCGGCAGGCGGGTCGAATTGTTCAAGGAGATGCTGCCGGGAATGAAGCGGCTCCTCACCATGCATCAGCCGCACTACGCGCCGTCGGAAGAAAGCATGGCGGAAATCCACGAAGCCGCCGATCGGCTGAAGGTCGAAGTGGTCGACCGCACCGTCGCGAGCCGGCAAGACATGGAAAACCTGATGGCCGAAATACGCCCGGAAAGCGAGGACGGCATCATGGTCGTTCCCGATACCGACATCATTGCCAATCTCGATTTGGTGCTCGAGACAAGCCTGGCGCAGCGGGTCGCCGCCTTCGGCATTTTCGACTACATGGCGTTGTGGGGCGCGGTCGCCTCCGACGGGCCGAGCGCCTATCAGGCCGGCTCCCGCGTCGCCTGGTATCTCGACCGCATCAGCCATGGGGCCAAGCCGGGCGACCTGCCGGTCGAGCCGGTCGATCCGAGCTTCGTCGTTAATCTCAAAGCCGCGCAGTGCCTCGGCATATCGGTGCCGCTCGAAGTGCTGGGCCAAGCCGACCAGGTGATCAGATGAACAAACGACGAGCGATCGAGTGAACAACGTCATCGAATGAAGTGAATTATCAGGGAGAGTATCATGGCAGTCGTCAAAACAGTTTTGGCCGTCGCAGTCGGCCCACAGCGCGACCATCGGATCAGTCGCAAAGACGAGGCGACGAATGTGCGGCACTATATCCATGGTCTGATCGAGGGCTTGGCCGGTAAGGGCCATCAGATCGGGACCGACTATGAGATCCACTACAAAGAGCGGGTGCATGCTGACCTGGCCGACGTCAAGACTTCCAAGGCGCTGATGACAAACGAGCAAAGCCCGTGCGACGTGGTCTTCGCGATGTCGACCAATGTGGTGCGCGCCGCCAAAGACGCCAGCAAGTCGATGCCGATCGTCGGCGTGGTGTCCGATCCGAAGGCGGAAGGCTTCGGCCGCGCCAAGAACATTACCGGGATTTCGGCGCGGCGCAGCCAGACCGCGGGAGATTGCTTTCAGTACTTTCTGGCGACGGTGCCGACGCTTAAACGGGTCTATGTACTGCACAAGCCGAAATACGGCCCCTCGATGCGCAGCCTCGATCTCGTCAAAAAAGCCGCCAAGAAACGCGGCGTCACCGTCGCGGTCCTCGCCGTCAATACCCGTGAAGATATCGAGAAGAAGCTCAAGACCATCGCCAAGCGCGACCTGAAGAAACCCGCCGAGACCGGCGTGCAGGTGCTGCCAGTCGATGTCTGCCTCGGCGCCGCCAAGCTGATCATCGATACCGCGCAAGGGCAAAAGAACGTGCCGGTCTTCTTCCCGGTCACCGATTTCGTCGCCCAAGGCGCGCTCGGCGGCTACGGCGTGCCGCAACACACCTGCGGCGTGTTGATGGCCGATTATGTCGAGCAAATTCTGTGGCAGTCGGCGCAGCCGCAAGCGCTGAAAATCAAGGATGCCGCCAACGACGACTTCGAATGGGCGATCAGCGGTCCTGCGGCAAATGCTCTGAACATCAAGCTTCCCCACATCCTCTGAAAAGCGATCGAGACTCATGAGTGAGGTGTGATTTGCGAGGACTTCGCTCGTGGCGGTGGTCATGACGAACGCGGAGAGCGGCGCAACTGAGCCTGCGCCCGCGGGCGCAGGCTTGAACCAGCAATCGGCGCAGGCCACCGGGCCCGCGCCGGGATTGGATCGGCGGCACGGCATCATCCGCCGCTATTTCCTCATTTTTGCAACCTTGGTCAGCGGCTCGCTTGCCGCGAGCCTGTTCGTCGAACTGGCCTTTCGTTTCGAGGAGGCGCAACAGACTCTCGAAACCACGCATCGGCAGATGGCGGAACTGGCGGCGCTGCGCATTCAGAATTACGTCGGGGATATTGCCGATGCCCTGCGTATAGCGGCGCCGCCGCGCAGCCTCAACAATGGCCGTCTCACCAACGATTATCTGTTCAACCTGCGCACGCTGCTTAAGAACGCGCCTGCCGTTCGCGACGTCTTTGCGGTCGGCCTGGACGGTCGCGAGCAATACCGCGAATCGCGGATCGCAGCTTCGATCCCCGACACCGCCGCCGACCATTCCCACGAGCCGTTTTTCACCGCCGCCCGCGCCGGCGAGACCTATTATGGCCCGGTCAGTTTTCCGCGCGATTCACTCGAGCCGCGCATCGTCATCTCTGTCCCGATCGAGCCTTTCGCCGGCGAAGTCGCCGGCGTGCTCGCGGCCGAGGTCAATGTCCGCTACGTCTGGGATGTCGTCCAGAACATCCATATCGGTAAATCCGGCTACGCCTATGTCGTCAGCAATGACGGAACTCTGATCGCTCATCCCGAGCTGCACCTGGTGCTGCAGCACAAGGATCTCTCCGACCTGCCGCAGGTCGCTCAGTTGCGCAACGCGGACAGCGGCGAGGCCGGAACCGGGCAATTCACCAGCCTGAGCGGCGAGCGCGTGCTCGTCGCCTATCAGCGCATTCCGAGCATCGGCTGGACGGTGCTGGTCGAACAACCGCTGATGGAAGCCTATGCGCCGGTGCTGCTATCGCTCGGCCGCATCGCCGGCATCTTGCTCGCGCTCTTCGTATTGGCAGTCGTCGCGGTGGTGCGGCTGCGTCGCCGCGTGGTCAAACCCATCGAGGCCTTGCGCCAGGGCGCCGGTCGGCTCGAGTCGGGCGATCTCGATGCGCGGCTGCACCTGAAAACCGGCGACGAATTCGAGGACCTGGCCGAGGACTTCAACCGCATGGCGGCGCGGCTGCAGGAGGCGCATGCCGGACTTGAACAAAAAGTCGCGGAACGAACACAGGCGCTCGAACAATCGCTGGACGAGGTCAAGGCGCTCAGCGATACGCTGCAGACTGTGGGCGCCTCGCTCGATCTACAGAACGTGTTGCAGACCATCGTGGTCCACGCCACCGAGATCTCCGGATCCGACGGCGGCGTGATCTACGAATTCGACGAAGCGGCGCAGGTTTTTCGTTTTCGCGCCGGCCATTTGCTGCGGCCGGAATTCGTCACGCGGCTGGTGGCCGAGCCGCCCACTCTGATCGACAGCATTATCGGCCGTGCCGCCGTGCTGGGCGAGCCGCAAAACATCCCCGACACCGCCGCCGCCGCGTCGCCGCCGACCAACACGCCGGTGCTCGCGGAGGGTTATCGATCAACGCTTGCTATTCCGATGATCCGCAGTAAACGCGTGCTGGGCGGCATCGTGCTCGGGCGCAAGTCCGCCGGCGGCTACAGCGCGAAAGAAATCGAGCTTCTGCGCACCTTCGCCAATGGCTGTACCATCGCCATCGAGCACGCCCGGCTATTCTATGAAGTCGGCCAGAAAAACCAGGCGCTGCAGCTCGCCAATCAGCACAAGTCGCAGTTCCTCGCCAATATGAGCCACGAATTACGCACGCCGATGAATGCCATTCTCGGCTTCACCGATTTGATGCTCGACGGCATCTATGGCGACCTCGACCCGCGCCTGAAGAAGCCGGTCGACCAATTGCAGATGAACGGCCAGCACCTGTTGCGCCTGATCAACGACGTGCTCGATTTGTCGAAGATCGAAGCCGGCCGCCTCGATCTCGATCTTGCCGAATACAATGTCGACGAGATCGTCGAGGCGCTGCAAGCCACCGCCTATCCGCTGGCGCAGGCCAAAGGATTGGCGTTTCGTGTCTCGGCCGGGGGCCGGATCGGCAATTGCTATGGTGACAGCAAGCGCATCTATCAGATTCTGCTCAATCTCACCGGCAACGCCATCAAATTCACGCGGCACGGCGGCATTAACGTCGCCGTCGAGCCGTCGAACGGCGACGTTCACTACATGGTCAGGGATACCGGGGTCGGCATCCCGCCGGAGGAACTCGGCTCGATCTTCGAGGAGTTCGGCCGCGGCGACCCGGCCATCGCCAAGGAATTCGCCGGCACCGGCCTCGGCCTGACCATCGCCAAGCGTTTCGTCTCCATGCATGGCGGCCGCATCTGGGCCGAGAGCACGTTCAATGTCGGCTCGACATTCCATGTCGTCGTGCCGCGTCGGGTCACGGCATCTTCGCTGATGGATGCCACGGTGACGACTGCGAGGAAGCAATGAGCGTGCGCATTCTCCATGTCGAAGACAATGCCGCCAACCGCATGATCGTGCGGGATCTCCTGGAATTCCAGGGCTATGAGGTCGTCGAAGTGTTCGACGGCGAAGAAGCACTCGCCGCCGCCGAGCGCGAGCGGCCGGATCTGATCTTGATGGATATTCAGCTGCCGCGCATTTCCGGGCTCGAAGCGACGCGGCGGATCAAGGCGCGGCCGGACCTGCGCAGCATCCCGATCGTCGCCGTGACTTCCTTCGCATTGAGCGGCGACGATCAGAAGGCAAGCGCCGCGGGCTGCGACGCCTATATCGCCAAGCCGTACCGGCCGCGCGACCTCCTGCAAATCGTGCAAAAGCTCCTGGCGGCGAAGCAAAACTGAATCGCGGGCTTGCGCAAATCTCCGGTTTGTCGCAAGCAACCGGGGTTCACGGCCCGCGGGTTCAAATGGCGTTCCTTCATTCCTTCACGCTGCCGGACTTTCTCGATTCGCTGGTAAGCCTGTTCGCGGCGTTCGTGCTCGGCACGCTAATCGGCGCCGAGCGGCAGTACCGTCAGCGCGGCGGCGGCTTGCGCACGCATGTTTTGGTCGCCGTCGGCGCTGCGACCTTCGTCGACATCGGCCAGCATCTTAACGGCAATGTCGGCGCGACACAGATCATCGCTTACGTCGTGTCAGGCGTCGGCTTCCTCGGCGCCGGCGTGATCATGAAGCAGGGCAACAATGTGTGGGGATTGAACACCGCGGCAACGCTGTGGTGTTCGGCCGCGGTCGGCGCCTGCGCCGGGGCAGACCTCGCCTTCGAGGCCATCGCGCTGACCTTTTTCGTGCTCGCCGGCAATACGTTATTGCGGCCGCTGGTCAACGCCATCAACCGTGCTCCGCTCGACCAAAGCGCGACGGAAGCGATCTACGAGGTCCATGTCACGACGGCGAACGAACATCTCGACGATATCCGCGAGCTCCTTCGCGACGAGCTCGAGGCCGCCAATTATCCGCCGCAGGACATCGAGGTCATCGAGCGCGAACAAGGCGACGCCGAACTGGTCGCGGTCCTGCTCAGCAGCGCCGCCGATCCCGCCGAGCTCGACGCGCTGGTCGCGCGGCTCGAAAGCAAGCGGCACGTCGACAACGCCAGTTGGAACCTGCGGACAACCGATTAGCGCATGTCCACGATTAATGACTCAGCGGCCCGAAATTGGGCGGTGGAATGCGGCGCTTCGAGGCGTTCTCATAAGCTGAAGCGATCTGCAACAGCAGGTCTTCCCTGCCGGGCTCGGCGCGGAACACCAATGAGAACGGTAGGCCCGGCGCAGGGATCGTCGTCGGCCTATGCGACGGCGCCGAGACATAGCGCGTGCAGTCGTCGTTGAGCTTATAGACCGGATCGTAGGTTGTCGTGACATAGCCGGCCGGGATCAGCACTTCGGTGAGGCCGGCATTGGGGCCGTAAAGCGATTCCGGGCTGAGATTGCTTTCGATGTCGTATTGATAGGCGTGCCCGATCAGCCCGGGCGGCCACGGCGTATGCAGCCGCACCAGCGCGTCGAGCTTGTTTTCATAGATCACCATCATGTCGACGCGGCGCAGCAGCTCGCGCAGCATGATGCGCTCATCGACGCCCTGCCGTCCGCCGAGTGGATTGCGCGGGTCCGACACCTCCTCCCAATTCTTGAAGGCGGCGCGCTGATCGTCGCCCCAATATTTGGAGCGCGCATTGAGAGCGGCAAAATCAGTGAGCGTTTCGGTGAACCCGGCTTGCTTCCAATCCGCGGCGCGTCGCGTGAGGTATTGCGGGATGTGGAAGCGAAACGTATTCGCCAATTGCTGCTGCTGGATGGTGGCGATGTCGAGATTGGTCGGCGGCGCGATGCTGCCTTCGGCAAGCTCGACCAGATAATCGATCGGCTTCATTTTTCCAGACCCAAAGATCTTGCCGGGCACGAATTCGGTCGGCGCGATCGCGGCGGCGAATTCCTTGAACAGCGGCTTGCCGTCGCGGCCGAGCCGGAACAGCAGGTCGGGCATGAAAACCGGCACGAGCCGCGCCAGCGCAACGCGGAAATCGATTTTCATCTGTTCGACGCCAGGATCGCGCGCCCACAACGGATCGGAGGATTCGACAAGCGCCGCACCGAGCTTTGCGCCGAGAACGGTTTTGATCTCGCGCGCGGCGGCGCTCACGATCGGCTCTTCGGTCTTGGAATTCGTCCTGATCAGCATCGACTCGCGAATGACGCCGAGGCGCAAACCATTCAGCGCGCCCGGCGCGCCGCTATTGGTCGCATGGCCTGCATAAGGCGTGCTCAGCACCGAGGCACGCGGCACCGTCGTGAACGGATCGCGAGGATCGTAATAGCCCGCGTCGGCGTCTTTGAGCGCATCGAGCACTTTGGCGCAATCGGCAACGGTACGGCAGAGAATGCCGCTTCTGTCGCAATAGATGTCGGCGCCGATCGCACCACCGTCAAATCCGAGCATCGCCTTGTGCGGCAGGATCAGTGCCACCGCATTGTGATTGGCGGGCCCACGGCACGACGCGCGCGTCTCCTCGCCGAGGCTCGCCATCACCAGATTGGTCGAGACCGAGACGCCCGAACCCGAACTCGAGCCAAGCGAAGCCGAGCGGGTCGTATCGTAAGGGTTGACCGGATTGCCGGCCCAGGTGCTGCGCTGATAACCGAGCGTCGACGGCAGCACTTTGTCGGAGTGATTGCGGCCGCCGGGATTGCCGGCGCGGCCGTTATATTCGGTGTTGAGCGCCTTGGCGTAGATGATCGCACCCTTCTGGCGCAATTGCTCGACGAGAACGTGATCGCGCGCCGGAAAGTCGATGTCGTAGGCGGCGTCACCGGCGCCTGTCGATCGCATATCCTTGGTGTCGAACGGATCCTTGAACGAGAACACGACGCCATACATCGGCATCTTTTCGAGATCGGGATTGCGGCCAAACGCCTTGTCGAGCGATTCCGCGGTTTCGAGCGCGTCCGGCAATTGCCGGAAATATTCGCAGACCGGCGGCGCGCCGGGCGGCAGCGCGCCGAGCGAGGGGTGGCGGTCGAATTCGCCTTTGCAGGTCACCGAACGCTCGCCGCGGATATTGAGCGTAGCAAGCCCGTTGAGCTGCCCGGCATTCGGAATGCCGGCGATCATGCCGAACTGCTGATGGACCTGCGGATCGGATGCCGTCGGCTCCATACGACCGTATTCGAGCGGCAGGCCCCGGTACTTGTCGAGGTCGGGCAGGAAAGACGAGGCCTTCACCGTCTCGGTCGGAAATTTGAGCGGCGCGCCGGCGCGCATCGTGCCGGGCTGCGCCGGCACCGGTGCGCCATCTTGCGTCACGAGTTGCGTCGCAACGCCGTTAAACGCTCGCGCACGGGCGATGTATTGGCGCACCACATCGGCGCAGGTGGTGCGACCGGTTTTGATCGCCTGGTGCAGATCGTCGATGGTCGCCTCTTCGACACGAAAAGGTTCTGACGGCGAAGATGCGCCCATTGCCTATTCTCTGCTTCCCGCCGCAAGTACGCAGCGCAGGACCGTAGCAGCGGCAGCAAAATGGGCAATATGTCCGCGGCGCTCGCCGCGACGCAGCGTCAGCGCATCTTGAGAATGACAACCTGATCGCTGGTCGGATCGGTTGACTTGCGCAAATCGGCAACCTGCGCGGTGGTCACCGGCGACGCCTGGTTGCCCCAGCCGGCGCGGATGTAGCTCACCACGTCGGCGATCTGCTGGTCCGACAACTGCAGCCGGAATTGCGGCATGCGATAGGCATCGGGAGTGCCTTTGACGACAATCGGCGTCGAGCCGTTGAGAACGAGGTTGATCAGCGAGGACGGATCGCTGCCGAGCACCGTCGGATTGCCGGCGAGCGGCGGCATATAGGGCGCAAAGCCCTTGGCATCGAGGCCGTGGCAGGAGGCGCAGCGCGTGGCATAGACCCCAGCGCCCGGCTCGGCCGCATGGCCGCCACGCAGATCATTCGTGGTCGCGTCATCGTAGGCATAAGCCGGTTCGGATCCACTTGCCGGGAGCGATTTCAGATAAACCGCGATCGCATTGATGTCGCTGTCGGACAAATACGGCGTGCTGTTGTTGACGACGTCGATCATCGAGCCGAAGGCCGTGCCGTCGCGATTATGGCCGGACTTGAGGAATGTCGCGAGATCGGCCTGCGACCATTGGCCGAGCCCAGTACGCGGGTCACCGCGCAGGTTGGCCGCGAGCCAGGCGTCGAGCAGCGCGCCGGCAAGATAATTCGAGCTGCCTTCGTCGAGTGCCTTCTCCTGAAAGGCGATGCCGCGCGGCGTGTGGCAGGCGCCGCAATGGCCGAGTCCCTGCACCAGATAGGCGCCGCGATTCCACACCGCGTCGTGCCCAGGCTTGTTCACATAGCTGCCGCTCGACGTGAACACCGCATCCCAGATCGCAAGCGGCCAACGGAAGCCGAGCCACGAGGGGATCTCATTCGGCTTGTTGGCCTGCCGCACCGGCGGCACGTCTTTCATGAAGAAATCGTAGAGCGCCTTGACGTCCGCGTCGGTGAGCTTGGCGTAAGACGGATAGGGCATCGCCGGATAAAGCCGGTGGCCGTCCTTGGCGATGCCTTGGCGCAGCGCGCGATCGAAATCCTCCAGCGTGTAGTTGCCGATGCCGGTCTCGGGATCGGGCGTGATATTGGTCGAATAGATCGCACCGAGCGGGCTGCCCATTTTCAGGCCGCCGGCAAAGGCCTTGCCGCCGGGCACCGAGTGGCAGGCCACGCAATCGCCCGCGCGCGCCAGATATTCACCCGGATTTTCCGGAACCGTCGCGGCGTCTTCGGCGCGGGCAATGGCCGTTCCAAACGTGATGAGCAGCGCGCAAAAAACTATTCTTAAAAACGTTGTCACTTCTTCTCGGCTCCCGGAGCAGGCATCGGCGCGACGTCTTTGTTTGAACGGATACGAGTTGAAAATGTTCAGCCGGCGCGAAGCGGATCATCAATCCCGCGTTACGCCGGCTATGCCGATCCTGCCAGATCGTGATCGCTGATGGGCAGCGAGCGGATGCGCTTGCCGGTCGCGGCGAAAATCGCGTTCGCCACCGCTGCCGCGATCGGCGGGGTTGCGGGCTCACCCGCGCCGCCCCAAACCTTGCCACCGCTCGGGACGAGATGGACATCGATCCTCGGCGCCTCCGCAAAGCGCACCATACGGTAGGTGTCGAAATTGCCCTGCTCGACGATACCGTTCTTGATGGTGAGCTTGCCGAAGAGCGCGGCGCTCAAGCCGTAGATCACAGAGCCCTCGGCCTGCTCGGCGATGGTCAGCGGATTGACCATGTAGCGCGTGTCAAGGGCGACCGTGACACGATCAACTTTCACCTCGCCGTCCGGCCGGACCGTCACTTCGGCAACCTGGGCACAGAGGCTGTCGGTGTCCTCGCAGATCGCGATGCCACGACCTCTACCCTTCGGCAGCGGCTTGCCCCAATCGCTTTTTTCGACGGCGGTATCCAGCACCTTGAGCCAGTCAGGCTTTCCTTCTAAGAGCTTGCGCCGCACCTGATAGGGATCGAGTCCACTCGCCGCCACCATCTCGTCAAGGAAGCTCTCGATCGCGAAAACGTGCTGGTTCGCACCGGGCGCGCGCCAGAACCAGACCGGCAGATGCGTGTTCTTGATCAACGCTTCGACGCGGGTGTTCGGCACTTGGTAGCCGTTGTCGGCCAGTCCGGCGGTGGCCTGTGGCTCGAGTTTGCCACCGGGAGCTGCCCTGCCGACCGAATTCCAGATCGAGGAGGTCACGACGCGCATCGACCAGGCGGTCGGCATACCGTCGGTTCCGACGCCGGCCTTGAACGCCACCACTGCATGCGGACGAAACTTGTCCTGGCGGGTATCCTCCTCGCGCGTCCAGACCAGCTTGACCGGCCGCTGCACGGCTTTGGCGATGACGATGGCCTGCTCGACCTCGTCGTTTGCGTCGCGCCGGCCGAAACCGCCGCCGACAAAAGCGTTGTGAATATAGACCTGCTCGGGCTTCAGGCCGGAGAAGCGCGCCGCGGCCTCGAGCGCTTCGTCCGCCGCCTGCGTTCCGACCCACACGTCGAGCCGATCCGGCTGCAAGTGCACGGTCGCGTTCATCGGCTCCATCGGCGAGTGCGACAGATAAGGCGTCTCGTAAACGGCCTCGAACGTCTTGGCCGCGCCCGACATAGCCTTGTCGAAATCGCCGTCGTTGCGCGCGGCCTGCATCGGTTCGCTGAGCGCCGCATGGAACGCTTTCGACAACTGATCGCTGTCGACCTTACCGGCCTCGCCGACATCCCATTGAGGCTGCAGCCGGGAGAGCGCCCGCTTGGCGCGCCAGTAGCTGTCGGTCGCTACCACCGCGACCGCGCGTTCGAGCCGCACCACTTTGAGAATGCCGGGCGCCCCGGCCAGCACCGAATCGTCGACGCTCTTCAATTTGCCGCCCTGGACGGGACAGGCATTGATCGCCGCGAAAACCATGCCCGGAACCTGTGCGTCAATCCCGAACTTGGCCGATCCATTGACCTTGCGCGGCACATCGATGCGCGGCATCGGCGTGCCGATGAAGGTGAACTTGTCAGGGGTCTTGATCTTGGGCTCGGCCGCAAGCTTGATCTGTGCCGCCGCGCTAGCCAGCGCACCGTAATTAATCGTGCGGCCGGAGGCGGCATGCGTGACCACACTGTTCGCCGCCGTGCATTCCGACACCGGCACATTCCACTGCGCCGCGGCGGCCGCGATTAGGCGCTCGCGGGCGCTGGCGCCGACTTGCTGCAGCATCTTCTGCGACGCCCGCACCGAACGGCTGCCGTTCGAGAACATGCCGCCATAGACCTTGTTTTCGCGGATGTTGCGGTTGGGCGAGGCATATTCGATGCGCACTTTCGACCAATCGCACTGCAGTTCCTCGGTGATGATCATCGGCAGCGCCGTCATGCTGCCCTGACCCATTTCCGAGCGCTGATAGCGGATGAGAATGGAATCGTCAGGATCAATGGCGATCCAGGCATCGATATCGTTCGGGCTATAGGCGTTGTCGTCGTTCCAAGGCTGCGCCGCGACGGTAGCGGCTTCGGCGACCTGTGGCGCCGCGCCGATGCCGATCATCAAACCGCCGGCGGCGGTCGCGGAGGTGAGAATGAAATGGCGACGGGTGAGAGCCGAAGCGGGAATATTTGCGTTCATCGCGGCCTCCCTTACGCTTTCATCGCGTCGGCAGCGCGATGGATGGCGCGACGCAGGCGTTCATAGGTGCCGCAACGGCAGATATTGGTGATATTGGCGTCGATGTCGGCGTCGGTCGGGTTGGGGAAGTCTTTCAGAAACGCGACCGCGGCCATGATCTGGCCGGACTGGCAGTAGCCGCATTGCGGCACGTCTTCGGCGATCCAGGCTTTTTGCACCGGATGACTCGAGTCCGGCGACAGGCCTTCGATGGTCGTCACCTTGGCGCCGTCAATAAGGCCGATCGGCACCGAGCAGGAGCGCATCGGCTTGCCGTCGATATGGACGGTGCAGGCGCCGCATTCGGCGATGCCGCAGCCGAACTTGGTTCCGGTGAGACCGATGACATCGCGCAGAACCCATAGCAGGGGGGTGTCGGCTTCGATGTCGATCTGGTGTTGTGTTTCGTTGACTTCGATCGTGACCACCGGGCTCTCTCCAGAGTTAGGCGATGCAGGACATAGCAGCGCACATACTGCGCAAGCATCTAAACTAGCGGCGATATCGGCTCCGGTCAAAAGCACGATGCGTTGAACAGGCGTTGTACGCAGTTCTGCGATGCGTAAAGGTGTGGAACCGCATGTCGGCAACGAATATGCGGGCAAATGGGAGGAATAGATGAGTTGGTTTGGTGGTGGCGCAGCCCCTTTAGCTGCGGGGTTTATACAGCGTTTATTACGTAGGCAGGCCACTCATTTCGCATCTGCAGCATTTGTTCTGCTCGCAACTTTTTTGGCTGCACCGCCGGCTTCAGCCCAGCTCGCCGCCAACCAGACGATCCGAATCATCGTGCCTTTCGCGCCCGCGGGATCGTCCGACACCCTGGCGCGGCTGCTCCAACAGCCGCTGCAACAGGAGCTCAAGGAGACCGTGATCGTCGAGAATCGCGCCGGCGCCGGCACCAATATCGGCACCGCCGAAGTCGCGCGCGCCACCCCCGATGGCTTGACACTGTTGCTTACATCGAGCGCCTTCGTCGTCAATCCGGCGCTGTACAAGGCCATTCCCTATGATCCGTTCAAAGATTTCGCGCCGATCGCCGCCCTTCCGGTGGCGCCGAATATTTTCGCGGTGAAAGCCAATAGCGGCCTCAATGCGTTGAGCGACGTCATCACGCGCGCCAAGGCCAATCCCGGCAAGCTGAATTATGCGAGCCCCGGCAACGGCACGACACCGCAGCTGACCATGGAACTATTCAAGCTGAAGGCCGGCGTCGACATCACCAATATCGCCTATAACGGCGGTGGCCCGGCGACGCAGGCACTGTTGACCGGAACCGTGGATGTGCTTTCGACCGCACTGCCCGGCGCGCAATCGCAAGTGCAGGCCGGCGTAATGAAAGGCATCGCGCTGACGATGACGGAGCGCTGGAGCACGCTGCCCGACGTGCCGACCTTCGTCCAGGCGGGCTTTCCGGACATCACGCTCACCACCGAGCATTTTTTGCTGGCGCCCGCGGCAACGCCGCAGCCGATCATCGATCAGTTCACCAAAGCCGTGCTCGCGATAATGGCGAGCAACGAACTTAAAGAACGCATTCGTCAGGTCGGTTATGAGCCGATCGTCGGCGACGCCGCGACGGCCAAGGCGCGGATCGCCAAAGACGTGCCGTTCTTCAAGGAACTGGTGAGGGACGCCAAAATCCCACAGATCGAATAGCATGATCCGGAAAAGTGGGAACCGGTTTTCCGACAAGACCATGCTCAATGATAATACTACGGCGCGTCGTCAGCCTACGAACTGATCGCGCAGTCTGGCGCTGACGCGCGCGATGACATTGTCCCACGTGCGGCTCTGGTCCTGACGAAAGAGCCGCATCGTGGGATACCATGGGCTGTCGTCGCGATCGAGCAGCCAGCGCCAATCCGGCACGAAAGGCAGCAGCACCCAGACCGGTTTGGCAAGCGCCCCAGCGAGATGAGCCACGGCGGTATCGACCGAGATGACGAGGTCGAGATTCGCGATCAGCGCTGCCGTGTCCGAGAAATCCCTGAGTTGCTCACCGAAATGAACGATGTCGCGGTTGCGCAACAATTCGGCATCGGCAGCGCGCACACTGGGTTGCAAGCTCACATAGGTCGCATCCAGACCGAGGAGCGGCAGCAAGGCCGCAAGCGCGGCCGAACGGTTGCGATCGTTTTTGTGCGTGGGGTTGCCGGACCAGGCGAGCCCAATGCGCGGCCGGCTCCTTGAGCCCAGCCGCGCACCCCACTCTGCCACGCCTTGCGGACTCGCGCCGAGATAAGGGACTTGCGACGGTATGGTCGCAAGCTCCGTTTCCATTAACAACGGCAGACTGAGCAACGGACAATGCACATCGAAATCAGGAA
Organism: Xanthobacteraceae bacterium; assembly: GCA_035483735.1. Lineage (GTDB taxonomy): Bacteria > Pseudomonadota > Alphaproteobacteria > Rhizobiales > Xanthobacteraceae > BOG-931. The sequence continues at coordinate 25,135 of DATHPQ010000133.1, read as the reverse complement.
GTGCTTCGCCTCTTGACACGACCTGCGTCACACCGGGCAGAACGCCGACCAGATCGCGGAGCGGCTCTTGCACTTCCAGGATCAGGCGCCCCGCGCGTTGCGCAACCAGCGGCGCGTAACGGCAGAACTGGATCGTGTCACCGAACCCTTGTTCGGCATGCAGAAGCACGGTCTTGTTCGCGCCATCGTCCGCGGCGGTCCAGTGCGGCTGCGCGAAATTGCGCTTGGAAGATTTCAGCCGGTCGATCTTCCACCGCCATTCGTAGTCCTTGAAGGCGCGGAAGTCGCCGTGCAGCATACGGCACCAGCCGGAATTGAAATGGGCGTCGGCATAATCCGGCTCGACGGCAAGAGCGCGTGCATAGCTCGCCAGCTCGTCGTCGAACCGCTTCAGTGCATGGAGCGCGATGCCGCGATTGGTGAGAGCCTTGGCGTTATCGGGCCGCAACGCCAGCGCCTGGTCGTAACTCACCAGCGCCTCATCGAACCGCTGCAGGGCATTGAGAGCATTGCCGCGATTGCAGTGCGCATCGGCGAGATCGGGCTGCAGCAGTAGCGCGCGGTCGCAGCTTGCCAACGATTCTTGGTAACGCTCAAGCTCGTGCAATGTATGGCCGCGATTGGACAGCGCCTCGGCATCGTCCGGCCGCAGTTCGAGCGCGTGGTCGTAGCTCTTCAGCGCCTCGTCAAGCCGGCCGAGCTCATGCTGCGCGACACCCCGATTGGTGAGCGCCTCGGCATGGTCCGGGCAGAGGGCGAGCGCGCGTTCATAGCCGATGAGCGCCTCGGCGTAGCGCTTGAGCGCGTTCAACGCGACCCCGCGATTGGTCAGGGCCTCGGCATTGTCCGGATCGAGCGCCAGCGCGCGGTCGATACTCGCCAACGCCCCCTCGTCGAGCTCGAGCATATGCAGCGTCGCGCCGCGATTGGTGAGCGCATCGACATAGTCGGGCCTGATTGCCACAGCGCGATCATGGCTTTTGAGCGCCTCCTCATAGCGCTTGAGGGCGTAGAGCAGATTGCCACGATTGTAGTGCGCCTCGGCATAATCGGGCCGCAGCGCAATGGCGCGATCGAAGCTCGCCAGCGCGCCAGCGCGGCGGCCGAGGGCGGCGAGCACATTGCCGCGGTTGGAATGCGCTTCGACGAAATCCGGCCGTAGCGTGATCGCCCGGTCATAGCTCGTCAGCGCCTCGTCATAACGCTTGAGCGCATTGAGCGTGACGCCGCGATTGATCAGCGCCTCGACATAATCGGGCCGTACGCTGAGCGCCCGGTCATAGCTCTCGAGCGCGTCGCCGAAGCGCTGCAGCTGCTGAAAGGCATTGCCGCGATTGTTGAGCGCCAGAATATGATGCGGCGCGACTTTAAGGGCGGCGCCGATTTGCGCAATCGCGGCCACCGGATCGCCGCGCTGCATGAAGATAACGCCGAGCAGATGCAGGCTGTCGAAATGCGCCGGCTCGCTTGCCAGAATGCGCTGATAGGCTAGCTCGGCCTCCGCCAATTGCCCGGCTTGATGCAGCTTTAGAGCCTCGGCAAAGACAGGTGCAACGTCGGCCATTTTCCTTCACCGCCCGCAGGCACCGGTTTGCTACGCTCCCTCTACGCCACCTGTGCGTTGTAAATGATTCGGACCTCAGGTGCCGACTTTCAGTTCGGCGACAAGCCCGCGGAGCGCGGCCACCGTGCTCAAGGCCGTGATCTTGCCGGTGCGCGGATTTTCCGACGACGGCACGTTCTCGATCGCCATCGACAGATGCGCGGAATCGGCGTCGACCTCGATGCGATGGGTGTTGCGGGTCAGCGCCGGATCAGCCCAGATTTCAAGCCGCGTCTTGTCGGGTCCGATGCCGGCGAGGCTCAATGCGGCAGCGACATTGACATTGGCCGGGAACCCGCGCGCGCCCTCGCGCGCCGTACCGTCGAACACTTTCTTCGGCGCAGTGAGACCCTTCACCGAAATATCGTGCTCGACCAGATAAGGCGCGCCCTCAAGGCCGCCCGGCGGCTTGCGCGTGATCATGGTCACGGAGCGGATATCGCCTTCGGCGGCGGCGCGCACCGCATCGAGGCCAAGGAGCGCGCCGGTCGGCACCAGAATGCGCGCGCCCTTCGCCTTGGCGAGATCCACGAGATCCCAGTTGTCGAGAAGCTGGCCGACGCTGAGCGGCATGAAAATCCGGCCGCGCGCGATCACTGATTCCGCGAGCGACCGGAACATTTTCGGCGGCAGACATTCGACAACAACGTCACAGTTCTCTGCCAGCGCCTCCGGCGCAACGATCGGGATGCGGCTGCCGGCATCGGGCAGATTGCGCCGCGCCTTGTCCTGATCGCGCGCCGACACGGCGGCAAGCGCCAAGCCCGGAATGCCGGCCTCGAGCCGGCGGGCCACTTCGAGCCCAACCGCGCCCAATCCCGCCAACCCGACTTTCAGAATTTCCCTCGTTACGCCCCTTGCAACTTCCCCTGCCACGTCGATATTTCTCCGCTCTGGCCGGACCCCGCGCGGCCCGGTAGATTGGGACAAGTCTGTAGGCGCTGGCCATGTTCTGCGCAACAGGCCACACCCAATTGGACGGCACGCGCGCATGTCTGAACTCGGCAAGAGATTATTTATGACGAACGTCAATCCCAACACTTTCACCACGCGGCCGGAGATCGAAGGCACGTTCGGCGTGGTCGCAACGACCCATTGGATCGCGACCGCGGTGGGCATGAGCATGTTGGAAAAAGGCGGCAACGCTTTCGACGCCGCGGCCGCCGCCGCGTTCACCTTGCAGGTGGTCGAGCCGCATTTGAACGGCCCGGGCGGCGATGTGCCGGTCATTGTCCATGACGTGAAACGCGGCAAGACCGAGGTAATTTGCGGCCAGGGCGTGGCGCCGGCCGGCGCCACCATCGCGCATTACAGAAGCGAAGGCCTCGATCTCGTCCCCGGCACCGGACTGCTCGCCGCCGTGGTGCCCGGCACGTTCGAAACCTGGATGCTGCTGTTGCGCGACTACGGCACGATGAAATTGGCCGACGTGCTCGCTCCGGCGATCGGCTATGCGCAGAACGGCTATCCGCTGCTTGAGCGCACCAATGCGACGATCGCAACCGTCGCCGAACTGTTCCGCGACTATTGGCCGACTTCGGCCGCGGTCTATCTGCCGCACAATAAAGTGCCGGCAACCGGCGACCTGTTCGCCAATACGGCGCTGGCGTCGACCTACGCCCGCATCATCAAAGAAGCCGAGAGCGCCGGTGGCGACCGCGTCGCCCAGATCGAGCGCGCGCGCCAATCGTGGAGCCGCGGCTTTGTCGCCGAAGCGATCGACCGCTTCTGCCGCACCCAAGACATTATGGACACCAGCGGCCACAAGCATCGCGGCGTACTCACCGCCGACGACATGGCGCGCTGGACGCCGCATATCGAGGCGCCGCTCACCTACGACTACGGCCGCTATACCGTCTGCAAGACCGGCCCATGGGGCCAGGGGCCGGTGACCTTGCAGCAGCTCGCACTGCTGAAAGGTTTCGACCTCGACGGGCTCGATCCGACCGGGCCCGACTTCATCCATCTCACCGTCGAATGTTCGAAGCTCGCTTATGCCGACCGAGAAACCTTCTACGGCGACCCTGATTTCGTCGAAGTACCGATGACAACGCTGTTGTCGGATGCCTATAACGCGCAGCGCCGCAAGCTCGTCACCGACAAGGCTTCGCTCGAACTGCGCCCCGGCTCGATCGAAGGTTTCGGCGCGGTGGTGAAGCTGCGCCGCGAGAGCGTGCCCGAGAACGCGCGCATGGCGGCCGGCGCCGGCGAGCCAACCGTCGGCAAGATGGGCGCGATGCGGGGCGACACCGTGCATTTCGACATCATCGATCAGGCCGGCAACATTGTGTCGTCGACACCGTCGGGCGGCTGGCTGCACTCGTCGCCGGTCATTCCCGAGCTCGGCTTCTGTCTCGGCACCCGCGCGCAGATGTTCTGGCTCGAAGAAGGCCATCCTGCCGCGCTCGCGCCCGGCAAGCGGCCGCGCACGACTCTCTCGCCGACCATGGCGCTCCGCGATGGCGAGCCTTACCTCGCCTGGGGCTCGCCGGGCGGCGACGGCCAGGATCAATGGATCACGCAGATGTTCCTGCGCCACGTCCATTGCGGCATGAATCTGCAGGAAGCGATCGACGCGCCGGCTTGGCATTCCGAACATTTCCCGAGTTCGTTCTGGCCGCGCACGTCACGCCCCGGCGTATTGGTGCTCGAAGGCCGCGTGCCGCAGAAAACTGTCGACGAATTGAAGCGCCGCGGTCATGAGGTCGAGATGGGTCCGGACTGGTCGGAAGGCCGCCTCACCGCGGCTTCACGCGTCGGCCGCCGCCGCCGCGCCGCCGCCAATCCGCGCGGCATGCAAGGCTACGCGGCGGGGCGGTAGATTACGCCGCGACGGTCGCCAGGAACTCTTCGACTTCGCGGCGGAGCTTCGCGGTGGCGTCCTCGACTTCCTCGGACGCGCTGAGCATCGTCTCCGCCGAGCTTTTGGTCTGCGTGACGCCGCTTGCCACTTCGCCGAGCGCCATGGCGATGCCTTTGGCGCCGGTCGCGGCGCTCGCAACATTGTGGGAAATCTCGCCTGTCGCCGCGTCCTGCTGCTCGACGGAAATCGCAACCGCACTGGTATAGGTATTGATGTCCTGCATGCGCTGGGTGATGTCGCGAATCGCCGACACTGCTTTGCCGCTTGAATTCTGCACCGAGAGAATTTCCTGGGTGATCTCTTCGGTGGCCTTCGCGGTTTGCACGGCGAGCGATTTCACTTCCGAAGCGACGACGGCGAAGCCGCGCCCGGCCTCGCCGGCCCGCGCCGCTTCGATGGTGGCGTTGAGCGCGAGCAGATTGGTCTGGCCGGCGATGTCCTGAATGAGCTTGACCACGTCGCCGATCTTCTGCGCGACATTGGCGAGCGCCGTGATGTCGTCATTGGTCGCCGCAGCGTCGGCAGCCGCGCTGCGCACAACGTCGTTGGTCTGGCTGAGCTGGCGGCTGATCTCCTTGATCGATACCGAGAGCTCCGCCGCCGCCGCGGCCGCGGTCTCGACATTGGTCGAAGCTTCATTGGAGCCGCGCACCGCGCTCTCGGCGCGCTGCATAGTATGATCCGAGGTCGTCAGCAGCGATTTGGCCGCGGCTTTCATGGCGGAGGCGCTCTGGCTTACGGTCTTGAGGCCGCCGTCGACTCGCGCGCGAAACGACGAAATCGCCGTATCCGTCTGCTGCCGCCGCTCCTCGCGCTGCAACAGCGCGTCGCGCTCCTTCTCGGCGCGCAGCCGGTTGGTAACGTCGAAATGGGTGGCGACCCAGCCGCTGCCGCGGATCGGACAGTTGACCAGCGAGATCATGCGGCCGTCGCCGAGCTCGACGATCTTGGATTCGGTCTGTCCCGCGGCCACCAGCCGCATCGCCTGGGCGACATAGGCATCCGGGTCCCCAGTGAATGTGCCGGAGGCCGCGCGCTGAACTAACAATTGCCGCAGCGGCGTACCGGCTTTGGCGTCATTCGGGCCCAGGCCGTACATTTCGATATAGCGCTCGTTGCAAAACAACAGACGCCCCGCGGCGTCGAACATGCAGAGGCCCTGCGTCATATGATTGAGCGCGGTACGCAACACACGTGTATGCGAACGGCGAAGCGCGTTGACCATTAGGCCGGCAAGCGCTGCAGCGCCGAGCCCGAACGGCGCCGCCAGCGCGATTTCAGTAATCGACGCAGGCGCCGCGCTTAGCGCCGCCATCAGACGGCCCGGACCGTAAAACGAGACAACGGCAAAACCGGCAACAAATCCGAGCGCGCCCGCCAGGATGACGAGCTTCCAGTTGCGGCTGGCTTTGGAGAATTGGAAACTGCTGAGCATCGCGCGCCGATGTCACGAGAATGAGCGCGCACAAGATATTCGCCGGGCGTTGTCTTGCGGTTAACAAGTTGCCAGCGAAAGTCCTTAACGAAATCTAAATCGGCCAACCCGGATCGGCCATTGGCCCGGAACCGCGCGATCAGCTTTGCGGGATCACCGGCAGCAGTAAATAAGATTCCCTGTCGCCGCCGGCATAGATCGTGTTGACGGCGCCGCTATTGTAGTCGGCGTGATAGTGCAGGTATTGCGCGCTGCCGATGCCGTCCCGCGGCTGGATGTCGAGCCGGATGCGATGGCCTTTTTTGAAAACCATCGAGGTTGGCCAGATTTCGACCTCGACTTTCACGATCTCGCCCGGCGTCAGATAAAGTCGGCGCAGATGCTTGTGATAGGGCCGATAGGGCAGCGACAGTTCCGGATCGAGCTCGCGATGCGAGACGCGGAGCCACCCTTTGGCCACCGGCACCGGCGCGCCCTGCTGGCCGGTTTCAAGAATCTCGGTGCCATCGGGGCCGATATTGCGGAAGGTCAGGAACAGATCCATGTCCTCGGTCGTGCTCGACACCCACAAGACGCAGGCGAGCGGCCCGGTGATTTCGGTATCGACCGAGAGCTTTGTCGTTTCGAGCGCCACGCCCATGCCCGGCTTGATGCCGCCGCCCATGACTTGCGAGGACGCCGCCGAGGTCGAGCCCATGGTGCCGAGGCTTGACGCCGGATAGCTGCGCGAACCGACCGCAGCCGGATTTTTCACCTCCAAAGCGCCAGTGAGCGGCGTGCCGGCAGGTGGCTCCGCCTGCGGCGGCGACAGGTCGAGATAAAGCTTGGTCCAGCGCGTGCGCTTGAGCGGCCATTCGTGCTCATCGCGCCATTCGAACGCGTCGCCGCCCTTGCGGATCGCAAGCTTCACCGGCGGCTCGTCCATCACGCCGTTGTCGGTACCCTTGAGCCAATAATCGAAGAAGCGGATCTGATCGTCGCGCCCTTCGTCGGTATAGAAGGGATGCACGTGCGAGCCGAGATGGATGCGGAGCTTCTTGTGCGGCGTCGCCGCGCGCATGAAGGCCTCGGTATTGCCGCGCAAATGCAGCGCCATGCCCGACCAATTGCCGACTGAATAGATTGGCACGTTGATCTTGTCCCACTGCGCCTGTGCGCCACGGAACACGCCGGTGTCGAGATTGTTGCGCAGCCAGAAATGCAGCGTGTTGATCTGCCAGCCGTCGGGCTGATGCACCGAGGCGCGCCCGAGCAGATGATGCAACAGATGCGCGGTGAACCAGTTGGTCATGAATAGGTTCAAAATACCGCCGTGATAAAGCGCATCGCGATAGATGTCGGCAAAACCCTCCCACGGAATGATCGCCTTCAGCGAGGGCGGCGCGAGATTGGCGACGAACCATTGATTGATGGCGAAATAGGAAATGCCGAGCAGACCGATATTGCCGTTGCACCACGGCTGCGCCGCCGCCCATTCGATGGCGTCGTAGAAATCGACGGCCTCGGCAAACGACCACGGCTCGCATTGGCCGGGCGACTTGCCGGTGCCACGGCCGTCGACACGGACGGCGGCGTAACCGCGCGGCACCCACCATTTCGGATTGACGGTCTCCCAGTTCATCCATTCGTTCTGCGGCTCGCCGAGCGAGTCGGGCACGATCCAGAGCTTGTCTTTTTGATAGGGGCCGAGATTGAGAATGGCGGGATATTTGCCGTCGCCATAGGGCCGGAACACATCCGCCTTCAGGCGCGCGCCGTCACGCATCGGCACGTCGACATCCTGATCGAAGACAATAGGATGAGTGGGAGCGGCAATGACCTCTGGTTTATTCACGTCTGATTATTCCCTGACCTGCGCTCTGCAACTTTATCATTCCGTGTCGATTTTCACATCGGTCGTGATCTTGCGCCACGTGTCCATCTGCTGCGCCAGCCAGGTCTTGGCGTCGGCGAGCGAGGCATTGGGCACGATGTTGAAGGTCTGCTTGTGGAACGAGTCGGCGGCCTCGGGTGACTTCAATGCGGCGACAGTCGCGTCAAAGATTTTCTGCAACACATCCTTGGGCACGCCGGCCGGCGCGAACAAAGCCTGCCAGGCAACGGTGCCAACGCCGGGATAGCCGATCTCCTGCATGGTCGGCAGATCGGGATAGTCGGGCAGCCGCGCGTGATCGACAAGCGCGAGCGGGCGCAGGCTGCCGGCCTTTACCTGCGGCGCGGTCGAGGCGAGATTGAGAAAGGCGACCTGCGTCGAGCCCGAAAGCATGTCGTTGATGACGCCGGAGGCGCCAGCCTTGTTGGGGATGGCGACCATATCGAGATCGCCGGCGCGTTTGGCGAAATAGGCCATGTCGTAATGCGGGTAGCTGCCGTTGCCGACGGTGCCGTAGCGCACCTGCCCCGGATTCTTCTTGGCGTAATCGACGAGCTGCGGCACCGTGTTGACATCAAAATTCTTCGTGGTCGCGACCAGGAACGCCGGAATGTCGACCGTATTGGTGATCGGCACGACATCTTTGATGTAATCGAAGGTCAGCTTCTGCGCATAGATGATCGGCGTGATCGCATTGGTCGAGACATTGCCGATCATCAGCGTGTAGCCGTCGGCCGGCGAATGCACCATTTCCTCGATCGCGAGCATGCCGAAAGCGCCGGGCTTGTTTTCGACGAAGAACGACTGGCCGAGCGCCTTGCCGAGCTGGTCGGCGAGAATGCGCGCCACGATATCGGTCGCGCCGCCCGGCGCGTAAGGCACGACGATCTTCACCGGCCGCGATGGATATTTATCTGGCGCTTGCCCGAACGCCGCGCCCGTCGCAACGCACAGCAGCGCGGCAAGCATAACTTTCATGAACCTCATGCGTTCCTCCCGTTTCATTTCGCGGCACCGTACGTGCGGGGCCGCTGAAATACGTCGACGTCTATTTCATATGCGTCTTTTCATTTTTTGGTAGCGGTCCGGAACAGCCTGCCATTTGTGTCCAAGTCTTTGACGACATATTGATCGAATTGCTCGGGCCTCATGGGGAACGGATCGACCGCAAGCTGCTTGAGCTTTTGCTGCATCGCCGGCGACTGCAACACGCGGCTCGCCACCGCGTAGAATTTCTGCACGATGTCGCGCGGTGTTTTCGCCGGCATGAACACGCCGTACCACACTGTGTAATCGGAATCGGGATAGCCGGCTTCGAGCGTGGTCGGAACATCCGGCAGATCGGACGCGCGCGTCGGCGTCGAAATAGCGAGCGCGGTAAGCCTGCCGTCGTGGATCAGCGGCAGCGCCGTCGAGATCGGACAGAAGTAGAAGTCGATCCGTCCGCCCAACAGGTCGGTCAGCGCCTCCGCACCGCCTTTATAAGGAATATGCGTCGCCTCAAATCCGGCGCTGGCGCGAAAGCGCTCGGCGCTGACATGGGTCGCGGTGCCGACACCGGCCGAGCCGTAATTGATCGTGCCGGGATTAGCCTTCGCTGCCGCAACCAGGTCCTGCACTGTCTTCCAGCCCTTCGCCGGATTGACCACCAGCACATTGCCGTTCTTGCCGAGCGGGATGACGGCGGAAAGATCTTTGGCCGTGTCGTAAGGCAAATCCGTCACGATCCAGGGCGCGACGGTGAGCGCGGAAGAGTCAGCAAGAATCGTATAGCCATCGGGCTCGGCGCGTGTCACCTCACCGACGCCGAGCGCACCGCCCGCCCCACCGCGGTTCTCGATGACGATCGGCTGCCCGAGCACCGGGCTCAACTGATCGAACACCGCGCGGGGAATAATGTCGGTGGCGCTGCCGGCGGCGAATGGAATGAAGGCTCTGATCGGTTTCGCCGGCCAGTCTTGCGCCGCTGCCGGCCTGGCCAGCACCGCCGCCGCCACAGCAAACAAGACAATACAAAACCACGGCTTTGACTTACGCATCACACCTCACTCAGCCCTCAGGCGGCCCACAGGCACATGCCGATCCAGCCCGTCATGCAGCTTTTATGCCGTGCAGGCTGTGCGAGGCGTCCTTGACGGTAAAGAACACGACATCGGCGCCGGGGCCGGCTCTGCCGTCATGCACCGTGTCGGCGGGAATGTAGAGTACCGAGCCGGGCTTGGCCTCGACCGTCAGGCCGCCGATCGTGGCGTGGAAGGTGCCTTCGAGGATGTAAATCCATTGCTCGTTGGGGTGCGAATGCGCGGCGGCGCCGGTGCCCGCCGGCATGCGCATGAGGCCAACGATCATGCGATCGCCCTCGACGCAGGCGCCATTCGCCGTCGAATAATCCGGACCACCGAGAATATGATTCACATTGGCGAGGTTGAAGAGGTATTCGCCGGCGCCGGCCCGTTTAGCGCCCGGCGTGCGGGCGGATGGGGCCGAAGCAGCCGGACGACTTGAGTCTGCGGTCATGTGGATAACTCCTCGGCACGATACGGGACGGCGCGGCCGACGATGCTAGTTGAGCGCTTGAGGCGGCGCCAGGGTAGGAAAGCTGCCTGAAAGTCGCATGGAAAAGGGCATTCCGATCGCGTCTTCAGGGGACTTGCAGTGCCGGAGATTACGCCTTCATGGTTCGGTCATCTTTTTCGCCGAACTGTCGGAAGACCTGGGGGAGCTATGATGATCCGGCCGACCGCCGCGCTTGTGTTCAGCGGCCTTCTGCTCTGTGCGGCGCCGCTGGCGGGCTGCACCGACAATGCGCCGCCGAGCGGCCAGCCGAGTTTCTATATCGATCTCTCACAGCCCGGCACGGTGCTCGATGCCAATGCGGCACAGTCGATGATCTCCGGCTACCGCGGCAATAACGGTCTCGGCCCGCTCACCATCGATCCCGACCTGATGCGGCTTGCCAGCGATCAGGCGCAAGCCATGGCGGCGCGCGACAAGCTCGATCACGATGCCGCGCATCCGTTTCCTGAGCGACTGCGCAAGTCCGGCTACAATGCAAGCGTCGCCGTGGAGAATATCGGCGCCGGTTACCACACGCTCGCAGAAGCGTTTTCCGGCTGGCGCGATTCACCGCCGCATCGCGCCAATATGCTCAATGCGAGCGTGACCCATATGGGGATCGCGGCGGTCTATACGCCGAAGTCGAAATACAAAGTGTATTGGTCGCTGATCATGGCCAAGCCGGACGATCACAAGAGCTGAGGATCGCGTGTCGCCTCGGCCTCGAAATGGATAGTTCTTGCGCTGTTTACCCGCCACGCCTAGTCATGAGCGATCTGTTTATTACGAAATGAAAGCGGCTGCCAACTGAGGTTGGATTAAGGTGTCCACTTTCGAATTCATTGAGCGTTTCATATTTGGGTTTAGTACCAGATTAGCAGCGATTCTGGTCGCAGTTCTTTTAGCAATACTATGGCGGAGGAAAATGCGCGGTCGTGAGCCGCGCCTTTCTCTCGTGCTTATCGTATGGATTGCCTGTTGCGTCGCGATCTACCTTTTGACATTGATTCTCCTGTTCGGACGACTAACGCCGCCGCCAGATTTTTGGACACCAAATTTCTGGACCAAGCCTCAGCCTGGTGGCTTGGAGGGATTCATTGCCGGAGCAGTAATAGCTATAGCTGTTAATTGGTGCATCCTCTTTGGCGAAGCCATGCACCGCGCTTCCAATACGAAGTCGTTCTGGGGACCAATATCGATACAATTTGGTTTGACAATGCTGAGTATCTTCGTACTTTTTGTTTCAATGTCCGGTGGAATAATCATTGGCAGCTTGATTGCCCTGGGACTTCGGCCCGCATATTCGCCGTAAAATCTAACAAAAAGCAGTGACGCCACCTCGACGTTAGATCATCTCGAACATCTTGGCGTCATAGCTTTTGCGCGCGTCGTCGAGAAGCGGCGTCACTGCCGCGCGGAATTGCGCGTGCTCGTCCGAGGTCAGCATCCCGATCTCGCAGCCGGCCGCTTCGATGGCGGCGCGCGCTTCGCGGTCTTCTTCGATGGCGAGATTGCGCTGGAAGGCGACGGCCCTGTCGACGGCCGCGCGCATCGCCTCTTGCAGGTCCTTCGGCCAGGCGTCGAATTGCGTGCGATTGAGGAAGACCGGCCGCGAAATGTAGAAATGGTTGGTCACGGTGTGGAAGTGGTGAAATTTGTGCACGCCATAGGTGACGGTATTGGCGAACGGATTTTCCTGCGCGTCGATCGTTCCGGCTTTGATCGCAGCGATGGCTTCGGTGAGATCCCAGCGCAGCGGCACGGCGCCGAGCAGCTCAAAAGTGCGCGCCTGCACCTCGCTCGGCAGCACGCGGATGCGCATGCCCTTGAGATCGGCCGGCGTGTGCAAGGTGCGCAGCCGGTTGGAGATATGACGGAAGCCGTTCTCGAAATAGCCGAGGATACGGTAATTCACCCGCGCCTCGATGCGCTCGGCGAGATATTTGCCGAGCGCACCGTCGATCGCTGAGCGCGCCTGATCGCGCTTCTCGAACAGAAACGGCAGATCGACAAAGCCGAGTTCCGGCACGCGGTCGGTCAAATAACTCGACGACTGGTAGCCGAGCGAGAGCACGCCATCCTCGACCAGCCACAGAATCTCTTCGGCGCGGTAGCCGAAATCCATGATGTTCCAGACATACTTGACATCGATGCGGTCGCCGAACTGCGCCTGCAGCGTGTCGCCGATCAGTTTGAGCGAGCGTGAGAACGAGGTGGTCGGCGGCCCATAACCGCCCATGCGGATTGCAATCGGTTTGGCCATTTGGTCTTGCAGTGCCCTTGCGTTTCCCAAGGCATGATCCGGAAGAGCGGAAACCGGCTTTCCGAAAAAGATCACGCCTCATCGTGAATGCCGGGAGATACGCTGGAAACGCGGGCAAAAGTCAACGATGGCCGAGCTGCCTGCGGAGCGATTTTGCCGCTCCAATCGATGCGCCACGCAGGCTTTCGAGGTGGCGGGCGATTGTGAACGAGGCGCCGGAGCGGACGGCGATCAGGCGATCGCAAAGAGGAAGCCGCTCGCGCCAGAGATTGTCGAGGATCGGATTGCCCGGCGCCGCGCAGGAATCGGTGCGCGAGATCGCGGGATTTTCGGCGAGGCCCTCGGTGAGCGCGGCCGAGAGCAGAACGCCGGGCGCAAAGCGCGCCAGCGTTTCGTCATAGGCCGTTTTCCAGTACCAGGCGCCGTCGCCGCTGCGTAGCGTGACGGCGGCGGCAACCGCACGGCCGTCGATGAGAATGCGATTGACTGCGACCTTGCCTTCAGCGGCGAGCGCCTGGATCGCGATCTTCATAAAGCTCTGCACCTCGTCGTGATGTGCGGCGGCGGTGCCACTATTGCCCTTCCAGCCGCTGGCCTCGAGCGCGAAGAAATCCTCGATCTCTCTGGTGACCGCTTGCGGCGCGGTGCTCGCGGTGAACAACAGCGCGCCGAGATCGCCGAGGCGGCGCATGCTGCGGCGTAATTCGCGATGCCGGTGCGCCGAGATCGCTTGTTCAAGATAGGCCGCGCGATCGTCGCCCGGCACCAGCTGCGGCCGGCTGTGACGGGCAAAATCGGCGAACGGCATCTGCAGGCGGCGCAGCGCCGCCGTTAGCGCAATCGCAAAATGACCGTCTTCGACAATCAGCGGCAGCAGCAGCAGGCCGGGCAGCGCCCGATCGCGTGCAAGATAAGCGAGCCAGGCGGAGATCACGGGATCCGCCGCCTCGCGCTCGACAAGCGGCGTGCCGAGCGGCGCATAAGGATGCGTCCAGGCTTGCAGAACCGGCAACGTCAGACCGTAGCGGCGGCGCACCACGCGCGCCGGGAAAAAGCCAAGGAGCTTCCTCGGCGCATCGCCCGACCACACCAGCACGGCGCCGACATCGCGGCCGAACACCGCGCCGGCGGCCAACGCGAAGGCCGGCTCGTAAAACACGTTGGGTTCGAGCGCGCGCGCGGCAAGGCACCGCCATTCGTCCGCCACCGCGACAAGATCGGCGAGCCAGCGCCATTCCACGGCAAACGACCTGATCGGATAGCGGTCGGCGAGAACGGCGCGGCGGGCGCTGGCGATCGCCGCAACGGTTCCCTTCAAGGCAGTACGCGGAGCGTAATCCGAATCGATGGATGCCAAGACAACAACCAAGCTAACGAGCCGACCGCGGCGCCAAAACGCACGCGCGCGAAATCAGGAAGCCGGCAGCTTTAGCAAGGAAGCGTTAAGAATCGGTTGGAAGAAATTAACGAATTGGGCAGCGAATCGCGGAGCATGATCCCGAAAAGTGGGAATCAGTTTTCGGAAAAAGATCGTGCTCCAACGAAGAATCTAGAAGACTGCGACGAGTTCTTCGACGTCCGACAGCGAAGCGGCGATAATATCGCGCTCCTTGCTGCCGAGCCGCGGCTGCGGCGGCACCGGATCGCCGACGTCATAACCCTTAATTTCGAGCGCCGCCTTGATGCAGGCCGCGAGGTTATAGCGGGCGAAGATTTCGTTGATCTGCCAGAGCCGGCGCTGCAGTTCCATCGCTTCCTTCCAGCGCCCGTCGCGACAGAGCTCGTAGAGCCTCACGCTCTGCCGCGGAATGACGCAGGCCGGCCCCGCCATCCAGCCGACGCCGCCGATCAGCATGACGCAGGCCGGGATATGCGCCGACGCCGAGAACATTTTCATATCCGGGCAGCGGTTAGCGATCGACAACAGCCGCCCGGTATTGGTTGAAGCGTCCTTGATGTAGCGGATGCGCGGATGCTCGCTCAGCCGGGCGATGACGTCGAGCGTGAGATCGGTGCGCTGGAACTGCGGATTGGTATAGAGAATGACCGGCACATCGACCGCGTCGGCGATGGCGCGGAAATAGCTTTCGACCTGTGGCTCGGCGAGCGGGAAATAGGATTCGAGAATGGCAAGAATGCCGCTGGCGCCGAGTTTTTGGTAGCCCTTTGCCTGGTTGACCGCATCCCCCGTCGCGGTCGCTGCGACACCCGCCACCACCGGCACGCGGCCGGCGGCGGCTTCGATGGTCGCACGCACCACGTCGGCGCGCTGCACCGTCCGCAGATAAGCGAATTCGCCCGTCGAACCGAGCGGGGTGACGCCGTGCACGCCGGCTTCGATCAGATCATTGACCAGTTCGCAGAGCACATTGGTCTTCACGCGTCCCTCGCTATCGACCGGGGACACCAGATAGGGCAGGACGCCGTGAAGCTCTTTCATTTGCCGGCTTTTTGTAAGGCGAGTGCGTCGGCCCATACTTTAGACCGATCGTCGTCGAACACCAAAGCCGGATTCTCTGGAACCGTGATCCATGCACCGCTTTTGATCTCGTCGTCGAGCTGCGACGCCGCCCAGCCGGCATAGCCGAAGGCGACCAGACTCTTTCGCGGGCCTTTGCCGAGGCCGATATCGCGCAGAGCTTCGGCAGCGTCGGTCAGCGCCACATTGCCGTCGATATCGATTGTGTCGGGCTTGCGATAATCGGTCGAGTGCAGCACGAAGGCGATTTCCGGGCTGACCGGCCCGCCAAGAAACATCAGCACGTCGTTGGCCACGCCGCTCGAGTCCGAGCCCATCGCCGTGAGCACTTCGGCGATGGGGCGGCTGCCGGCGGGATGATTGATGACGATGCCGAGGGCGCCGTCGCGATTGTGCTGCGCCATCAGCACCACGGCGTGATCGAACGGCGCGGGCAGATCTGGCGACGCGATCAGAAGCTCGCCCTCGGTCGAGGTGCGGCCGGAAACGTCGGGCACGGTCGGCAGCGCGGCATGAAGCGCCGTCGCCGAGACGGCAATAACCACCGCCGCCAGAACCCATTGCCCACGATCGCGGAACAGCACGGCCGAGCCACCATTAAGCGCCAGAACCGGCGCATGATCGCGCCGCGGCACCGGATGTTCAAGACTCTCCGCCGTCGGAGCGTCCTAGTTCGGATTATCGGCCTCGCCAAAGGCAATGATGTATCCTTCGGGATCGGCAATATAAAAATCTTTTGTTCCCCACGGCGTCCGTTCCAAAGGCTTAAGGATCGCCGCGCCTTTTGCCGTGCATGCATCATAGAGTGCAGCTACGCCGATGACGCTCGCGTAAATATCGAGATGTTCGTTGTGCCGCCGATGAGCGCGATCCTCGATCGTCTTGGGCGCGCATTTGAGATGGATCTCGACACCGTCCCGCGCGCCGATGGCGTAAAATCCGTGCCATGTCGGGCCGAACGAGAAACCAAGAACGTCTTGATAGAATTTAATCGCACTTGGCAGGTCGTCCACGAGCAATTGCGGTGCGAAAGATTTCAGGCGTGGCGACGCATTCATGACACCCTCTCGGCTGTTCGTTTAATCCTCTCAACTTGCCTATCGATCGGTTATCGCGACATGTCAGACGAATTGCACCGCGATGCCGCCGAGATTGCCGAAATCGGCGTGCAGCGTGTCGCCTTTGCGCGCGAAGACGACACGCGTGAACGAGCCGGCCAGCACGATATGGCCGGCTTCGAGCGTCACGCCATGCGCTCCGAGCTTGTTGGCAAGCCAGGCCACGCCGAGCGCCGGATGACCAAGCACGCCTGCAGCCACTCCCGTCTCTTCGATTTCGGCGTTGCGATACATGACGCCGCCAACCCAGCGCAGATCGACATCGAGCGGCTTGATCGGCCGGCCGCCCATGACGATGCCGGCGGCGGCGCCGTTGTCTGCGACCGTGTCGAAAATCTTGCGCTGATCCTGCAAGCGCGCGTCGACGATCTCGATCGCCGGCACGACATATTCGGTGGCGCGCAGCACGTCGGTGAGATTGATGCCCGGCCCCTTGAGCGGCTTGCCCATGACGAAAGCAAGCTCGATCTCGACCCGCGGCAGGCAATAGCCCGCATGCGAAACGCTGGCGCCATCGGCGACCATCATATTGTCGAGGAGATGGCCGTAATCCGGCTCATCGATCTGCGACGAGCGCTGCATCGCCTTCGACGTGAGGCCGACCTTGTGGCCGATCAATTGGGCCCCGGCCGCGATCTTGCGCTTGGCGACCTCGCTCGAAATCGCATACGAATCCTCGATCGCAATGTCAGGCCAGGTCTTGGAGAGTTGCGTCGCCTGCTTTCGTTCCCTCTCGGCGTTGATGAGAATATCGGCGGCCTTGCTGCGATCAGCGTCGGACATCATGACGGAACTCCTCCCTCCTAACGATTGGGGAAGAGCCTTAGCACATTTGTTATGTAGGTGAGTCCGTCCGCGCCGCGCGGACGGCTCATTGCTGGCAGGCGACGCGCAGCAGCACCGTCTCGACCGGACAATTGGCGGTCGATGGATTTTGGCCCGAGATCCACAGCGACGCCTTGCACCGCTCCGCGGTGCGGATATCGATCGGCCGGCCATCGCTGAAGCCCTTGGCTTTGCAGACATTGGTGGCCGCACTTGCGCAATCGGGCGCGCCGTTGCCGGCGATCGGGCAGAGTTGCTGGGTCTCGATCAGCTTTGAGGTCGAGAACATGGCGTCGGCGGCATTCTTCATCGCCTGCGTCGCGTCCTTGGCGGCGTCGCTCTGCTTCTTGTTGAATTCATCGAGCTTAGCCTGCTGCTCTTTGAACTTGGCGTTGAAATTGGCGACGGACTCGTCCCACCACTGGCCGAGCCCGTTCAAAAAGCCGCGCTTCTCTTCCGGTGCCGTCGATGGAGCCGAGGCTTGATTTGCATCCGGTTGGTTGGCCGCAGGCTGGTTTGCACCAGGTTGGTTTGCACCAGTTGTGGCCGCCTGGTTGGGAGCTTGGCTCGGAGCTTGGCCTTGATTGGCGGCTTGCGGCGGCGCAACGGCCGCCGGCTTGGCATCGCCGGACGGCGCCAGCCCGGCTGCAGGCGGCGCATTGTTCTGGGCATTATTGTTCTGCCCAAAGATCTGGGCCTGCGCGAGGCTCGCGGCCGCGCACAACAATACCGCCGCGGCGAGCCCGCAGGCTGCGCATCGGCACTGTGTCCAACTGATATTGCTTCGCGTCACGGCCACTCCGTCATGGCCACCGGATGATTGCTCGATGAACAAAGCCATCGCGCAATGGGCGATCCCGCTTGCCGTTTGGTTCGCCCGCCGGGGGCCCCGACCCCGTTAACTCTCTGACCGAACACCTGTCCTGACAACAAATGAGGCAATCAAATTAGGGCGGCAACAAGGTCACAATGTCCGCACCAAGATATCCGCACCGGAGCGGCATGGCCAACGATAAAGGGTTCCAAATCCCAGGTCCGGGGGCCGGTTTTCTGGGGCCGCTTTATTGGCTACCGCGCCCGCCAGCGCGACCAGATGAACCAGGCCAAGGCGGCAAGCAGGAGGCCGACAACTAGGACATCGAATTTGTGAAACAGGGTCCGGAAGGTCGGATCGCTATCCCAGCGCTGGCCCAGGACGAAGCCGATATAGGCCAAGCCGAAGCACCACGGCCATGAGCCGAGAAACGTGTAGACCTGGAATTTCATCATCGGCATCCGGGCGAGACCCGCGGGGAAGGCGATGAAGGTGCGGATCACCGGAAGCAGCCGACCGATGAAGACGGTGACCGACCCGTAGCGGGCAAAGAACCGCTCGGCGTGGTCGATCTCAGCATGGCTGATGAACACGTAGGCGCCCCAGCGCTCGAACGCCTTCCGGCCGCCGCTCGCGGCGACGTAATAGGCGATCGTCGATCCGAGATTACAGCCAAGTGCGCCTGCGGTTGCCGCGCCGACCAAGGTGAAGCGGCCGGTCGACACCAGATAGCCGGCGAAAGGCATGATGATCTCCGACGGCAGCGGGATGCAGGCCGACTCGATCGCCATCAGGATCACGATACCCAGATATCCGGCGGCCGAGATCACCTCGACAATCGCGGACACGAGCACCGACATCACGTGTTCAAGCATCGCTTCGCCGTCGCGGAGAGGAAAAATCAGCGCCGCTTGCGGCCGCGGCGGCCTTCCAGCATGACGATTTGCCGGCGAGGAAAATCTTCCGGCAGCTTCTTCGGCACTTTCTCGGCAATGCCGAGCAGCCGCTCGCGGCGATCCATTTCCTTCCAGACGTCTTCGGGGCGGATGCCGGAGGAGACCCACAGCACCACGAGGTTATAGATGAGGTCGGCGCTCTCTTTGACCACGGCCTCACGGTCGCCATTCATGGCGTCGATCACGACCTCGACCGCTTCTTCGGCAAGCTTCTTGGCCATCTTGCTACGGCCCGCGCGAAGCAGCCGCGCCGTCCGCGAGGTCGACGGATCGTCGTGGCGGCAGGCGTGGACCGCCTGGAACAGCCGTGTGATTGAATCGCTCATCTCGAATCACTCATAGCCAATCAGAATAACGCGATCATGTCGCGATTGTGTTAATGCCATATGGAATCTTACGGTTTCAATCATCCTGGGCGAGCAACCCGGCATTGCCGCCAGCGGCTGCCGTATTGACCGTCACCACTTGCTCGGCGGTGAAGCGGCGCAGGTAATTGGGCCCCCCGGCCTTCGGCCCGGTGCCGGACAAATGAGTGCCGCCAAAGGGTTGGGTGCCGACCACCGCGCCGATCATGTTGCGGTTGACGTAGACATTGCCGTGCGGGAGCCGCGCGACGATGCGGCCAATTGTCAGGTCGATGCGGGAGTGGATGCCGAGCGTCAAAGCCGTGCCATTGGCCGCAATGTCGTCGACCAGGGCCTCAAGCTGTCCGGCCCCGAACCGGGCCACATGAAGCACTGGACCAAAGATTTCCTGTTTGAGATCGAGAGCGCGATCGAGCTCGATGATTGTCGGAACGACGTAATTGCCTCCCGAGGGCGGTGCGGCCGCAGCGTGGAAGCGCAGCCGGCCGGCGCGTTCGTTGGCGGCGATCCAGTTGTCGAGCTTGGCCTTGGCGTCCAAGTCGATCACCGGGCCGACGTGAGTAGCGATCTGCCGCGGGTCGCCGACTTTCAGCTCGCGCGCCGCGCCAATTATCATGTCCAACATACGCTCGGCGACATCGTCCTGCAGGCACAACAGCCGCAACGCCGAGCAGCGTTGCCCGGCGGAACGGAAGGCTGAGGTGACAACATCATCGCTGACCTGCTCGGGGAGCGCGGTGGCGTCGACGATCATGGCATTGATGCCGCCGGTCTCGGCGATCAGCGGCACGATCGGTCCATCCCTTGCCGCGAGCGCGCGATTGATGGTCCGGCCGGTCTCGGTCGAACCGGTGAAGACCACGCCCGCAACATGCGGATGAGCGACAAGGCTCGCGCCGACCGCGCCGTCGCCCGGAACGAGATGCAACGCCGTCTTTGGCACACCGGCTTCATGCAACAGCGCGACCGCAAACGCGGCAATCAGCGGCGTCTGCTCGGCCGGCTTGGCGACCACGGTGTTGCCCGCGGCGAGCGCCGCGCTGACCTGGCCGAGAAAGATCGCCAGCGGAAAATTCCACGGACTGATGCAGGCGAACACGCCGCGCCCGCGATAGCGCAGCACATTGCTCTCGCCGGTCGGCCCCGGCATCTGTTGCGGCGCGAGCGTCGTGCGGGCTTGCGCGGCATAGTAGCGGCAATAGTCCACCGCCTCGCGCAACTCGGCGAGCGCGTCGTCAAGCGTCTTGCCGGCCTCGTTCTGCAACAAGGCGAGCAATCGACCGCGATTGACTTCAAGACGATCGGCGGCGCGTTCGAGCGCAGAAGCGCGTTCTTCCGGCGGCGTCGTCGCCCAAGCCGGGAAACCGGCTGCCGCGGCGGCGACGGCCGACCGCGCCACCGCATCGTCGCCGTCATACACGGTGCCGACAATGCCGCCATCGATTGGCGAAGTTATTTCTCGCTCGATGCCGGCGAGCGCGACACCGTCGAGTAGCGGCGCGGCACCCGCCGATGCCGACGCGCCCTCGCCCACTTCGGCGAGTAGCGCGTCAAGACTCTTGCGCTCGCCAAATTCCACGCCGGCGGAGTTTTGCCGTTCCGGTTCATAGAGATCGCCCGGCAGCGGAATCTTTTTGTTGCGTGCGTCCTCGGCGGAGGCGATCCGGCTCTGCGGCCGGCGCAGAATATCGGCGACGGGCACGCGCGCGTCGGCGGCAACCGAGACGAAAGACGAATTGGCGCCGTTCTCGAGGAGGCGCCGCACCAGATAAGCCAAGAGATCACGATGGCCGCCGACCGGCGCATAGATGCGGCAGGCTGCCGCCGGAAATTCGGCACGCAGCGCGTCATAGAGCGGCTCGCCCATGCCGTAGAGCCGCTGAAACTCAAAGCCGTCGACGCTGCCGGCATCTTCGATGACGCTTGCGACCGTGAGGGCGTTGTGGGTGGCGAATTGCGGAAAGAGTCTGTTGCGCGCCGCGAGCAGCCGCCGCACGCAGGCCATGTAGCAGAGGTCGGTCATGGCTTTGCGCGTGAAGACCGGATAGTCGGGCAGGCCCCGTTCCTGCCCGCGCTTGATCTCGGTGTCCCAATAAGCGCCTTTGACCAGCCGCACCGTGAGCCGGCGGTTCTTGGCGTCCGCGACATCCTCGATCCAACCGACGACCGCGAGCGCGCGTTTCTGATAGGCCTGCACCGCAAGGCCAAAGCCGTCCCAGCCGGCAAGCGAAGCATCGCCGAGCGTCGCCGCGATAATGTCGAGCGACAATTCGAGCCGGTCGGCCTCTTCGGCATCGATGGTGAATTGAAGATCGTGCGCTTTGGCCAGTTGCGCGAGTTCGATCAGGCGCGGCACGAGTTCATCGAGGACTCGCTCGCGCGAAACCGCCTCATAACGCGGATGCAGCGCCGAGAGCTTGACGGAAATGCCGGGCCGCGCCGGCGCTGCGCCTTTGGCGCCCTTGCCGATTGCTGCGATCGCTCCGGCATAGGCGTCAAAATAAGTGTCGGCATCGTCCGCGGTGCGCGCGCCCTCGCCCAGCATGTCGAACGAATAGCGCATCTGCGCATGTGCGCGGGCCCGCGAGAGCGCCTCATCGATGGTCTGCCCGAGCACGAAATGCGAGCCGAGAAGCCGCATCGCCTGCCGCGTCGCCGCCCGCATCACCGGCAGACCAAGGCGATGCGCGACGTTGTCGAGGATCGTCTCAGGCGTCTCGCCCGGATGAATGACGCGCGCGGCGATGCCGAGCGTCCAGGCCGAAGCCGAGACCAGAATCGCGGTCGAACGCATGTCGCCGTCGAGCCAGCGGCCGGCGGCGAGCTTGTCCTCGATCAGCCGATCGGCGGTAGCGGTGTCAGGCACGCGAAGCAGCGCCTCCGCGAGCACCATCAGCGCCAAGCCCTCTTTGGTCGACAGCGAGTAGGCGTGAAGGAAATCGTCGATGCCACCGACGCCGCCGGCCTTGGCGCGGATCGCCTCGACGAGCTTTTCGGCGCGGATATCGATCCGGCTTTCGGCGTCCGCGTCGCGCGCAGCATCAGCCAGGAGCGCCGCGGCGAGATCCTCGTCCGGCGGAGCGAACGGCGCGTGAAAAATCGGTAGCCCAGAATCGGGCGCGGTCATTGCTGTAATTTATCCCCTCCCGCGAAATTCCGGGAGGGGTGCGCAACGGATGTCTTGAAAAACCCTCGCCGCCGCAAAGTAGCGCGTCTGCAACACCGCTTGGAAAACCAGGCGACAAACCGATTTCGCGCTTCACCTCGCCCGCAGCTTCTGCAACGCTCGCCTATCACCGTCATGTCATTTTGAGTTCTCAGTTGGGGGGCGTTGTGAAGCCCGCGATTTCGCTCCGCATCGCCATTGCTTCCTTGGCTGTTTTTACCGCCGTCGGCGGCGCTGCTGCGAAAAAACCCCCCAAGATCCCGGCTGTCGAGGCCCCACCGCCTCCTGCAGTTCATGACTGGAGCGGCTTCTACATTGGCTTGAATGCGGGCATTGCCTGGGGACAGTTCGACCCGGTGACCTCGACGGTTACGGGCGGCTCGATCACTAACCCCGGCGCCGTTGCGCTGCTCAATGCTGCAGGACCGCAGAACGCCGGGCCGTTCGGTTTCACAGGCGGCATGCAAGGAGGCTACAACTGGCAATCCGGCTCCTGGGTCGCCGGCATCGAGAGCGATGTCAGCTATCTGCATTTGAATTTTTCCTCGCGCAGCTATGTTCCGTTCTCGCCCTTCAACACCAATACCGGGGTGATCAACGCCTACGACAATGCGAATTGGGTCGCGACGTTGCGGCCGCGCCTCGGCTTTGCCTCGGGCAATTGGCTCTATTACGTGACCGGCGGTCTGGCCCTCACGGAATTCGATGATGACTTTGCCCTCACCACCGTACTGATAGGCGGCGATTACCGTTTCGCGCAGTCGGGCGCACTCGAAGGCCTTCATGCCGGTTACGCCGCGGGCGGCGGCGTCGAATACGCCATCGACAGCAATTGGAGTGCGCGGGCGGAATATCAGCACGTCAGCTTCGGCCGCCTGACGGCGAAGCAAGTCTCGACCATCGATCCGACGCAGGTGGTGACGCAGAGCGCCGACCTCAAAGCCGACATCGTGCGGCTCGGTCTCGATTATCGCTTCGGCGGCAGCGACCCGGCAACCGCGGCCGGTGGCGGCGGAACGTTTGCGCCGCGGGACAGCGGCTCGATCTGGAACAAATACAATTGGGAATTCGACTTCGGCATGCGGGCCTTTTTCAGTAATGGGCTCGATGCTGAATCGAATCCTTTGTACGGCGTTCCCCCCATCGTCCTGTCGCGATTGTTTTGGGGCAATCTGAATTCGCTGGCCGGCGAGACCTATGGCCGCGTCGATCACGCCAGCGGCTGGTTTGTCAAAGGCATTCTCGGCGCCGGCGGAGTCTTCAACGGCACCCTGAACGACGAGGATTTCCCGGCCTTCAGCGCCGCCAGCGGCTATTCCAATACAGCCTCGAAAGTCACGGGCAGCCTCGGCTATGCGACGGTCGATGTCGGCTACACATTCCTCAAAGCACCCGGCGCCAAGCTCGGCGCCTTCGTCGGTTACAATTTCTACAGCCAGCAAACCATCGCCCATGGCTGCAAGGAAATAGTCGACGGCGACACGTGTTTCGGTGTCGAGCCGAACTACCTCATCATTTCGAACGATGATCAGTACAATTCCATGCGCGTCGGCCTCTCGGCCGAGTTCATGCTGACCGACCGGCTGAAATTCAGCGCCGATGCGGCTTACGTGCCGCTCGTGAATATGAGCGGCGTCGACAATCACAATGCGCGCGGGGCTTATTTCCCGGAAACAGATTCCGACGGCTACGGCACCATGATGGAGGCGTTCTTCGCCTATAACATCACCGACCATTGGGACGTCGGCGCCGGCGGACGCTACTGGGCCTGGACCATGCGCCACGGCACCTCGGAGTCCGTTGTTGCGACGCCGGGGTCGGGGCCGCCTTCGCCCGAGCCGGATAACTATGACACCCGCCGCTATGGCGCCTTCATCCAGTCGGGCTATCACTGGGGTGACACGACACGCAGCAACGCCGATGCGCCGGCGTTTACCCGCAGACCGATGAACTGGAGCGGCCTTTATGTCGGCGGCCATCTTGGCGGCGCGTGGAGCACCGCGGCATGGGCTGATCCGTTCGGCCCGACGGTGAGCGGCGACGGCTCCGAGAACGTTCCGTATTTCGGCGACGTCACCAAAGCGCATGGCCCGCTCGGCGGCGGCCAGGCCGGCGTCAATTGGCAATTCGGCCCGTGGGTCTACGGCATTGAAGGCGAGGCCAGCTATACGACGCTGCGCGGCGACAACACCTGTTTCTCGGGGCTGGGCGGCATCAATTGCGAGCACGTTGTCAATGCTCTGGCCACGCTCGCCGGCCGCGTTGGCTTTGCGTGGGATCGGTCGCTCCTCTATCTCAAAGGTGGCGGCGCCTGGACCAACACGACCTATAATCTCGATGGCAACACTTTCGCGCTGTCGCTCGGGCAGGCGAGTTCCCACATCGATACGCTCGGTTGGGTCGCCGGCATCGGTCTCGAATATGCCATCACCGATCATTGGACGACGCGTTTTGAATATGACCACATCGGTCTGGCGAACGTGACGCCATCATTTCCGACGTTCCCGATCATCAACACGCAGCGCATGGGAATATCACAATCCGTCGATACGCTCGAACTCGGCGTGAACTACAAGCTTGATTGGTTCGGGCAGAATATTACGAACAACTAGCTGCTTGGATCGGTTTGCTGAAATTTCTTTGTTTCCGAAGCCGCTTCCGCTTTGTGCGACGGCTCAAGCCTCGACGAGTGTCTTGAGCTTGGCGAGGCCCTGCTCGAACTCGCCGCCGACCATCTTGTCGCAATTGATGAACAGGCTCACGAGCTTCGCCATGAAGGGCTGGCGGCCCTGCATGGCCCAGGTGACTTTGGTTGTCAC
>DATHPQ010000132.1:0-2757 GCA_035483735.1 Xanthobacteraceae bacterium | reverse complement strand
CGCCGTTCTCACTGACGGCAATGACCGGCCAGCTTTCGTAGCCTCTGAACTCAGCGAAGGCGAGCCCGCCCGGCACTTCCAGCGTGTATTTGTCCTTGGCCCTGTCCTGAGCAAAAATCGCGCTGCCACCGAAGACGGCGACCGCTCCTGCAAAGATCAAAATTGCTGAAAATCCAGTTCTCTTCATCACGCTCTCCACTGCTTTGGCGTTGAAGCGCTATTGAACCTTCAATGCTGGTTCTATCGCGTTCTTGCTATTTTGAGAAGAGATCACTTGAAACTCAACGTACCTCCTTCAGCGGTTGGTTTGTTGCGTCACCGAGGTACCTTTGCTCGCTTGCCGATCGATCACCTCGACGGTTGCTGAGCGTCCCGCCACAAGACGCGCGGGGTCGGAAATCTCATCGAGCGCGACACGAACGGGCACGCGCTGGGCCAGCCGCACCCAGTTGAAGGTCGGATTGACGTTGGCCAGCAAACTTGCGCCTTGGCCGCGATCGCGATCTTCAATGCCGGCGGCGATACTCTCGACGTGTCCGGCCAGGGGGCGCGCATCGCCCATCAGGCGGATCCGCACCTGATCGCCGACGTGTATGCGGGACAGTTTTGTCTCCTCGAAATAGCCTTCCACACGAAGCGTATCGGTGTCGACCAGCGCCATCACACCATGGCCTGCCGTGACATAGGCGCCAGGACGCAGATCCATATTGGTGATGATGCCGTTGACGGACGCACGCACTTCGCTGCGATCGAGGTTGAGTTGCGCAACGGCGCGGTCGGCCACCGCCTGATCGTAAGCGGCCTTGGCCTGCTGCTGGGTCGATAGCACCGCCTCCTGCTTCTGCTGCGAAGTGGCAAGATCAGTCAGCGAGCGATAACGGTTGAGGTCGGCGTCGGCCTGATCCAGCGAAGCGCGGTGACCGGCAACGATGGCATCGGCCTGCTGCAGCGCCAGCGCAAACCGGGCGCGGTCGATGCGAAAGATGACTTCGCCGCGCTGGACGTGCTGGTTATCGTGCACCAGCACGTCCGTTACGAAGCCGGACACATCGGGGGCGACCTGAACGACGTCGGCACGCACGTGGCCGTCGCGGGTCCACGGCGCATCCATGTAGTAAGCCCACAGACGTACGCCGATAAAACACGCCACCGCGACCGCAAGCGCTGTCAGGCCAAAGCGGCGGATTTGGGCAACGAGATTTTTCACGACAAGTACTCCACGGATAGGTAGACGATGCCGCCGAGAAGGCAAACGAACACCGCCAGATCGAACAGGGCCCGATGCCACACCGCGCGGTAAAAGCCGGTACGCTCGAAGATCACGCGCAATACCGCGAGCAGGCCGTAGGCGACGACAAACCAGAGCAGCAGCGACGGCACGAGTACGCCGAAGATGTCGACTTCATGCCTCATGCGACAAGCCTCCCCGCGCCGGCCGGCTCGCCGCCATAGGCAGCGGCGAATGGGAACAGGCCGCGCCGGATGCCGGTGATGCCGATCAATGCGTCCTCCCGCGGCTTCCCGGCAGGCTCTTCGACGGTCCGCGCCAGCGCAAGGTCGATCCGCTCCAGCAATTCGGGCGGCAGCGCGCTGCCGGCCGGATGGTTGCGGGCAGCGACCGCAAGTACCGTCAACATGTCATCGATGGCGTGAAGCGTCGAAGGCGCCAGCAACCGGCGGGAACGGCGCAGGTCGATGATGTTGAGACCGACCCGGAGCAGACTCAAATTCGCGACGTCGCCGCGGTCGGCCTCGTCGATGGCGGCGACGCGTTGGGTCAAGAGGCCCAGCCGGTCCAGCATTAGCCCAGCGAAGGCGGCTCGGTCGTTCATCCCGCGCCGTTCGGCC
Source organism: Xanthobacteraceae bacterium (assembly GCA_035483735.1). GTDB lineage: Bacteria > Pseudomonadota > Alphaproteobacteria > Rhizobiales > Xanthobacteraceae > BOG-931. Next base: position 909 of record DATHPQ010000132.1, on the reverse strand, counting down.
GTGAGCGCGAGCGTGATCCAGTTTGTCCGCATCAGCCGTTGCGCGATCCACGCGGCACCGACGGTGCGGGCGAGCCTGGTCACGACCGCCGCGATCGCCATGCCAATCAGGAACGCCATCGAAGTATTGACGAAAGACTGGAAATCCGCCGCATAAGTCGATTGCAAAGCGAGAAGCGCCGACGAATTGGCGGCCAGCGCCATGCCGATGAAACTCGTGGTCGGGCGCGCGATCAGGAAGCCGTAGAGCAGGTAAGTCGGCGCAAGCGCGGCGATCAACATCTCTATATCGGTAATCCCCGGAATGATCGCGAAGAGATAGAGGCCGACGACAATGACCGCGACCAGCGACCACCAGCCGAAACCGCTGATGCCTTTCGCCGGATCGTCCTGCGCCGCAAAGAACGAGCAGCCGACCGCCGCCATCATCGGAGCCGAGGCGCCGTCGGTCCAGCCGGTTCCGATCCACAATACGCAGCAGAGCAGGATCGCCGCCACCGCACCGGCTGCCGACCACAACGCGAGCGCATGGTCGCGATGGCGCGACAGCACGATGCCCGCTTCCGGTTCGAAGGCGAGCTTCACCAGCGCCGGATCGCTGCCTGACGCGATCGTGCGCTCGAGCACGCGGCAGTCGGCGGAAACGTCGACGAGGTCGCGCAGACGTATCAAGAGATTGGCCAGCACGATCTGGTCCCAGGAGGCGTCGGCATCCAGGTTCGGCCGCAACTCCGCGATTGCATGACGCAAATCGTCGGCCGGCTCGCGCTCGCTGAAGCCGTCGCTCATCAGCCAATGCGCGATACGCTCGAGCAACGGCTCCAGTGCGGCATGGGTCTTTGCAAGTCCCCTTAGCGCCGCGATACGATCGGCGATCGAGGCAAGCAGCGGCAACAACATCATCATGTGC
>DATHPQ010000131.1:0-19154 GCA_035483735.1 Xanthobacteraceae bacterium | reverse complement strand
TGGCGCTCGACCACCGCCTGCGTCGCGATGCCGGCATGATCGGTGCCCGGCTGCCACAGCACGTCCTTGCCGCGCATGCGCTCGAAGCGGCAGAGAATGTCCTGCAGCGTATTGTTGAGCGCATGCCCCATATGGAGCGAGCCGGTGACATTCGGCGGCGGAATGACGATGCAATAGGGTTCCGCCTTGGCGCGCTCCGGCCGCCCGGCACGGAACGCACCTTTGTCTTCCCACTCTTTGTAAATCCGGGCCTCGACGGCGCCGGGCTGGTATCTGTTTTCAATCATTGCCGCTTCGCGATTTTGCGGGGTAGAAAGCCCGCCACGGCCAGAGTGTCAATGTCAGCGCCGCGATCTGTGGCAACCTCCGCCGTCAGCGAAAAAATAAGTGCTGTATTCACCGAGTTCTCCCGCACGCCAGGTCCCGACACGCTCGATCATCCTGCTCGCGGTCGCGGGCTTTGCGAGTCAGGCGCAGGTGCGGGTCATGGATTCGCTCTTGCCGCAGGTGGCCGCCGACCTGCACACCACCGTCGGCGCCGCCGCGATGGTGATCACGGCCTATGCGATCACGCACGGCTCGATCCAGCTGATCATCGGCCCGGTCGGCGACCGTTTCGGCAAATACCGGACGGTGGCCTTTGCCTGCGTCATCGGCACCATATTGGTGGCGGTTTGCGGCATGGTTTCGACGCTGCCGCAGCTTGCGCTGGCGCGGCTCGCGACCGGAGCCGCCGCCGGCTGGGTGATCCCGATCTCGATGGCCTACGTGGGCGACGTGACCCCGCCCGACCGGCTGCAGCCCATCTTGGCGCGCTATCTGTCGGGCCAGATTCTCGGGCAGTTGTTCGGCCAGGCCGCCGGCGGCGTGCTCGGCGATCTCATGGGCTGGCGCAATGTCTATTTCGTGCTCGCCGGCATGTTCGCGCTCGCGGCGGCCGGGCTCGTGTTCGAGCTCGCGGTCAATCCACAGACCCGCAAATCGAGCCAGACCACGCCTCGGCTTGGACTGATCGCCGATTACGGCATCGTGCTGTCGAACCAATTCGCCCGCATCGTCATTCTCGCCGCCTTCTTCGAAGGCGCGCTGGCCTGGGGCGCCTTCGCCTATATCGGCGCCGACCTGCATCTGCGCTTCGGGCTGACCTATACGCTGGTCGGCCTCACCGTCGGCTGTTTCGGCATCGGCGGACTGCTCTATGCAGGGCTGGTGAAGATTCTGGTGCGGCGGCTCGGCCAGATCGGACTTGCGGTCGGCGGCTCGCTCGTCCTCGCCGCGGCCTATGTCCTGCTTTCCGCCGAGCCCGTGTGGTGGTTGGCGCCGCTCGCGACCACCGCAGTCGGGCTTGGCTTCTACATGCTGCACAACACGCTGCAGACCAATGCGACGCAGATGACGCCGGAAGCGCGCGGCACTGCGGTCGCGCTGTTCTCGTCCGCGCTTTATGTCGGACAGACTGCGGGTGTCGCGCTCGGCGCCCTCGTCATCGACCGCGTCGGCGCCATTCCATTATTTCTCGGCACCGCCGCCGCGTTGCCCGCGCTGGCGCTGTGGTTCGCCGGCGAGCTGAAACGGCGGCAACGCGCGCCTTAGTGCTGGCAACATTTGCGGATGAGATTTCGAAATGAATTCGAAGCTCATCACTGCAGTCCTGATCCTCTCCGCAACGTTCGAGCCAGCCGCGCATCTGCAGGCCGCGGAAGACAAAGCGACCTTCACAAAATGCATGAACATGGCCGAACAAACCGCGTTGCAAATGCCGCCGGGACGCGAAAAGGACGTGACGCTCGAGCAGGTTATTTTTGCCTATTCTCAGGCAGGCGTGGTTGAACCGATCATTGCGCTCGACAACGAGATCGTCGACCATCACGGGCAAATACAAGCCCTTCTCAGGGCACTCAGGCATGCCGATGCGCCGACCGATGGCGACAAGGCTGCTGACGCCATGCTGCTGCGGCGTGCACTCGCCTTGGTGCCGACAGATCCGGAAGCATGGTCCCGCGATAATCTGCTTTGGCAAATTGCGGGCGCGTTCACGGATATCGGCCAAGTCGACGCCGCCCGCGACGCGACCAAGCTGATCGAATCGTTGGATGATTACGATCATGCGCTTTATCAAATTGCTGCAGCACAAGCCCATCACCATGATCTTGCCGGAGCTAACGCAACGGCCGAATCGATACGGCCCGGTAGCTGGAGGGAGGAGGCTTTTGCCGTCATCGCGGAACATGCAACACATGACGGTGACACGAGTAGCGCCGACGATGCCCTTGCTCAAAGCCGGCGACACTCGGACTTTGCATTGTCCCCAATGGCCTCGGAGAAAAGTAAGGCCCATGACTTTCGAGCAGCGCTCGCACTGGCGCGGCAGATCGTGAACTCGGGCATCCAGGACGGGGCCATGCAAAGGGTCGGGGAAGACGCCGCAGCTGCGGGAGCTCTTGATTTCGCTCGTGACACATTTCGTGAAGCGGAGGCCAATGCACGCCAAAGGCAGGAGGGCTTTGGGCTGGCAGACATCGCTATCGCGCAAGCCAAGGCAAATCTGTTCGACGACGCGATGGCGACGGTCGACGACCTCGAGAAGCTTCCCATCCAGCATCGAAGAGTGATGAACGGAAATGATCTTGTCTTTGCCTTGGAGAATATCGCCAAAGAGCAAGCGCGCCGTGGGCGGCAGGTTGACGCTCGGCATACTTTGGATCGCGCGCGCCCGAACCTTCTTGGCGGTGCCGACTCTGCCTCCATCGCCAGAGATGCAGTGGCGATCGGTGAAGTCGCGTGGGCCCGTGACGTCGCAAACGGCCTGCAGGGACTGGCTCGCTTCCGCGCGCTGCAGTGGATCGCCGCCGGCCTGGCCAAACGCGAAGACTATGACGGCGCGGCCGCGACGGTTGTTGACATCGAACACTTGCAAAACCGAAACGACGACTACGCAGATGAAGCACGTCAGTACATTGCCGTCGAACAAATCCGACATGGCCGAGGTGTGGATGCCTTCGAAACCGCTTCGCAGATTCAGGGTCCGGTGACGCAGGTGTTCGCGCTCACCGAAATGGGGGCGGCGGCAGTTGGAAGATGTATGACCATGTCCGCGGCATTTTGCGATTGAGCAAGGCGTGTTTCTCGGCACCGTCGCCGCGCTTCCCGCTTTGGCGCTGTGATTTGCCGGTGAGCTGAAAAGGAACCGGCGGGTCGCTTGACGATAGGCGCGGTTACATTGCCGCGAGCCTGCGCGATATCCACTCTACAGGTTGAAACAAGCCTCGCGCCGCGCGTGCGCAGCCTCGCCTAAAGACCGATCTGCGAAGCAGTGCTATGCGGCCGACGGGAAATTGACGCTCTTGGGCGCGGGATCATCTATCGGACTCTGCTGTCGGAAGTCGCACCGAGCAGAATCCTGAGCATCCATTTCCGGCGAATAGAAGCAGAAATTGCCCTTGCCGGCCGCCTTCGCTCGATAGAGAGCTATATCCGCACATTGTAGCAGCTTGCCTGGCTCCAAAGCATCTTTCGGATAGATGGAAACGCCGACGCTTGCTCCGACTGTTGCCCGGTAGGGTCCAAGTGCATACGGCTCGCTGAGGCTTTCAATGAGCTCTGCCGCTTTCGCCTCGATTTCAGCGGCGCCACTCACCTTCTGCAAAATGATGGCGAACTCGTCGCCGCCGAGGCGGGCGACCGTTCCGCCTTCGAAGCAGCCGCGGAGCCTGCTTGCGACCTCGAAAAGAAGAATGTCGCCGGACTGATGCCCCGACGTATCGTTCACGTCCTTGAACCCATCAAGGTCCACGATCATGACGCCGACCCTAAGTTGCTGACGCGCGGCACGTGCGATTTCGAGATCGAATTCTTCCTGAAAGAGAATCCGATTGCCCAGACCGGTGAGAGGATCGTGCCGCGCCAGGTAGCGCTCTTTTCTGCTCGACCTCTCGCTTGCTCTCACGCGGCTGATGGCAAAGAAGGTCGTCACGGCGATCGCGAGCATCAAAACAAAAACGAAAACGGCGACCTCAATGCTTCTCTGGCGCCAGGCGGCCAAAGCATCGGCCTCGGTGTCGGTGACGCTCACGATCAGCGGCGACTTCTCGAGGTATCGCCCGGCGATGATGCGCGGCAGGCCGTCGTAAAGACTCATCTGATGAAAAACGCGTTTCGGGCTACTCGGCCCCAGCCCCTGCAAAACGCTGCTTTGCGCGTAGTAATTCCTGCCGAGAAGGCTGTCATTCTTTGGATATCTGGCAATCAGCATCCCGTCGCGGCGATAAAACGCGACACTCATGTCCGCATCGAGAGCAGCGGTTCGCTGGAACGCTTCGAGATCGGAAAGCCTCATGCCGGCAAGAACGATGCCCAGAAATCTTCCGTCATCTGCTTGCAGCCGGCGCGAGACGAATACGGTCAACAGACCGTCGGCGCGGCTCAACGTCGGCACGCTGACATATTCGGATAAATCCGGATCGTCCTTGATGGCTTTGAAAAAATCGCGATCGGCGATGCTGATCGCGGGCGCGGGCCAAATTCGCGATGCCGCAGCAATAACACCGCTATTGTCGGCAATGACGATGGTATTCAGACTGAAATTGGTCGCGACCTGCGCCGCCAGCTTTTTATGCCAGACCGGATTTGACGAAATAGACCGCAGGCGCTCTTCGGTGGTGAGCCCGTGGTCGGATAGTTTGTCCGCGACGAGCTTCTGCGATGCCTCCACCGACAGAAAGGAGCGATCGACTTGATCGCCCAGGATGTCGGCCAGCCGTTGCAGGTTGCGCTCCACCGAGGAAATGGCGGCGGCACGGGTTGTCGAGATCGACCATGTCGCGCCAATGACGAGAGTAGCGCCGGCAATAAGAGCAAAGGCCGAAATAAGAAATTCGGCACGGGAATTCATCTTAAGCGCGCGCACGGCGGCTAAAAAAGATATTCCTGCGGTGCGCATCAAACAGTCTCGCCGTGTGATGCGAACTCTGCAGCTCCGCGCTTAAACCCAGTTTAATTTTGTGAGATAAAATTGTGCTTAGTTAATGCGGGGTTCTGATGGTTCAGTGATTCCGCACGACCGCGTAAACGATGTGGTCAAACCTCGGACGCCGCGTTTCGCGCCTTAAGATTCTCGGTGCGCTGTAGCCAACTGATCCGAGCAATGTGCTATTGTCGGACCGTGCTTTCGGGGGCGGCCGATGCGACGGCGAGATTTTATTGCCCTGCTCAGCTGGGTGGTCGCCGAATGGCCGCTGGCGGTGCGGGCTCAGCAATCAAATTTGCCGGTCATCGGCTACCTCAGTGGCGGCGAGGCAAACGAGCGCGTGCCTTTGACCTTGGCGTTCAAGGAGGGCCTTGGCGAACTCGGATTGGTTGAAGGTCGGAACGTTGCGATCGAATATCGATGGGCGGAAGGCAATTATGACAGACTACCGGCGCTTGCTGCTGATCTGGTGAACCGCCACGTCACGGTTCTGACCGCCGCTGATGCCCCAGCCGCTCAAGCTGCGAAAACGGCCACGAGAACAATTCCGATCGCATTCCAAACAGGAGCCGATGCTTTACAAAGCGGACTGGTAAAAAGTCTGGACCATCCCGAAGCAAACCTGACGGGAATAAACGAGATTGCCGGACCACTGGCAGCCAAGCGCATCGGCTTGCTCCGCGAGCTTCTTCCTGACGCAAAGAAATTCGGATTTCTTGTCAACCCCTCAAATGCAAACGCCGCGCTGGACGAGATGACCGCAGAGGGCGCGGCTCGACAGCTTGGCTTGCAAATCGAACCCATCAAAGCATCGCGTGAAGCCGAACTGATATCGAATCTCAGTGACCGGCCCCCGGGCCAAATCGACGGACTCGTCGTCAACTCGGATCTCTTTCTCACCGCGCATCGCGAACTAATTCTCTCATTCTGCGAGCGCAAATCGCTGCCGGCGATATATCCGTTTCGTGAATATGCCGCTGCTGGCGGCCTCATGAGCTATGGCGTCAGCCTTCCGACAATATATCGGCAGTTGGGTCGATATACCGCAGAGCTTCTCAAAGGAGCGAAGCCTCAAGATTTGCCTGTCGCGCAGCCGACAAAGTTCGATTTCGTCGTCAATCTTAAAGCGGCGACAAGCCAAAGAATCGCGTTTCCGCCGGGGCTGATCGCTATTGCCGACGAGGTGATCGAATGACGGCAGGCTGGTGCGCTGCATTCGCGTTCCGAGCACATCGCGGCTGTCAGAGCCTTGCTGCTAAATGTCCGCTATTGAGAAAACAAAACCGGCGGGTCACATGACCCGCCGGCGTAATTTGTTCTCACTACGTCTCGCTTAAGCCTTGACCAGCGGCACCTTCGGCACCGTGCCGCGGCGCGGCGGCGTGTCGTTGCCGCCCGGCCCGCTCGGTCCGCCGGATCCCGGCGGCTTCTTGCGCGGCGAAGAGCGGCGCTTGGCTTTGGCGCGGCGCGGCTCCGGCAGCTTCTCCGCGCGCGGCTTCACCGGACCGTCCGGATAATCGAAGCTGAGCTTGGAATTGCCGGCCTCGTCGGCGACGACGATGACGCGGACATGGCCGCCGTTCTTGAGCTTGCCGAACAGCACCTCGTCGGCGAGCGCCTTCTTGATGTGCTCCTGGATCACGCGCGCCATTGGCCGCGCGCCCATCAGCTCGTCATAGCCATTCGCAATCAGCCATTGCGTGGCTTCATCGGTGAGCTCGATCGTCACGTTGCGGTCGGCAAGCTGCGCTTCGAGCTGAAGCACGAACTTCTCGACCACCATCGAGATGACCTCGGGCGACAGATGCGCGAAGGTGATGATGGCGTCGAGCCGGTTGCGGAATTCCGGCGCGAACAGCTTGGTGATCGCCTCCATGTCATCGCCTTCGCGCTTGGTGCGGGTGAAGCCGAAGGCGGCTTTCGCCATGTCGGCGGCGCCGGCATTGGTGGTCATGATCAGGATGACGTTGCGGAAGTCGACCTGCTTGCCGTTGTGATCGGTGAGCTTGCCGTGATCCATGATCTGCAACAATACATTGAACAGATCCGGATGCGCCTTCTCGATTTCGTCGAGCAAGAGCACGCAATGCGGATGCTGATCGACGCTGTCGGTGAGGAGCCCGCCCTGGTCGAAGCCGACATAGCCGGGCGGCGCGCCGATCAAGCGCGAGATGGTGTGCCGCTCCATGTATTCCGACATGTCGAAGCGGGTCAGCTCGACGCCGAGCGTGGCGGCAAGCTGCTTGGCGACTTCGGTCTTGCCGACGCCGGTCGGCCCCGAGAACAGATAACAGCCGATCGGCTTTTCCGGCTCGCGCAAGCCGGCCCGCGCCAGCTTGATCGACGCCGACAACGCTTCGATCGCCTTGTCCTGGCCGTAGACCACGCGCTTGAGCGTCTCTTGCAGGTTCTTGAGAACCTCGGCGTCGTCCTTCGACACGGCTTTCGGCGGAATGCGCGCCATGGTCGCGATCGTGGTCTCGATTTCCTTGAGCCCGATCGTGCGCTTGCGCCGTCCCTCCGGCAGCAGCATCTGCGCCGCGCCCGACTCGTCGATGACGTCGATCGCCTTGTCCGGGAGCTTGCGGTCGTGAATGTAGCGCGCCGACAGTTCGACTGCCGCCTTGACGGCTTCGTTGGTGTATTTGAGCTTGTGAAAGTCCTCGAAGTAGGGCTTCAGCCCTTTGAGGATTTCGATGGCGTCGGCGACCGTCGGCTCGTTGACGTCGATCTTCTGGAACCGGCGCACCAGCGCGCGGTCCTTCTCGAAATACTGGCGGTATTCCTTGTAGGTGGTCGACCCCATGCAACGCACGGTGCCCGAGGCGAGCGCCGGCTTGAGCAGGTTCGACGCATCCATCGCGCCGCCGGATGTGGCGCCGGCGCCGATCACGGTATGGATCTCGTCGATGAACAGGATCGCGCCGGGATAAGCCTCAAGCTCCTTGATGACCTGCTTGAGCCGCTCCTCGAAGTCGCCGCGATAGCGCGTGCCGGCGAGCAGCGTGCCCATGTCGAGCGCAAACACCGTCGAGTTGCGCAGCACGTCCGGCACTTCGCCGTGGATGATGCGGCGCGCCAGGCCTTCGGCGATCGCGGTCTTGCCGACGCCGGCCTCGCCGACGAACAGCGGATTGTTCTTCTGGCGGCGGCACAGCACCTGGATGGTGCGGTTGATCTCGGCTTCGCGCCCGATCAGCGGATCGATCTTGCCGTCGCGCGCTTTCTTGTTGAGGTTGACGCAGTAAGCATCGAGCGCGTCGCCCTTCTTCTTCTGCTCGTCGCCGGATTTGCTGTCGCCGCCTTCTTCGTCGGAGCCGCGCACCGGACGCGATTCCGACATGCCCGGCCGCTTGGCGATGCCATGGCTGATGTAATTGACCGCGTCGTAACGGGTCATGTCCTGCTCTTGCAGGAAATAGGCGGCGTGGCTCTCGCGCTCGGCGAAGATCGCGACCAGCACATTGGCGCCGGTGACTTCTTCACGACCCGATGACTGCACGTGGATCACCGCGCGCTGGATGACGCGCTGGAAGCCGGCGGTCGGCTTTGAATCCTCGGCGCCGTCGGTGACGAGATTGTCGAGCTCGGATTCGAGATAGGCGATAAGGCTGCGGCGCAGCTTTTCCAGATCGACATTGCAGGCGCGCATGACGGCGGCAGCGTCTTGATCCTCGATCAGCGCGAGCAGCAGGTGTTCGAGCGTCGCGTATTCGTGATGCCGCTCATTGGCGAGCGCCAATGCCCGATGAAGCGACTGTTCAAGGCTGCGCGAGAACGTGGGCATTCTTCAATTTCCCATCATTTGTATTGGACGTGTTCCCTACCCCGGAATCACTTCTTCTCCATGATGCACTGCAAAGGATGCTGATGTTTGCGGGCAAAGTCCATAACCTGCGTCACTTTGGTTTCAGCGATCTCATAGGTGAAAATTCCGCATTCACCGATTCCGTGCTGATGCACATGCATCATGATGCGATGCGCGGCTTCCTGGTCTTTGTTGAAAAACCGCTCCAGCACATGCACCACGAATTCCATCGGCGTGTAGTCGTCGTTGAGCAGCAGCACGCGATAGAGGTTCGGCCGCTTGGTCTGCGGCTTGGTCTTGGTGATGACCGCAGTGCCGGGTCCGCCGTCGCTCTTGCGCTTGCGGTCGTCGTCAGCGAGACGCGCTGGCATTCCCGGCGCATCAAAGACTTCGGCTTCAAACACGTCCATCGGCGGCATTGGTGCGTCTGACTTCAGAGATCTCAAGTCTGTCCCAGTTTGTAACGACTGCTCGGTTTTGTGGCCGCCGAATGCCCACCCAATATCCAAAGGCTGGGTTCCCGGCGCAGCAATAAGGCTAGTGCGATTTGCGTGCCAAAGCGAGAGCGAAGCGCATTGCCCCGACCTGCGCCGCCGTCCGCCGGCGCCGCTTCGGTCACAATTACGCGGCTTTTGCCGGACGGGCGGCCGGACGCGGGTGACGTCACAGCGCCGCCGAGAATGTCAAATAGGGTGTAGGCTTAGCGACACAAGATGTGCGCCGCTGGGCGTGCTTTGCACCCAGCCTCTGGCAGCATCGCGCAACGGTAACCGATTGGTGGTTGCAGCCGACTCGGGCTATATCGCGGCCATCAGACGGGCACGACAGGAGATTGAGGATGGTCGACCCAAAGCGGGCAAGACTCCTCCGCGAGATGGAGCAGGAATTCGTGCCGGATTACGACGCGACCAGCATGCCGTCCGCGGACAAGCGCGCTGCCTACGCGCTTGAACATATCGCTTTCCGCGTCGGGCGAATCGAGAACTTGCTCACACGGCTGGTCGCCGCGATCGAATCCGCGATTCCCAAAACTTGAAGACGCAACGCCCGAGACACGAAGCCACTGCCCATCGTCGGACGCAGCTTTCGCCGCGTCACAGGATGAGCGTTGCGGCTTACTTCATTTTGGCCATCGCGCCTTCGAACGGCTTGTAGGCCTCTTTGGCGAGATCGACATAAAGCTCGCCGATCTTGGTCGCTTCGGCGACGAAGTCCTCGTACGACGACTTCAGGAACTCGCTCTGCACTTCCATCGCCTTTTCCGGCGTCTTGGCGCCGAGGAGCTTCTCCCAGGCGGCGGCGGAATCTTCCACCGACTTCTTGGAATAGTCAGCGATCTCGGCGGCAATGGCCTGCGCGCTTTTTGACCACGCGCCGAACGACGTCATTGCCATTTCCATGCCTTCTTTGCCGAACTTTTGCATATCTTCCGGTGCCATGATGAACCCCTTGGCGCTACCAATTGGCGCTGCGAATGGGCGGTTTGGCGCGGTTTCCCAAAGCCTTAGGGAAGCAATCCCGGCCTTTGCCATGAAAAGGCCTTCTGCAGCGGTAAGAATAACTATAGTGCAGTGCACAAAAAACTGCAACGGGCAATAGCAGAATGCTCAATCGGGCGGCTGCTTCAAATCGTTGCAGCACTGAAAAGAGTACAAAAAACGTACAAGAATCGCGGGCGACGCAATACTGACTTAACCCTTTTGCAAGGGGGCTCGCCTTAAATTTCTTGGTCGTGTTGCCTGGGTAACGACTGATTCGGGGCAAGCCTCTCTCGGGAAGAGGCGAATACCCGGCGGGGCAAGCAGGGGCGGCGTCCAAACAAGGCTTACGGGCGCACGTTCAGGGATGGGGTAAAATGGCCTGGCTGAATCCGAAAGCCCGTCGGGGGCTTCGCAGCGGTACTGTGGGTCTTACGGCCGCGGCAGCGGCTCTCACCATCACCAGCGACGCTGCGGACGCGCGGCACCACCACCGCATTCACGTCTCTTACGTCCACGTCTCCCACGAACGTCACGCGTCTTCGGGTCACGTGCACCGGCATTCGCATTCCGAGGATTATTCGCCGCCGAGTTCCTCGATCGTGGTCGACGGCAATAGCGGCGCGGTGCTCGAAGCCGCGAACCCCGATGCGCCGCGTCATCCGGCCTCGCTCACCAAGGTGATGACGCTTTATCTGCTGTTCGAGCGGCTTGATTCCGGCAAGATGCGACTCGATACGCCGCTGAAAGTCTCGCAGCACGCCGCCGATCAGGACCCGACCAAGCTCGATCTCAAGCCCGGCTCGACCATCACCGTCGAAGACGCCATTAAGGGCATTGTCACGCGCTCGGCCAACGATGCCGCGGTCACCATCGCCGAAAATATCGGCGGCGACGAAGACAGCTTCGCCAAGATGATGACGCAGAAGGCGCACGCGCTCGGCATGACGCGCACCACTTACATGAATGCGTCCGGCCTGCCCGACGACGACCAGAACACCACCGCGCGCGATCAGGCGCTGCTCGGCCGCGCCATCCAGGATCGCTTCCCGCGCTACTACAAATACTTCTCGACCGAAACCTTCGTGTTCCACGGCGAGTCGATCCACGGCCACAATCACCTGCTCGGCTCGGTCGACGGCGTCGACGGCATCAAGACCGGCTTCACCCGCGCCTCGGGCTTCAACCTTCTGACCTCGGTGCATCGCGACGGGCACTTCATCGTCGCCGTCGTTATGGGCGGCCACTCCGCTTTCGAGCGCGACGCCCATATGCGCGATCTGATCGGCGACCACATCAAGGAAGCCGCGCTCCGCCGTACCGCGCCGATGATCGCCGATTCCGGCGAGACTCCGATTCAGCCTGTGGCCTTCGCCAAGACTCCCATGTCCTCCGCGCCAATGTCCTCCGCGCCAATGGCCTCCGCGCCGGCGGTGGCGCATGCCGATCCGACGCCGACCGCGACGGTGCAGCCGGCCTCGCTTGCCGCGCGCGTCGCTGCGGCCAATCAGGTCGCGGGTACCAACGATATGCGCCCGACCGCGGGTTCGAACGATCCGATCCGACCGCTTCTGGTGCGGACCGTGACCTTCCGCACCGCGCCGGTGCAGACCGCGTCGATCTCGCCGATGCCGGCGCTGGTGCAAGTGTCGGCGCCCATTCCGGTCGCAGCGCCTGCCGCGCCCGCTCCGGTCGCGGCGCAAGTCGCGCCACCTGTCGCTGCTCCTCCGGTGTCGATGGCTGTGCCGCAGCCGCCGCCGGTGCAACAGGCCGCGCAGCTTCCGGCTCCGGTTCAGCTTCCGGTTCCCGCTCCTGCCCAGCAGCAGCGCACCGTCGTCGCTTCGGCTGATCCTGTCGCCGCCGCGCAGGTTGCCGCGCCGCCGGCGCAAGTTGCCGCTCCGCCGGCGCAAGTCGCCGCCAAAGTCACTGCACCGGTCCGCGCCAATGTCGCGGCCGTCGCGGCGCCAGTCGTGCAGCCGGTTGCCGCTCCTGTGGCCCAGCCGGTCCTGACCGCGTCCGCAGCGCCCGTCATGGCGAGCGCCGACGCGCCGATCGCCGCGACAATTCATTCCCATGGCGGCTGGATGATCCAGATCGGCGCCTTCGACGACGAGGATCAGGCCAAGCAGCATCTGAGCGATGCGCAGGTGAAGGTCCACACCGCGCTTGCCGCCGCCGACCCGTTCACCGAACGGGTACAGAAGGGCGACAAGTCGCTCTACCGCGCCCGCTTCGCCGGCTTCGACAAGACGACGGCCGAGAGCGCCTGCAAAGAGCTCAAGCGCAGCGATTTCGAGTGCATGACGCTCAAGGACTGACGGCGCTTAAGGCCTAACGGCCGCCTAGAGCGTAATCGCTCTAGGATTTTGATTGAGCATGATCTTTTCGGAAAACCGGTTTCCACTTTTCCGGATCATGCTCTGCAAAAACTGACGCGCGCTTGCGGAATCCCACATAAAGCCCGGGAAGCGCCGCAAGGCTGCCGCTCTTCAACTCTTCGCTAACCTTGGTGAGGCAGGATGCTGTGCCGGCATGCGGCAATGCATGTTGGGGGGCACGATCTTCGAAAACGGATCATGTTCAAAACAGCGCCCGGCTTAAGGGGTGCGTCGGGGACGTTAAATACGGACGGGAAGCCCTCGCGAGGTTTTGGTGCGGAGTACCTCAGCGATGGCGACGAAGAAGGACGTCCTTGGCCTCATTGACGCGGGCGGCGAGATACGTCGTCCCCCCTTGGTCGGGATGCAGTTTCTTCATGAGGGTGCGGTGAGCGCGGGTGATGTCCTGCGTGGTCGCGCCGGGCTGAATGCCAAGGATCTGATAAGCTTCCTCTTCAGTCATTTTGCCGCTGCGCGGCGGCCCGCCGGACCCGCCAGCTCTGCCGCTCCTCGCGCCCGCATCCGCTTGCGCGTGCTCACGCCAGCCGGCGTCCCGGCGGTCAAGATAAGCTGCAAGTAGCGAGCGGCTGTCATCGTCGATTTCCTGGTACAGGCCCGCCAGCGCCGGCATGTCGAGCGCATCGAGCGAAACACCCTCGTAGCGGCCGGCGAGAACGCGGCCGCGCATCGTGCCGCTGTCGTGATCGAGCTGCATGTCGAGGAAGGCGGTGCGGACCTGCGAGGTCTGGCCGGTGCTCTTCTGCGCGCGCGAGCCGAACGATGGCATCCAGTGGGTCGACCAGCCGAGCAGGCCGAAGCCGAACAGGCCGACCGGGATCGCGACGGCGATTTCACCGCGCAGCACCATAAAACCGGCGGCGATCAGCGCCAGCGCGCCGCCGAGCTTGCGAACGAGCGCCGCAACCAGTTTCGGATCGGCCTTGGTGAAGGAATTGCCGGCCCAAAGCAGCAGGATCAGGACGGCGACGCCGAGGATGAATGGCATGGCGGAATTATAGGCTATTTAAGCTGCGCGATCAGCTTCACCGCGCCCGCTGATTGCCGCGCCGAGAGATCGGCCAAAGCCTTCATGCCGCCCGCGGCATAGGCCGCCGCCGCCCGCAGCAGTTCGGCCAGTTCATGCGCCGAGCCGGGCGAGAAGCGGCAGAACGCGCCATGCGTCAGGCGCGCCACTTCGCGGAACGCCTGTTCGCAGACCGGGTCGTAGCCCTCCTGGAACATGAAGGCGCGGACATTGCGCAAACCGAGCTCGCCGGCCGCGGCGCACAGCGCGTCGAGCGATTCCTCCATGGCGTCGCCGATGAAGACCACGACCGCGACCTTGCCGCGCTCGTTCGCGCGCCGCGCATGCGCCAGCACTTTGCCGATCTGGGTCTGGCCGCCGCGGCAATCGATGCGCGACATCAGTTCGCGCAAGCGCTCCGGCTGCGCCACGAAGGACGAGGCGCGGCATTCGGCAAGCCCGCGATAATAGACGAGCTGGATATCGAGCCCGCCGACGGCCGCGGCCTCGCTGAACATATCGGCCTGCAGCCGGCAGGCGGTGTCCCAGGTCGGCTGCCGGCTCATTGTGGCGTCGAGCGCGAAGATCAGCCGGCCGCGCTCGCCCGCAGCCGTCGGGCGGCCGAGCGATTTGACCCGATCGAGGAACGCGTCGATGTCGGCGCGCGGCGAGCCCGCCGGAACGTGGCCGGCGCCGGGTGGCCGATCGGAGCCATTATTCATGGCGGTTAAGGTGGCGCTGTCCGGCGCGGCCCGCAATGGCGGTTTCCCGTTGGCTCGTCCGAGCCTAACTATCCGCCAACAGGTCAATATCCGCCAACAAGTCGTGGAACTCGAGCGGCTTGCCCGCCTGCGCGACCCATTCGGCGCGCGCCGCCGCGCGGCGCTTGCCGCGCTCGTCGATCGGCAGCCGCAGCGCGTCGATCAGCGCCTTGACCTCGTCGCGCGCGGTCCCATGCGAGATTGTCGGCCGCAGCCCGAGCGTCTCCTCGTTGAGTTCGTCGAGCGCGGTGAGCCCGCGCGGGAAGAATTCGCGATAGACCACGCGCTCGGCGAAACCGTCGATGCCGCGAAAGCCGAGCTGCTTGCCAAGCCCTTCGACGCCCTCGCCGACCAGCCGCCGGTTGCGCGAGCCCAGACTCGACAGCCGGTTCCGCACCACGACCCAGTCGGTCAGGCCGCCGTCGACCATGCGGCGCTGGCGGCGCGCCTCGCGCACCATTTCGGCGTAATGGCTGACGCCGGACACTTCAAATGTGCTCTGGTCGATAACGCCGAGCACGTCGAAATCGACAAAGCTGTCGTTCAACGGCGTCACCAGCGTATCCGCCATCGAATGGGCGAGCCGCATCAGGTAGGAATCCGACCCCGGCGTGTCGATGACGATGAAATCATGGCTCTGCTCGACCGTGCTGATGGCCTGCGCAAAAGCGGCGAATTCGTGCTGCTCGATCTCCTCGAGGCTCGTGCCGAAGCCGCGGGCGACGCAATAATGTTCGGGGACATCGAGCTTTATCCCGCTGCGCGTCACCCAATCGCGGCGGTTTTCGACGTAATGGGTGAAACTCTTTTGCCGGGAGTCGAGATCAATGGTAGCGACGCGCTGGCCGGCTTGGAGAAGCGCGACCGCGATGTGCATGGCGGTCGTGGACTTGCCCGAACCGCCTTTTTCGTTGCCGAGGACGATGACATGCGCCGAGTAGGGCCTGCCGACATCCGCCTGCATCAACATGGGAGACGAAACCCCGAGTGAAACCCGAATGGTCGACGCATTTCCCGGCGCTGCGATCGGTCCGGCGGAGTCTCCGGGTTGCAACGCGCTAGGTCAAGATACAGCATGACTCGCGACAAGTTAATCGTTAACCCGCAGGCTTGCGATAAATCGTAGCCGGTGTGATCGCCCGGCCACGCGACGGCCAAAACGACGACCACGAACGACTGAGAATGGAAGCGTCATTTGCGCGTCATCAAGACCTTGCCGCAGCTCAAGCACGCCATCGCCGATTACCACGCGGAGCGCGAAACCATTGCGCTGGTTCCGACCATGGGCGCGCTCCATGTCGGCCATTTCGCGCTGGTCGAGATTGCGCGCAAGCGCGCCAATCGCATTATCGTCTCGATCTTCGTCAACCCGGCGCAGTTCGGCCCGCACGAAGACCTCGCCACCTATCCGCGTACCTTCGCCGCCGACAAGAAGGCGCTCGAAGCGCTCAATGCCGACGTAATCTGGGCGCCCGATGCCGCCACCATGTATCCGGACGGTTTTGCCACCCGCATCGTGCCGGAGGGCGCTGCGAGCGTCGGCCTTGAGGACAAATTTCGACCGCACTTCTTCTCCGGCGTCGCCACCGTCGTCGGCAAGCTCCTGATCCAATGCGAGCCGGACTTCGCGCTGTTCGGCGAGAAGGATTATCAGCAGCTCAAAGTGGTGACCCGCCTCGCCCGCGATCTCGATCTCAAAACCAAGATCGTCGGCGTGCCCATCGTGCGCGAGGCCGACGGCCTCGCCCTCTCCTCCCGCAACCGCTACCTCAGCGACGCCGAGCGCGCGGTGGCGCCTGCCCTGCATCGCGTGCTGAGCGAATGCGCCAGCGCCATCTCGACCGGCAAGGGGATCACCGCCGCGCTGCGCCACGGCCGCGAGGCGCTGACCAAGACGGGGTTCGCCGTCGATTATTTGGAAGCGCGCGACGCCGAGACTTTGATGCCGGTCGGCACGTCGACGAGCGGCAAGATCAGGTTGCTGGTGGCGGCGCGCATCGGGGGGACGCGGTTGATTGATAATGTGGGGGTATGAGAGCAACCGTCATTGCGCGCGAAGCGAAACCCGCCATGGCTCGCCCACGTGTCCGCCAAGAACGTTCTGGCTTTTCGCGCCGAACGCAACCTTCTTGCTCGCCGTGAAACGTGCGATTTTGCGCAATTTCAAACAAAACTCAGCAAGATCAATCAAGCGCCACGTCATCTAGCCTGACGCATTCGCTATTGCCCTTGGACACTCTTGTGCAACAGTATCACCATCGAGTTCTCGCCGGGCGAGAGCTAACAAAAATCGGTATGCCGGGGCGACGTTCATCAGTGCGGAAGGCCTCAGCCCTGTAGTCATTTGAAAGCCGTCTCCGTAAGTCAGCGTGGGAGAGTTCGATGTCTGACAGAAAGAACGCGACTACAAGTGATGCCTTTATACCCCCTGGACTTATTTCACGCCGGCGATTTCTTCGCACGACGAGTGTGGCGGTCGCGGCCGGGACGGCGATCCTGGAGTCCAAGCCCGTCGCGAACGCGGCGGCGGGCGGAACTCCCGAGAGCACCGTCGCGAACCCGGCGTCGAGCGGGGCTACCGGGAGCACCGTCGGCACCTACTTGGCCACCCGACTGGAGCAGGCGGGTGTCCGCGATTATTTCGTCGTGCCCGGCGACTTCAACCTCATCCTCCTCGACCAGATCCTCGAGAATCCGCGCCTGAGGATGATCGGTTGCTGCAATGAGTTGAACGCTGGATATGCCGCCGACGGATACGCGCGTTCGAATGGTGTCGCCGCAATGGTCGTCACCTACAGCGTCGGCGGGCTGAGCGCCTTGAACGCTGTGGCGTGCGCCTACGCCGAGGATTTACCGGTCATCGTCGTTGTGGGCGGGATCAACAGCGACTCGGAGTGGCAGGATAGGATCATCCACCACGCCCTGGGCGAGGTGCGATACGACTATCAGCGGGAGATCTACGCACAGGTCACAGCCGGCGCCTTCTCAGTGCGGCACGCGGCCGACGCCCCGGCGATTATCGACGGCGCGATCGATCTGGCGTTGCGGCGTCGAAAGCCAGTGATGCTGGAGATCGACACTAACCTCGCTTCGATGCCGGTCCCGGCGCCGCGTCCCCGGCGCTTCGGCGCGGCGCCAGCGAGCGACGTCGCCGCTTTGGCCGACGCTGCGGACCACGCCGCCGAGTTGCTGAACAAAGCATCGCGGCCGGTGCTCGTGGCCGGGTCGAAGCTCCGCTCGCCGGGGTCGCGCGAGGCGTTCCTCACATTGGCCAACGCCGCGGGCTATGCCGTCGCCTCCGTCCCGGCCGGCAAGGCGATGTTCCCCGAGACCCACCCCGCCTACGCCGGGATTTACTGGGGCCCCGTCAGTTGGCCGGGCGTCGCCTCGGTTGTCGAGTCAGCCGATGCCTATCTCTTCGCCGGAGCCCTGCTGTCGGATTACGCCACGGCCGGCTTTACCGCGGCGATCGACCCGAAAAAGCTACTGCTGGCCATGCCCGGCGAGATCCGCCTGCCCGAAGCGACCTACGCTAACGTCCAACTCGCCGATTTCCTTGGAGCGTTGGCCGATAAGGTCCGGCGCAACGACGCCTCGCTGGTGGAGTTCGCCCGCAGCCGGACGAAGGAGGAGCCGTCCGCCGCCGACCCGCCGGGGGACAAACTCACAATCGCCGAGGTTTCGCGCCAAGTTCACGACGCCCTCAGCAAGGACACCGCGCTCTTGGTCGAGACCGGCGACTCATGGTTCCACGGCATAGAGATGCGCCTGCCCGAAGGCTGTCGCTTCGAGATTCAGTTCCAGGCCGGCTCGATCGGTTGGTCGGTCCCCGCCACGCTCGGCTACGAGATGGGCTTCACGACCCCGACGCGGGTGATCGCGATGATCGGCGACGGGTCGTTCCAAGTAACCGCGCAGGAGGTTTCGACGATGATCCGCCACGGCATGCGGCCGATCATCATCCTGGTCAACAACCACGGCTACATCATCGAGGACGCGATCCATCAGGGCCCGTACAACAGGATCAAGAACTGGGACTACGCGGGCCTCATGCAGGTCTGGACCAACGACGAGGGCAAGGGTCTGGGCCTCCGCGCCAAGACCGCCGGCGAACTGACGGCGGCCTTAAGCAAAGCGATGACCCACGACGGGCCTTGCATGATCGAGGTGGCCATCGATCCGCAGGATTGCAGCCCCAACATGCGCGAGTGGGGCACCCGCGTCGCGGCGGCCAACGGCAGCCCGCCCCGCTCGTGAGCCGCGGGTCGACCGAGCACGCAACGGCCCAGCGCTCTCGATCATTGACCGACTAGAGCAGACTCCATTTAGTTTGATCCATACCCGCCCGCACAAACTGCGTTCGGTTCTGCCGCCGGAAGGCGGACGTGACAGGAGCGGCGCTCCGCCACGTCCCAGGAAGCATGGCAATAGCCGTTCGTAGAACGGCGTCGCTTCGCTCGCTATGAGCCGCATCTTGGCGATGAATAGTGCCGAGGGAAGAGCCGTGGTGGAACGCCGACAGGCGAGCGTGCTCCGCTGAGCACGCCGCCGCATCCGAAATGATGCGAACGATTGGATACGCGTCCGTCGGCGTTCCGCTTCCCTTCTTTTCTTTCGTTGGTTTTCTCAAGCGTCATTGCCGGGCATAGCCGTTTGAAGAACGGCGTCACTTCGTTCCACCTATGACCCGGCAATCCATGCTGAAGCGAAGATCGATCAAACTTTCCGATCGGATATCG